>DATHDH010000187.1:0-10750 GCA_035319145.1 Dissulfurispiraceae bacterium | reverse complement strand
CGGCTACGGCGAAAACAGCCGAACGCTGATAAATATCCCGGCAAAGGGCGGCACGGTAACCATCGACGGAAGCAAGGTTCCGACCGGCAGCACCGTCAAGGCGCTTGGCCTGACCGTGCCGGTTGACCGCAACGGTAAATTCGCGGTGCGCCAGCTTATGCCTGCGGGTCCGAATATGGTCGAGGTGTCAGTCACGGATGAAAAGGGAGCAGGAATGGTCTATCGCCGTTCGATATCCATTCCTGATAAAGACTGGTTCTATATCGGCCTCGCCGACCTTACCATCGGCAGAAACAATACCACAGGGCCGGCGAAGCTGGTGACCGGCGATGAGACGCGCCATTATGAAAATAAAACGTACATAGACGGTCGAGGCGCCTTTTATCTGAAAGGACTTATCAAGGGCGAGTACCTTCTGACGATGAGTGCCGATACCCGCGAGCAGCCGGTGCAGAATCTCTTCAAGAACTTCGACGCCAAAGACCCGATGTATCTCTTGCGGCGCATTGATCCGGATGTCTATTACCCGGTCTACGGCGACGACAGTACTATAGTCGATGACGCTCCGACGCAGGGAAAATTCTACGTCAAGATCGAGCGTGGAGATTCGTCGGTCATGTGGGGCAATTTCCAGACGCAGTGGGCGGGTACCGAACTGACGCAATACAGTCGCGGTCTCTACGGTGCAAATCTCGTTTTGGCACCCACGGAGACTACCTCGTATGGAGAGCGGCGCACCGCACTGAATGCATTTATCGCCGATCCGGGCACCCTTGCGTCGCGTGAGGAGTTCCGGGGTACAGGCGGCTCGCTCTACTACCTTCGCCACATGGATATCACGCAGGGCTCGGAGCGCATCTGGGTCGAGGTGCGCGATAAAGATTCGCTGATCACGCTGGAGCGTCGGCTGCTGGCTCCCGCACAGGATTACGATGTCAACTATCTGCAAGGTCGCATTCTGTTGCGGTCGCCGTTGTCCGCCGTTGCGGACGGTAGCACGCTTATTCAGACAACGACCCTCAACGGCAATCCCGTTTACATGGTCGTGACGTATGAATATGTTCCTGGATTGACTGCAACGCATGACCTTGCCGCCGGAATCAGGGCGACACATTGGTTCGGTGACATACTGCGCCTCGGCATCACCGGCTACCGGCAGGGAGAAGACCAGTCAGCCCAGCGACTCAAGGGCGCCGACGTCATGCTGAGATATAAGCCCGGTACCTATCTGAAGGGCGAATTTGCCCGCTCCGAAGGGGCCGGCACCGGTCAGTTGACATCTATAACCGGCGGTTTCGACTTTGCTCAACAAGCCGGAACTGAAGGGAATGCCGATGCATGGCGTCTTGAAGGAGCGCTCGATTTTTCTGAGCTCTGGAAAGACGGCAAAGGAAGAGTTACTGCATACTGGCAGCATCGCGATCACGGATTTTCAGGGCCCGGCATGACGACGTTCGACAATGAGCGCCTCGATCAGGCCGGATTCCTCGCGCATCTCCCGGTCGGCGAGAGTACGACCGTGGATGTGAAGGCCGATGAGCGCGATGCGGAGAGTCAGACATTCAGAGCGGTCGAGGCGAATGTCCGCCAGAAGCTCGGTGATGAATTCACGCTCTCGGTCGGCGCGCGGCATGACAACCGTTCGGTGCATACGCCGAACGCCAGTTCGATACTTTCCGAAGACGGCGGTCGCACGGATGCGATCGTCAGGCTCGATTACCGACCTCTGCAGAAGCCTGAACAGGCTATAAAGCAGCCAGAAGAGCAGACGTCTCAGTCGGCATCCGGCGCAAAGGTCGACGAGAAGAAAGATCAGACCGCAGCACAGACGGGAAAAGACGCCACTGCGCAGACGCAGTCGGCTCCGGTATCCTCAGCTCCTGCTGCTGCGACATCGGAGAAGCCGGTTTATGCCCCATGGGGGCTCTATGGTTTCGTTCAGGGAACTCTTTCCGCGACAGGCAATCGCCAGGACAATGATCGCGTCGGCGTCGGCGGTTTCTGGCAGGCAACTCCCCGCTTCAAACTCGACGCCGAAATTTCTGCAGGCGACGGCGGTCTCGGCGGCAAACTGTCCGGTGACTATCGCATCGATGACCGGAGCAACGTCTATTTGACGTATACGATGGAGACTGAGCGCCCTGATTCGATCTATCGCGGAAGAATGGGAACCCTCGTATTCGGCAGCGCTTACAAACTTTCTGATCAGGTCCGCGTGTACGGCGAGTCGAAGTGGGCGCAGGGTGCGGGTCCCGACAGCCTTGTCCATGCCTTCGGTCTCGATTATTCGCCGAACGACCGCTGGACGTATGGAGTCAAGGCTGAATACGGAACTATCAGCGACGAGTTCGCCGGTGACCTGAAGCGCAAGGCGCTGGGGCTGTCTCTCGCATATAAGTTCGAAAAGACCAAGTTAGCGAGTGCGCTTGAATACCGCGATGAGACCGGCTCTCTCGGCGATCGCCATACCTGGCTGATGAAGAACTCGCTCGGTTACCAGGTCGACCCGTCATGGCGACTGCTCGGCAAGTTCAATTTCTCCTACAGCGATTCATCGCAGGGCGCATTCTACGATGCGAACTATATGGAGTTCGTGGCAGGGGCCGCCTTGCGGCCGGTCAGCAATGACAAGCTCAATGCCCTCTTTAAATACACTTACTATTACAATCTGCCGTCGCCGGGACAGCTGGCTCCGTCAAATATCATAGCCGACTATGCCCAGCGCAGCCATGTACTGTCGGTCGATACGATTTACGACCTCTTCCCGTGGCTGTCGGTCGGCGCAAAGTACGGTTTCCGCCTGAGCGAACTGAAACAGACAAAGGTGGACGGCGACTGGTTCAACAGCCATGCGCATCTGTTCATTATTCGTACGGATCTGCATTTCGTGAAGGAGTGGGATGCGCTTGCCGAGTGGCGCTACCTGAAGGCGACCGAAGCGGGCGACGCGAAGACCGGATTCCTCATCGGCCTGTATCGCCACATCACGGAGAATGTGAAGATAGGCGCAGGCTACAACTTCACCGACTTCTCGGACAACCTGACTGACCTGTCGTACAGGTCGAGAGGGTTCTTTGTCAATGTAGTCGGGTCATTCTGATTGCCCTGAAACAGGAAGCCCGGCTGCGGAATGCAGCCGGGCTTTTTTTGTCGATTTGCTTAAATTCAGGTCAAATCAGGCTGCCGGGGTATACTCCATTATGGTTTTCACCTTGTCCGCGCATTCTTTGTTGATAAGTTTGCCGACCAGATAAAGCGCGGCATCAATCCCGGCCGTAATACCTGCCGCCGTGACGATCTTGCCGTTGTCGACAAAACGGGCCTCTTTCACGATTTTTGCGGAGGGTGCGATTTCCTGCAGTTTGTCCAACGATGAATGATGTGTCGTTGCCTGGAGTCCGTTCAGCAGCCCCGCTGCACCAAGCAGCAGAGCGCCCGTGCAGACCGAAAGGACATGCTCTGCGGCGGCAGCGTTGTTGACAATCCATGACTTGACGACTTCGTTGTGCACCTCGCGACGTGCGCCGAGGCCGCCTGGAATGACAATAATATCGGGAGCAGGAACCCTCTCGAAGGTATAAGCAGGCATAACCGTAAGTCCATGACGGGTGGGAAACGATTTTTTCTTCTCGGATACGGTGAAGACGACAAAGGGTTCCGGCTCGATATTGCGGTTTGCAATCGAAAAAACCGAGAGCGGTCCGACAAAATCGAGGTCCTCAACGTCTTCAAACAAGAGGATGGCAACATAGCGCTGGTTTCCGGTCATGAGGGCACCTCCCTGATGGTTTCTGACTTGAGCATAGCACAAAAAAAGAGAGTGCTATCTTTATATCGACGAATTGGCGGATGAGTTAAGGATCAGCCGGCGGCACCGCGTTCCGGGGGATACCGGATGAAAAGGCTGATCAGGAATCCGATAACCGGAAGAACTCCTATGCATTTCAGGGCGGCCGGAACGCCATGGGCGTCGGCGATAATCCCCAGAATGGTGACCCCGATTCCCCCCATTCCTATCGCAAATCCGACGGTCAGTCCCGAGGCCATGCCGAGACTGTTCGGCAGAAATCGATGCGCCATGACAATGGTAATCGTGAACGAAGAAATAAGGACCATGCCGAGCAGGGCGAAGACAAAGAAAATTGCATACATCCCTTCGGTAAAGAAGATAAGCGGAAAGATGAGCGAGGACAGGCCGAGCGACAGAGTAAGGACCTTCTTGTGGCCCCACCGGTCTGCGAGCGGGGCTCCGCTTAGAGTTCCGGCAACCCCGCCGAGCAGAAACGTTGAGACGAGCGTTCCCGCATAAAGCGGGTCGCCCTTTACGTGATCGATGTAGTAAAAGGGGATATAGGCCATGAGTCCGAACTGCGTCCATGATCGGGCCACGACGCTCAGGATGACGAGCACCAACCCCGTGACGGTTCCCGGAGTGATTCCTGGGGTGGACTGTCTCTGCGCCGTATGCGCTTCGGTCTCGGTCGTCAGCGTCTTCCACGATACGAGAAGCAGCGATACGAAGAGCAATGCAGGGAGAAACAGGATCGGCAGGTACTCCACGCCTCCGAACAGGGTGATTACAAGAATGGAAAGCGTCGGACCGAGCGCAAATCCGAGGTTTCCGCCCACCGTGAATATAGACAGGCTTGTGGCTACATTCTTTCCAGTGAAGAGGCGTGCGGTCTTGTATCCTTCCGGATGATAGGCGGCGATGCCGAGTCCGCTGATGAGCACGAAGATCAGAACGGCGGTATAACTGGAACCGACGGCAAGCAATGAAAAGCCCGTGCCTGCGCATATAACGCCGAACGGCAGAAAGACTGCCTTCCCCCTTTTATCCGAAATAATGCCGAACAGCGGCTGTATAACAGACGAAGTGAGGCTTGATATCATAATGATTGTACCGGTCATCGTGTAAGAAAGCCCGAGCTTCTCCTTGAGGAACGGCAGTATGGTCGGCAGTGCTCCCTGATAGATATCGGTGACGAGATGTCCGAGAGAAAGGAGCAGCAGCATCCTGATATTGAAGGCAGGCATTCAGTGTCCTTTCCGGGATCTCGTCATCCGTTCCGGGAATTTCGAGAAGGCAATCCAGTCGAACCCTCCGTAGTGACGGCAAAACCTGGCCTCGACAGAGAACCCGAGCTTTGTGTAAAACGCAATGAGGTTATCCGCAAGGGCACCTGTTTCGAGATAAAGCTTGTGAGCCCTTTGCGCAGTCTTCTGTTCGACGGCGCTGAGCAGGGCTTTGCCGATGCCTTGCCCCTGCATGGCCGGCATTACCGACAGGCGTTCGATGTGGCAAACGCCGCCCCGTATAGTGTAACGGACAGAACCGGCGATCGTGCCGATATCAGCCACTAGGAAGGACTTGGCGCGCAGATCGTGACGAGCTTCTGCCGCCGTTTCATGCAGCGGAGGTATCTGCTCCGGCCTGAGTTCACCGACATATCTCTGAAACGCCGAACGCTGTATCGACAGAATCTGTGCGACATCCGGCGTCCGCGCTTTTCTGATTTTGACCATCGGGGCAGTCATAAAGGTTTCTCCTCGATTCGATGAAGATGGATCACTGCATGCCTATTTCTTGACGTACCTCATCCTGATGTTGGCACGGATAAGCCAGTCGCCTTCGGACCGGGCAGGCAGCAATGTCTTGAGCCGTGAATAGATATCATCGACATCGCCTGTTTCCATCGCAAATCGTTTTGCCTCGCGATCAAACAACACAATGTACTCTTTCATTTCCGTAAGATCTTTTGCGTTCGAGATCGGCCCGTGCCCGGGAATTATTGTTGTCGCCTCCATTTTGCCGAGCATGTCGAGTGCGGCCACCCATCCGTTTATGTCCCCCTCGGCCATGTAGGGATGATAGCCGGTGAAAAGGACATCCCCCGCGAAAACGATCTTCCTGTTGTGGACGGAGACAAGGATACTGCCGTCGGTGTGCGAAGCGCCCGCGGCAATGAGTTCAACGCGTTCGTCGCCGAGATCTATTTCTGCGCGATCCGAAAAGGTAAGCTTCGGATATGCGAGCGTGGTCCCTGCCATATCGGCTTCAGAAAGCCCGTAATTGCCGATGTTCTTCAATACGTGCGCACCATGTAGCTCAAAGCTCTTCTTGTCTCTTTCATGAGCAATAATCACTGCTCCGAGTTTCGCGAATTCACCGTTGCCGAACGTGTGGTCCAAATGATAGTGCGTGTTGACGACATACTTGATCGGCTTGTCGGTGATCGTGCGGATATCAGCGATGAAACGCTTCGCCTCTTTCGCGGATATCAGCGTGTCGACAACGAGCACACCCTCTTTGCCGATGACGATTCCGGCGTTGGCCCCATAACTGTTGGATGGCTCGGCATTCTTCACGTCGACATACGCGTAGACATTATCCGCAATTTTCGTTAAGCCGCCGCCGGCCGATGACTGCGCGTTCGAATAAACCAGCAGAAATAGTGTCAGTACGAAGATGCGGAATGCAGCCCCGAGTGCATTGATCATGGTATCCTCCTTGGTTTGTTTATGACGAAAAAGGGCCGCGGTGTCTGTGCCGCGGCCCTTGAAGTATTCTTAGTAGATATCCCGTAAAATGTTAAAAGAATACCTCACCGGCTGCAGACGCGCAGCGCCATTCAATGAGAGCAATCTTTTTCATGGTCGACGAAACCTGAATCATGGTTCGAGTATAGAGATATTCTTCAGGCGTGTCAAGGCTCGGATGAAATGTGTGTAACAGCAAAGCGATAATTTCCTGAATGAGCAAAGGAGAAATGTCCGGCTTATGATGCGCCGGATTGCTTCTCCGGAGTTGAGAAGAGTGCGCGGATCTCGGGTGCTACGCGGTGAGGGCGGCCGGTAGCGCTGTCTATCGGACACCAGACCGTGCGTGCGGATGCCAGCAAATCGTTATCCCCGGTGCGCAGGATATCGGTGAAGCGTTCAAAATGCAGTCCGTGAGCGGCGCCCACCCAAGTGCGGGCAATAACCGCGTCTCCCAATCGCGCCGGGTGTCTGTAATCGATCTCATGCCGCACGACGACCCAGTACGTTGATGATTGCTGTTCAGGCGTCGTAAGAGTGCACCAATGGGCGACTGCAATGTCCTGGACCCATTTAAGGTAAATGATATTGTTCACATGTCCGAGCTGATCGATGTCGGCAGGTTCAACCTTATATATTTTTTCATAGCGGCTGTTTTCCATTATTTGCCATTTCGACATGCCGAATTTCCCTGTATCATAGCATTTCTTTGTTGCGAGTACCCGAATGGCAGTTCAGCAAAGTGCGTGCTATGCTAAATACAGCAGTTTGCGCAGTCTGGAAAAGCAAGGAGGACAGGCGTCGGCGATGCGTCAGAAACGGATTCCCTTACGGGTGGCGACCTATAACGTGCATAAATGCCGGGGCCTCGACGGCCGGACCGATGTCAGGCGGATTGCCGCCGTGCTGAAATCTCTCAAGGCGGATGTCATCGCCCTGCAGGAAGTTATCGGGCCGGGAGCGAAAAAGATGGGGCAGGATGAGGAACTCGCTATGCGCCTGAATATGACGCCGTTATTGGCCCCTGCCAGGCTCTATCGGGGGCATCCATACGGCAATGTCCTATTGAGCCGGTTGCCGGTCACAAACCATGTCACGTGCGACCTCAGCCAGAAAGGGCTTGAAGAGCGCATCTGCCAATGCATCGACCTCGAAGTGGACGGGCATACTGTTCAACTTCACAACGTTCACTTCGGAACTTCAAAGAACGAGCGCGTGCGACAGGCGAAGAAGCTCATCGAGTTTGTCCTTTTTCCGCAGACGCGGCGGCCGAAGATTATACTGGGCGATTTCAATGAATGGATGAAGGGACCGGCTACTGAGCTGCTTTCGGGGCAGTTGAAAAGCCTTGACCTCATTCCGCATCTGAAGTGGCGAAGGACGTATCCCGGCATCTTCCCGATGCTCCATCTCGACCATCTCTATTACACGGGGCATATCGAGATTCGATCATTTCAGGTTTCGCGCAGGTGGCCTGCCCTGATAGCGTCGGATCACCTCCCGATGGTTGCGGATATCAGAGTAATGGTGAAAGAACGATGAATAATGATCTGCAGCAGGGAGATGAGCGTTTCCGGGGCATGATGCCCGATGATGCACTCATGCGCGCGAGCGGCGCGGCACTCGTTTCTGGTAATCGCCTGCGCATCCTCCGCGATGGCCGCGAGAATTACCCGGCATGGGAAGCAGCACTTGCATCTGCACGTTCGACAATTCACCTCGAAATGTATGTCATTCATGACGACCGAACCGGTCGGCATTTCCGCGACATCCTCGTGCAAAAGGCCAGCGAGGGAGTTCGCATTAGGGTGCTGTATGACTGGTTCGGCGCTCGCAGCATCTTTGTCCCGTCGCTCTGGAAGCCGCTCATTGCTGCCGGGGGAGAGATACGGGTCGCAAATCCGCCGACCCTTTCGAGCCTGCTCGGGTGGGTCAGCCGTGATCATCGCAAGCTGCTGACTGTCGACGGAACCATCGCATTTGTTTCGGGGCTCTGCATCGGCGATGCCTGGTCGGGTACGGCTCAGAACGGCATACAGCCGTGGCGTGACACCGGCGTTATGATCGAGGGTCCCGCCGTCGCCGAGGTGGAAAGGGCATTCTTCGATGCATGGTGTCTTGCGGGAGGGTCGAAACCTGAGGGCGAACCCATCGCCGTTCCTGAGCAGGGATCCGTTGCCATGCGCGTTGTTGCCACAACCCCCGAGACGGCGGGGCTCTATCGGCTCGATCTGATGATAGCGGCAGCTGCCCAGGAGTATCTCTGGCTGACCGATGCCTATTTTCTCGGCACGGGCGCATATATTCAGGCGCTCAGGGCCGCCGCGCTGGACGGCGTTGATGTGCGGCTTCTGCTGCCTCACGGAAGCGATGTCCAGTGGATTGCTAACTTCTCGCGTACAAGCTACCGGACGCTTCTCGAAGCAGGCGTCAGGGTCTTCGAATGGAACGGACAGATGATCCACGCAAAGACCGCCGTGTGTGACGGTTTGTGGGCACGCATCGGATCATCGAACTTGAATCTTTCGAGCTGGCTCGGCAACTGGGAGCTTGATGTCGTCATCGAAAATGAGGAGGTAGCCTCGTCGGTCGGCGAGATGTTCCTTGAAGACCTTGAGAACGCCACCGAAGTGGTCATTACGAGCCGCAACAAAATCAGGCCGGTGCATAATCCTCCCCGATCCCCGCGTGGTCGCGTTTTGCGGAGCAGTGGACAGAGCGTACTATTACGTGCGGTTTCGGCAGGAAGCGCCCTGAATGCGGCAGTGACAGGCAAAAGGAAACTGAGCAGGGCTGAATCTTCTTCACTGCTGAGCTTTGCGCTTGTCCTTATGGCGCTGACCCTTGTCGCCGTGATTGTCCCGACCTTCTTTTCGTATGCCCTAGCGATTCTTTTCGGCCTGGCGGCGCTGACGCTTTTCATAAGGGCAATGCGCCTTCGTAACAGAAAAGACGAAGAGGACGGTGAAGAACCCGACCAATGAGGCTTCACCGTCCTCCCTGGAAGACTGTGGTTCGTTTTTATTTTCCGAACCGCGAACTGACCACCAGATCCTTGCTCCCTGCCGTGTAGACGTAGAACCCTTCGCCGCTCTTGACGCCGAGATTTCCGGCGGTTACCATGTTGACAAGCAGCGGGCACGGCGCGTACTTCGGGTTGCCGAATCCTTCATGCAGGACATTAAGTATTGAGAGACATATATCAAGCCCGATGAGGTCGGCGAGCTGGAGCGGCCCCATCGGATGTGCTGCAGCGAGCTTCATAATGGTGTCGATTTCTTCGACGCCCGCGATGCCTTCCTGCAGTATCCATACGGCTTCGTTGATCATCGGGATGAGAATGCGGTTCAAGGTGAACCCGGGATAATCTTTAACAACACACGGAACCTTGCCGACCTTCTGCGCGAGATCGACGACCGTTTGAGTCACGTCTGGGCTTGTCGCGTAGCCGTTTATGATCTCGACGAGCTTCATCATGGGAACTGGGTTCATGAAGTGCATGCCGATGACCTGCTGCGGACGTTTTGTCGCCGCCGCGATTTTCGTTATCGAGAGTGAAGATGTGTTCGTGGCAAGAATCGTTTGCGGTGGGGTCAATCTATCAAGTTCGCCGAAGATCTTCAGTTTCAGAGCCAGGTTCTCGGTGGCGGCTTCAATCACGACATCCGTATCCCTGACTCCCTCCGCCATATCGGTGTGCGCGACAATGTTAGCCAGAGCCGCATTCTTCTGGTTCTCCGTGATCGTCCCTTTCGCAATCTGTCTGTCAAGGTTCTTCGTAATGGTCTGAATTGCCTTGTCAAGAAGCAGCTGAGATACATCGATGAGTGAGACCGCATATCCTGCCTGCGCAAACACATGGGTAATGCCATTGCCCATCGTACCGGCACCGATTACCGCAATTTTCATCATGCGCTGCCTCCTCATGCATCGTGCGGTATTTTATTGCAAGGGCCTCTCGCCGCTGCTTCCGTCGGGAGGCCCTCAGCGTGACGACGATTATTTCACCCGTTCAACGATCATGGCGATGCCTTGTCCGCCGCCGATGCAGAGCGAGGCAAGGCCGGTATTTACATTTCGTTTCACCATCTCAAACATCAGTGTCACCAGAATCCGCGTGCCGCTTGCTCCGACCGGATGACCGAGCGCAATCGCCCCGCCGTTGACATTCACCTTGCTCATGTCCCACCCCATATCCCTGTGCACCTGG
>DATHDH010000186.1:0-2819 GCA_035319145.1 Dissulfurispiraceae bacterium | reverse complement strand
TGCGTCTGCATGTCGTGCCCCTGATGATTATGTTGGGCGAGAACGTCGACGCTTGATGAGACAACTATCATGCCTAAAAGAACTGCAAAGGCGGTGTAGATATGTACTTTATCTTTCATGAGTTAATCCTTCCTCTCGCGCATCATGGTCTAAGAATAACGCGACCGAAATGAATGTCAAGCCAGCTAAAGTAGGACTGTTCTGACAGCAGAGTTTAGACACGATTTGAAGTTGTAATATTTCATTCGATCAGTAGGGCGCTAGTGATTTTTTCTTTGATATCGATAGTTGCGACGATGCATAGATCGAATGCGTGTATCTTTCTTCGGACTCATAAAGTATTACGCTTCAATTGCTTTTAATCTAAAAAAATAGAGTGCATCCAATTTGAACCGGCAGGTCAATTTGCCTCTTCATTTTATTAAAATAATACGAATCGAATTATGTTGAGAAATAATTAATCCTTTGAATCGTTACAACAATATCATGTCACAACCCTGTGGCATCCATCTTGCTAAATATAGTAAATACATTTGATCGCCTGGCCATGTGAACTTCGGCGCTTGCCTCCCTTTACACGAAAGGCTTACTTCATGGTATGTCGTCAGGGGAAGCCTTAAAGGAGGAACGAAGCAATGAAAGCAAGGAGCGAAGATTCTGGAGGAACGGTATCGAAAATGAAAATCAAAAGAATCACATCGACAATGATCATTTTGGCATTGCTCGCTGTCTTGTGCGGCATGGCGATTTCCGCGCAGGACAAGTATACCTTGCAAGTGCCGAATGGGCTCGCGTTCTCTGAGTTCAGAGGATACGAGTCATGGCAGGTTGTCTCTGTCAGTCAGGATGGAGGCCTGCTTTCCGCGATCCTCGCTAACCCTGTAATGATCGACGCCTACCTGGCCGGAGTTCCCGGCAACGGTAAGCCTTTCCCCGATGGCTCCAAGATGGCGAAGATCCATTGGAACCCGAAAAAGATGGAGACGTTCCCCGCAGCGACGGTGCCGGGCACCCAGCATGACGTGGACTTCATGGTGAAGGATCGCAAGAGGTTCGCGGACAGCGGCGGTTGGGGATGGGCCGTGTTTGACTATGACGCCGCATCCGATACGTTCACGCCGGGCACCCTGTCTGACAAGCCTCCGCAGGGCAACGACGCCAAGTGCGGATTCGCGTGCCACACGATAGCGAAGACAAGAGATTACGTTTTCACGGAGTACCCCCATAGATAAACGGTGAGACGCAAATAGGCGGCATCGCGATGTGAGCCTGTTAGATCGACACGAAGAGAGGAAAACAATGCTTCGAACCAACCAGCCTGGCCAGGCAGTTTTCAGGTCGGTCCGTCCCGAAGACATCGACTGGAAGCCCTTCGCGGCATTCCCACCTGCGGTCTGTCTTGCCATCGTTGTAGGGCAACCCTCGGAACCTGGCCCCTACGTGATCAGGGTGAAAGTGCCGTCCGGCGTGAAGCTGATGCCACACAGGCACCCGGAGGATAGAATCTACACGGTCATATCCGGCGTCTTTTACATCGGCCTGGGTGATCAGTTCGACGAAGAGAAATTGGTGGCCTATCCACCCGGCACCGTGATCGTTCTGCCGGGCAACACATCCCATTTCCACTGGGCGAAGTCAAGCGACTACATCACGCAGGTGACGGCGATTGGGCCGCTTGGTATTGAATACATCAACCCGAGCGACGATCCACGGATTAAAAGCTCCGAGTGAACACATAACGGGAAGCTGCTAACCTATTCGGTCGGCTGAAGGCGTGGTGATCGCAGACCTCGACTTCACGCTGATTGAAAAGCGCAAACAGCTGATGGATTCGCGCGGTCACTACGGCCGGCCGGAATTACTCAGTCTGCTGATCGACCGCACGCCCACGGCGCATGTTCATGAACGAAGCACCGGGCCGGACCTGACGCGCAAAGACACCGAAGAGCTAAGAGAAGTCATCAACGGATCAGGAAGGGGTGATAAAGAAAATGCCAACCATGAATATTCAAATGAAGAGATTCAGCGTCGTTTCCACCAGACCATTTGCGGAGGTCGTCGAACGACTGACGGCAACGATAGGCCGTCCAGATATGAATGCTTATTACAAGGGGATCGCTTACAATCACCTTTCAGGACATTCCGGTCGAGCCGTGGCGGGACGAGCTGCTCAAGAGGGGCTTGCCGGTTCACGTCGTGAACCACCTCACAGCGATGGCCGATCTGCACCGCGCGGGGCGCTTCGACCGGATAACGGACGACGTGCGCGCACTGACAGGGCGAGGGCCGCAGAGTGTGCAGGAATTCGTCCGAAAGAATGCGGGGGCGTTTACCGCGGCGGCAAAAGCGGCGTAGTGAGAGCATAGGAGGAAAGAAGATGACAGATCTGAAGTTTGACAAGGAGATCACCGCGCTTCTCGTGATCGATCCGTATAACGATTTCATTTCCGAGGGAGGCAAGATATGGGATCGCTTGAAGGGCGTTGCTGAAGCCAACAATTGTGTTCCTCATATGATGCAAGTCCTTGATGCCGCGCGGAAGGCGGGACTGCCCGTTTTTCATGCGTTGCATCATCGATACCGTCCCGGCGATTACGAGACCTGGAAGTACATTGCGCCTATCCAGAAGGCGACCTGGCTGAGCAAGGCGTTCGCAGACGGCACATGGGGCGGCGAGGTCCATCCCGGATTCGAGCCCAGACCCGGCGAAATCGTCGCAGCGCAGCATTGGTGTTCCAGCGGCTTTGCCAACACCGATCTGGATCTGCAACTCAAGAAGCATGGCATCCACAAGCTCATCGTCATCGGACTCGTAGCCA
>DATHDH010000185.1:0-2244 GCA_035319145.1 Dissulfurispiraceae bacterium | reverse complement strand
CAGTATGATGTCCGGGTCTTCGCGGAGCGCTCCACGGAGCGCGGCTGCAAATGATTTGGTATGGGTGCCGACTTCACGATGGTTGATGACGCACCCTTTGCTTATATGGACGAATTCAATCGGATCTTCAATCGTGATGATGTGGTCTTTTCTGTTTATATTCGCGTGATCGATAATAGCGGCAAGCGTCGTCGATTTTCCGCTTCCGGTCGGTCCCGTTACGAGAACCAGTCCTTTGTGCAGCATGGCGAATTTCTTGCAAATGGCAGGTAACCCCAGCTGATCGATGCTCACGATTTCGCTCGGAATGAGGCGGAAGACCGCGCCGACGCCGTACTTCTGCATGAAGAAGTTACAGCGGAAACGAGCTATCCCCGGGACTTCATATCCGAAGTCCATGTCTCCCGTCTCTTCAAAAACCTTGATCTTGTCTTCGGGCGCGATTTCATACAACATGGTACGCAGTTCATCGCTGTCCAGGAGCTTGTATTTTACGCGCTCCATCTCACCGCGGACACGCAGTATCGGCTGCTGTCCGGAAACCATGTGAAGGTCTGAGGCGTTCTGCTCGAGCATAAGTTTGAAGAAGGCATCGATTTTTGCCATGATTCTCTTTCTCCCCGCATGCCGAAGTGCCAGGCTTTTTTATATTTCGGATAATTTATAACAGATCTTTAGTAAAACATCAACTTTCTCTGGGGAACTCTTCTCCTGAAAGCGTGATAAAATAGTCATATGGTTGTTTCGGCGACGCATAACGAGCCTTTCCATGCTGCGGATTTTTCATCTCAGGCGCCAGGCTTGGGATCGCCTCGCGGGTCTGTCCCGGCAAGCACGACGACAGCGTTCGGGAATGTCTCCGACCAGATGCAGCAGGAAATTGAACGGCTTCAGCGGATCGATCGCGAGGTTCGGGCTCATGAACAGGCGCATCGTGCTGCCGGTGGCCAATATGCGGGCGCGGCGCACTTTGAATTTCAACGCGGGCCAGACGGCAACCTTTACGCAGTCAGCGGGGAAGTGCCCATCGACGCTTCGCGGGAAAAAGATCCCGATGCAACAATTGCGAAAATGGGCGCCGTGCGGGCTGCGGCTCTCGCACCGGCCCATCCGTCTGGACAAGACGTGCAGGTAGCGGCCGAGGCTGCGAAGATCGAGAGCGAGGCTCGTCAGGAACGCGCCCGGAAGGCGTATGAAACAGCTGCGGCAGAGGGGCGCCAGACAGAGCAGAAGCGTTTTTCCTCCTATGTCTAATCGTTGCCGAACTCTTCTTTTCTTCTTTGTACCCATCATTGCGATATTGTCGGCTGTATTCTTTGCTGCTTCCGCCTTCGCCGATGAGCGGGGTGGTGAAGAAGCTACCACGGTCTTTGTAATGCGCGTTTCGGGGATGATATCGCCGGTGGCATCGGATTTTGTCGCGAGTTCTCTCCGCAAAGCCGCTGATATCGACGCGCAGATTATTATTCTGGAGCTTGATACTCCCGGAGGGCTTGATACCTCAATGAGGGCCATCGTCAAAGAGATGAATGCAAGTCGCACCCCGATCGTAGTTTATGTTGCACCAAGCGGTGCGCGGGCCGCATCTGCCGGCGCCTTCATCACGATTGCTGCTCACGTGGCTGCCATGTCCCCCGGCACAAACATCGGCGCTGCCCACCCTGTTGCCGTCGGAGAAAAGATGGATCCGGTCATGGCTGAGAAGGCGACGAACGACGCGGCCGCCTACATCCGATCGCTTGCCGAGCAGCATGGAAGGAATGCAGTATGGGCAGAGGATGCAGTCCGCAAGAGCATTTCTGCGACCGAGAGTGAGGCATTGAAGCTCGGCGTCATCGATCTTATCGCGACCGACCGGGCCGACCTTATGAAGCAGCTCGACGGCAGAGTCGTCAGAACCGCGGCAGGAAATATTTCGCTCCGCACCGCAAAGCCCGTTATTATCAATGAAGAAATGGGATTCCGCCACCGGCTCCTCAGTTTTGTCAGCGATCCTACGGTTGCATACCTTCTCATGATGATAGGTTTTTACGGTATTTTCTTCGAACTCTCCAATCCGGGAACCATCGCTCCCGGGATAATCGGGGCGATCTCTCTTGTGCTGGCCTTTTATGCATTTCAGACCTTGCCGGTCAACTATGCCGGCCTCATACTCATCGTGATCGGCATTATCCTCTTCGTTCTCGAGATTAAGGTTACCTCTTACGGATTGCTCACCCTCGGCGGCATCAGTTGCCTGACACT
>DATHDH010000184.1:0-8407 GCA_035319145.1 Dissulfurispiraceae bacterium | reverse complement strand
GGTGGTTATAAGTATCATACAATGCTGCCTGCCTGAAACGGCGTGAACGGTACGCCGCAGTCCGGCTCACAGATTCAATAATAAAGGAGTGGTTGTGCGTATATGAGCACGTCGTCGCTGTCCAGAGAAAACATTGTTGAGTTGTTGATCGAAACGGTCCCGCAGTTTCTCGTGCAGTTTGGGGGGCTGGTTAATCTGAACGATGATCCGCGCTATATGATTCTCAGAAAAGCGGCTCGTCGTTTTCTGGATCTCCAGAACGCCGAGCTTGCGGGTGAGCTGAACCCTGATGATGAGCAGGAGCTGCAGAATTACTACCGGTTTCTGAACAGCGCACTCGACATATCCGAGTGCAAGCATGTCGATGAAATTCTTGCACTCGCTTTTTTCGAGAACCTTCCGGCCGATCTGAAATTGATTTCCCTCGTAAAGCGCCGCCTGAACCCGCGCGCCAAGCGTCTTTGCACAGAAGTCATTGCATTGCGTGAAGAAGACAAGGAAGACTGGAGCGCCGACTACTAGTTCATATTATTCCTGGCCGGCGCGGGATATCAGGTTCCACCCAAGCTGATGAGCCCCTGGAAACAAGGGAGTGCGGCGACACGCCGCGCAGGCCGAGTCGCTTTGCGGCAATGGCGATGGGCAACGCCCCGAGAACCGGTTTCAGACGGCCATCAAGCGATACTTCTCCGGCAACGAGAAACCGCTGAAGCGGGGCAGGATTAATCACGCCCTCGGAGGCGATAACCCCAAGGGCAATCGGCAGGTCAAAGAGCGCACCTTCTTTCTTCAGATCAGCAGGCGCTAAATTTACCGTCATTTGTTCGAGAGGGAATGAAAAGCCGATATTTTTAATGCGGCGCGAATGCGATCCTTCGATTTCTTTACGGAGGCATCGGGAAGCCCGACAATCGAAAAATGCGGGAGGCCGCGCGCCGAGGTGTCCACTTCGACATCGACCGGATGCGCATCAATCCCGATGACGTATGCACTGCGATCCTTGGAAAGCATTGCGATCGACAAACCTCTGTTCTATATCCCGCAATATCTGCTGCCGCGTCCTCTCCCACCTCGGGGCAACAAGTATTGCGTCCGGCGCTGTCGCAAAAAGACGCTGTAGTATTATGTGCGGCGGCAAGCGTTCGATAAAGTCTACCAGAAAGTCGAGATAATCTGGGTAATTAAATATCGGGAAGGGCGTTTTGGCGTATATGTCCGCCAGCAACGTCCGGGTGATGACCTGGAGCTGATGTATCTTGAGGAGGCGAATCGGCAGTCGTGACATTGCATCAGCCATCGCCAGCATCTCTTCGCGTGTTTCGGTCGGGAATCCGACAATAAGATGCGCCCCTATTTCAATGCCGCGATTTGCAGTCATCTCTATGGCGTCCAGAAAAGTCTGATACGTATGACCCCGCCTGATGAACTCGAGCGATTTGTCGTAAATGGATTGCACGCCGTACTCAACAAGCACAAAACGCTCTCGGGCAAGTTGCTGGAGCAATGCGATCTTCTCACGATCGACGCAGTCGGGGCGCGTGCCTATTGCAAGGCCGACGACTTCCGGGAATGAAAGCGCTTCTCGGTAAAGCCGCTCAAGCACGGCAACCGGTGCATATGTATTCGTATACGGTTGAAAGTAGACGAGGAAACGGCCCGCCTTGTACCGGCCGGAAAGATATCGCATGCCATTGCGTATCTGCTCTTTCAACGGGAGTTCCGGCGCGCATCGTGACGGTCGAAAACTGTCGTTGTTGCAATAAATACAGCCGCTGTTGCCGAGGGTTCCGTCGCGATTCGGACAGGTAAAACCGGCATCTACATTAACCTTGTATACAATGGTGCCGAAGCGTTTCTTCAGCCATGGGCCGAACATCTGATATTGTTGCGCCATCGATTTATTATCTGGATTTGGTGAAGGTTCTGTCAAAAAAGCTGTCGCAAAATATAAGAAGGGCTGCGGTCAATCCGCAGCCCTCAAAGAGGAATCAGCCGCGATTGTTGCGACTATTTCTTAGGGGTATCGACAGGCTTTTCAGCCGGTTTCGCTTCATCCGTATTCTTTGGCTTCTTTACTTTTTTGGTCTTCTTTTTTTCTTTCTTCGGCTCGGTCGCATCCTTCTTCGGGTCTGCGTCAGCCTTTTTGTCGACGCCAACTGCGTCGGCCTTCTTGCCTGTTCAGCCGCTCTGTCCGGCTTTCTGCTCTACCTTCGGCGGCTCTTTTTTGGTGCCGTCCGCACCAGCCTTGGTGCCTGTTCAGCCGGACGCCGAATTGCCCGGTGTCGCAACGCCGGTCAGAAGCCCCGCAATGCTCAAGCCGGCGAGGACATTCCTCAGAATCTTACTATCCATCGAATCCTCCTCTAGCGTGATTTCGGCTGCCAACGGCAGCATGCAGAAATATCTATCAATAACTCGCTTCAGATAGATAAATTCTATATAAGAAGCGCGAATCTGTAAAGACCTGATGCGTCGCTTTCGTTCAAGGCGATAACCTGCACGATAAAGCAGCGGCTTAAACGAAGCTATCAGAGCCGCAATGCGATGCATAACATCGGCGTTAATGCCTGTACTGAAAATTGCAAAAAGCCCCACCAAAGTGGAGTGGAGACCTCTGTTGTTCGAAAGCAATCTGGTAGAATGATAAAAGGTTTAATGCTGCTGATATCGACTGAGAACCCTGATGTGAGGGAGCGTAAGGCATAGCGTGAAGAAAGACCGGACAATAGGAAATAGTGAAAGGGGATCGAGAAGCATTCGGTCTGTAAGAGATATCGCAACTAAGCCGGCTGTACAACAGCTGGATTTGAATTTTGGTTCTCTTTTTACGGCTCTTTCTGACGCGGTCATCGTCTGTGATCTCCAGCGCCGCATTCAGATGGTGAATCCTGCAGCTGAAGCCATGTTCGGCTATCCGGCCGAAGAACTTATCGGAATAACAACAGAACTGCTCTATCATGATAAGGCTGCCTTCAAGCAAACAGGCAGGGAAGTATTCGGCAAGTTAGGCGACAGAGGAAGCATGCCTTTCAGCATGACCTACCGGCATAAGAACGGTTCCTTTATCTACGCCGAGACGATCGGAGCCCCGGTTTGTGGCGAAGATGGTCGGATCCGGGGATACATCGGCATTCATCGCGATATCGGCGAAAGAAACCGCATGGAAGATAGCCTGCGCCGCTCTCGTGAGCGACTTATAGATATCATGGAAGGAATAAGCGACGGATTTATCACCTTCGATAACCAACACAGGATTGAGTTTTTTAATCGTGCCGCCGAAGAGTATCTCGGACGCCGGAGGGAAAATGTCATCGGCAAGACGCTTCTTGAGGCATTCCCGCAGGTTCGAGGAACCGACCTGGAAAAGTTGCGCGAGCATATCCTGAAGGAGCAAAAGCCGATAACGACCGAGATATATTTCGCAAAAGAACCGTATGCAAACTGGTATGAAGTCCGGGCCTATCCGGATCGCAATGGGGTGTCGCTTTTTTTCCGTGTTACAACTGAACAGAAAGAAGCTCAACAGTCCTTGCTTCGTTCCTATGAGGCGCTCGACGAAAAGGTCCGAGAGCGGACGACTGAACTGCTGGCCAAAAACCGAGAGCTAACGAATGAAATGTCGGAACGGCGGGATGTTGAACAGCAACTTCGGGTCTTTCGCGACCTCATTAATCAATCGCACGAAGCCATTGCAATTATTGACCAGGCGACTTCAGCGATTATTGAGGCGAACGAGGCTGCTGCCCAACAGCTCGGGTATGAGTCGGGTTCATTTGAAGGTATTCGCGTTGCTGATTTTTCAGAACGGGCAAGCGGACTGCAGAAATGGGAGCAGCTGATGATGGAACTGGGCCAAAAAGGGGCTCTGATTCTTGAAGACCGGGCCAGATGCAAGGACGGCAGTTACCTGCTGGTCGAGGTGAGTTTGAAGCTTGCCCATCATGAAAATCGTCAATATGTCCTGGCTATTGTACGCGACATAGCCAAGCGCAAAGAGATGGAAGATCGTATTGCTCTCACCAATGCAGTATTCAGGCTCTCAGCCGAGAATATTTCAAGGAGCGCGTATCTTGAAGCATTGTCGTCGCTTCTCCGGAAATGGAACGACTGTCAGTATTCCGAAATACGGATGATTGTTGACGGTTCTCATTGTATATCTCACGACGCATGTTCCGGACTGGACGACGGTCGTCGAGACCATCTTCGGCTGTTGCAGATCGGGCACGGGCAATGCGCCTGTCTGCGGGTTGTGACCGATCGCATAAAGTACAGCGGACAGGAGTTTACGCCAGGCGGTTCATTCTGGTGCAATAACACCACCGATCTCTTGAGGGCGGCGGGCGGGGGCACTGACAGCGGTTTCTGGCCGCAATGCATTGTGAGAAAATATCAATCCGTAGCCATTGTGCCCATTCGCCACCGAGGGGAAGTTCTGGGACTGATGCTCTTTGCAGACAGCCGACCGGCCTGTATTCCGTTTAAATATGTCGAAGTGCTGGAATCGCTTTCCGAGACGATAGGCGAGGCGGTCTGCAGACATAATGTCGAGAATGAACTTATCCAGTCGAGAGAGCAGCTTCGGAAACTGACCGCCCATATTCAGGAAGTTCGTGAAGACGAACGAACGGCCGTAGCACGCGAGGTGCATGATGAATTGGGGCAGGTCCTGACGGCGTTGAAGATAGAACTCTCCTGGCTTGCAAAGCGGTATATCGATCATCAGGAGATTGCAGAGAAATCTTCCGAAATAATTGCCCTCGTCAATGAGTCGATTCTGACGGTGAAACGCATTGTCACGGAACTGAGGCCGAGCGTTCTGGACCATCTCGGCCTTGCGGCCGCCGTGGAATGGCAGCTCGGCGAATTCCGCAAACTCAGTGGCATCGACTGCAGTCTTGAAATACATCCCGGGAAGATTTTTGTTGATGAAAAAATAGCGACGAATCTCTTCCGGATATTTCAGGAAATATTGACGAACATTCTTCGCCATGCCGAAGCGTCAGAGGTGTCGGTCAGGCTTGAGCAGAAAGAAGACGGCTTGCGGATCCGAGTCACAGATAATGGGAAAGGCATTGCAGATTCCCATCTTTCAAGCCCAACGTCGTTTGGCCTCGTCGGGATGCGCGAAAGGGTCCGGGTGATGAACGGCGAGATTTCCATTCGGCGTACTCCATCAAAAGGAACGGAGATAGAGGTCGTGGTGCCCCATTCGACGTTGCGATTTCCCGAGGGGGAAATGTAGGAAAATGTCTACAGAAAAATGCGCTTTAGGGCTTACAAGATTTATGTCAAGGTTTCTGATATGATGAGGAAGAAAAAGGGCTATCAGTGCCGAGAACAGCATGCGGCATGCGTAGAAACGCCCCTCTTAATGATACAGGAAGCCCAAGAGTGATAGACATTCTTATCGCAGACGATCATGCAGTCGTGCGTGCCGGAATCAAGCAGATGCTCACCGGTCTGCCGGGGATATCGGCTGTTGATGAGGCTCAAAACGCTTCGGAAGCGCTCGAAAAGATAAGGAAAAGGAATTATTCGATCGTTATTCTTGATATCGCCATGCCGGGCAAGAGCGGCTTGGACGCCCTGAAAGAGATCAAACTGGAAAGACCGAACATCCCGGTTCTCATGCTCAGTATGTATCCCGAGGAGCAGTATGCGATTCGCGTTCTTCGCTCCGGGGCCTCCGGATATTTGACGAAAGAGTGTGTGCCTGATGAATTGACCACGGCAGTCCGTCAGGTAGTTCAGGGAAGAAAATACATCAGCCCATCGCTGGCGGAGCGCCTGGCGTTGAATCTTGAGGAAGATACCAAGCAGGAACCCCATGAACTGCTTTCCGACCGTGAATACCAGGTAATGTGCATGCTGGCGACCGGGAAAACACTCACGGAAATTGGAGATTCACTGTCCATTAGTGTTAAGACTGTCAGCACATATCGCAGCAGGATTCTCGAAAAAATGCGGCTGAAAAACAATGCGGAGCTGACCAGCTACGCGCTCCAGTATCATCTTATCCAGTAAACCCAAGCCAGTCCATTATCCCGCGCCTGCTATAAGAAGAAGTATCTGCATAGCATGTAGGAAATATCCTACAAGAAAATCAGCATAATCCTACCGCCAAAATGGCGGACAACTGATAGACCGATGCCCGATAAGGCGATATCATAATAAAAATGAAGAAATCTTCAGGAATTGTTTTGACATTTACATGCATATGCAGAAGCCGTTTGAAAGGAGATTTTTACATGAGACGGGCTGAATTATCGTTATTTGCTATTGTTGCTGCGCTTGCCGGGATCATTGTTTTAACGCTTGGGGCAACGGTTGCTTCTGCCGGACCGGGCGGCGGAACGTATTATGTCAATAGCCCAGCCGGCTATAGAGTAGGGCCTTCAGGAGCGTACTGGACCGGAACGCCGATCCGGAAGTTTGTCCATACGCTTCCAGGGCTTGGGCCGACAAACGCCAATGATCTCGGAAATTATATTTCTGTGGCAACACCTGACACAGCCACATTTGCCGGTTCAGATTATTATGTCATCGGGTTGAAAGACTATACACAGCGTCTTCATTCAGATCTTGCAAAAGCGACCAAGTTGAGGGGCTATTATCAAGTGAATGGTCCCGATACCAGCAATCGCTATCTCGGCCCTGTGATTATTGCCCAAAAAGATAGACCTGTTCGCATCAAGTTTATCAATCAATTGGGTCTTGGATCTGCCGGCAATCTTTTTATCCCGGTTGATACAACCTCTATGGGTGCCGGAATGGGTCCGGACGGTGTCCATGTTTTTACTCAGAACCGTGCAACCTTGCATTTGCACGGGGGAGATACGCCATGGATCAGTGACGGCACCCCCCATCAGTGGACGACTCCGGCTGGAGAAACCAGTACGACGTATTTGAAGGGCGTCAGCACGCAAGATGTACCTGACATGCCAGCATCAGGCGCCGGCGCAATGACTTTCTATTACCCGAACGGTCAGAGCAGCCGTCTCATGTTTTATCACGATCATGCATACGGCCTCACGCGATTGAATGTATATGTTGGAGAGGCGGCTGGTTACCTTTTGGTTGATCCAGTGGAAGAAGGGCTTATAAACGGCAGCATTTTGCCCAACCTTGGCGGTCTTTATCGATATGGCGTCCCGTTGATAATACAGGATAAGACCTTTGTTCCGGCAGACGTTGATATTCAGGATGTGCTCTGGAATCAGAAGAATGGCGTGGCTCGCGAGTGGCGAGCTGTCGGCGGCGACCCGGGAGATCTCTGGTTCCCGCATGTATATGAGCCGAATCAGAATCCAAACTCCTCCGATGGCGCCAACCAATTCGGCCGATGGGATTATGGCCCGTGGTTTTGGCCTCCCGTAATTGTGGCCCCACAATATTCAACTCTTCCTGAGCCTTCAATGGTGCCAGAAGCTTTTATGGATACGCCTATTATTAACGGCACCCCATACCCGAAATTAACGGTTGATCCGAAGGCATATCGTTTCCGTATTTTGAACGCCAGCAACGACCGCGCGTGGAACTTACAGCTCTATTATGTTGATCCGGCCAATCCGACAGAAGTGAAAATGGTGCCGGCAAACCCACCCGCTAATCCATGCGCGGCAAATGCCGCCGTTAACCCTGTGACCGGACTTCCGCTTCCTGTGGGTTGTTGGCCGGCGATGTGGCCGACTGATGGCAGAGAAGGTGGCGTTCCGGATCCGGCGACTGCCGGCCCGAAGATTGTTCAGATCGGAACAGAAGGTGGACTCTTGCCTGCACCCGTTGAGATCCCCGCTCAGCCGATTGGTTATCTTTACGATCGTCGCAATATCGTCGTTCTTAATGTGAGTGACAAGGCATTATTCATGCAGCCTGCAGAACGAGCAGATATAATAATCGACTTTTCGCAGGTGCCGGCAGGATCAAAACTTATTCTCTATAGTGACGCCCCCGCTCCGGTTCCGGGCTTTGATCCCAGGCAGGACTATTATACCGGCAAGCCGGACCATACAGATGTGGGAGGAACTCCTACGACGCAGGTCGGAGTTGGTCCGAATACCAGAACCATCATGCTGTTTGAGGTGAGCGGCAATCCGGCGAGTCCGGCGTTCAATCTGATAGCCCTCCAAGCAGCTCAGTCGACGGCCTTTGCCCAGTCCCAGCCTGCTCCTCTGATCCCTCAGACTGCTTATCCGGCTCCTTATACTTCACCCGCTGATACTCTGGCGAGGATTCAGGATTTTGCTCTGACTTTCAAACCAATTGTTCCGCTGAACGGTTCCCAGGCGATCAGAAGCATGACGGTGACCAATGCAGGGGCGGGCTACACTTCTGCTCCGGCGGTCAGCTTTAATACGACCGGTGCTGGCTGCAACCAGACTCCAGCAGCAACTGCGGTTGTAGCAAA
>DATHDH010000183.1:0-8109 GCA_035319145.1 Dissulfurispiraceae bacterium | reverse complement strand
GGCCCGGATGCCGTTCATGCGCTCTATGCCGTAAACTGGGCGATCCGCGCAGCCCTGATTTACGGAGGCATGAAGGCCGGGGAGATGCTCGATCATCTGTCATATCAGCGCGAGCGGGTGAATGCCTTTGTCATTGCCCTTGGGGCCCTTTCTCAGGAGGTTCTTGCGGTCGGCGCCGGCGCCATTGCGCTCGGCTACCCGGTCATCTCCGATCAGGATGTTCCGACGCTTCGGGCGGAAGGCATTTGCGCAAACGAAGCGCTCGTGAGTGTTCGGGACTATTCGAAAATGGCGCTCAGGGCCGTCGAGGTTCGGGGCCTGAAAATCACCGTCTCGAAACCTCCCATCCCTGTTCCTTTCGGTCCGGCATTCGAAGGGGAGCGCGTGCGCAAGGAAGACACCTTTGTCGAGTTCGGCGGGCAGCGGAGTCCTGCGTTTGAATGGGTTCGCACACTGCCGACCGAGGAGATCGAGCATAACCGAATCACTGTTGTTGGAACGGACTGGAAGTCGCGATATGAAGACGGCGGGATTCTGCCTCTTGCAATTATTGTCGATGTCGCCGGACGAAAGATGCAGCCCGATTTCGAGGGTGTTATCGAACGCAAGATGCATTCGAACATCAACGAGGCTCACGGCATATGGCACATGGGACAGCGCGACATCATCTGGGTTCGCATCAGTCACGAGGCGCGTCAATCGGGATTCGAACTGGAGCATCTCGGCGTTATTCAGACTGCTACCATTCTTCATAATTACGGGCAGATAATCGACAAGGTTCAGGTCACTCTCTATGTCGATGAACCTGATGTGGTTCGTCTGCGGGAAGAAGCGCGGTCGGCGTATCAGGAACGTGATCGAAGGCTCGGCAGTCTGACCGACGAATCGGTCGACGATTTCTATTCCTGTCTGCTCTGCCAGTCGTTTGCCCCGAGCCATGTCTGCGTGATCTCCCCCGAGCGTCTCGGATTATGCGGCGCCTTCAACTGGCTTGATGCCAAAGCGGCGCATGAAATCGATCCGACGGGCGGCAACCAGCCGATCCTTAAGGGAACATTGCTCGATGAGCGCGTTGGCCGCTATACCGGTGTGGACGAGTATCTTCGTAAGGCATCCGGCGGCGCGGTCGAAACTCTGAACATGTACACCATTATGGATAATCCGATGACCTCCTGCGGATGTTTTGAATGCATTGTGGGAATCGTTCCCGAGGCAAACGGCGTTCTGGTTGTGCATCGCGGCTATGCAGGCATGACCCCGGTGGGGATGAAGTTCTCTACCCTTGCGGCCTCGGTCGGCGGAGGAGTGCAGACTCCGGGCTTTATGGGTGTCGGCGTCAATTTTATTACCAGCAGGAAATTCATCGCGGGCGACGGCGGCATACGGCGTATTGTCTGGATGCCGACCGCCCTGAAGGATCGCATTCGCGAAGCATTCACCAAGAGAGCCGCAGAGGAGGATGTTCCCGATTTGCTCGACAAGATAGCCGATGAAACCATTTGCGAGGATCCCGATTCATTGGCGGAGTACCTTGCTGCAGTACATCACCCGGCGCTCGAAATGGATTCATTATTGGGATGAAATACGGCGATACATTCGAAGGGAGGCTGCATGGCTGATCAGAAGAAACTGATGAACAAGGTTAAGTTAAAGGCAGAGGCGGACAAATTGACAATTGCTTCAATGATGTATTTCGTCGCCGACGCAGTCGTATTTTCGACTCGCGACCTTGTTTCCCAGCAAATGCTGCTCCAGATGGCGTGGCTCTCTGGTGAAACACTCCTCATGAAAGAGCTTCTCTCATTCACCTCCGGGGTTGATATAAGCAGGGTCCTGAAAAAGGTGGACAAGGACGCCATGCTCTTTGTCCTGACAGACAATGTGATTGTTGTAGTTTCTGCTTCTGATCCGGTCGGCAGGGAGCCCCAGATCATCCGTCCCCAGGGACGTTCCTAGGAATTTTCGGCCCGCTGAAGACGCCGCGGTATTTCGACGCCCTTTTTTGACCATTCGTCCGGCGAATGGTACGATCCGTGAGATTTCAGTTTTCATCTCTATTGTTTCTCCTTACAATGAACCGAGTCTGTATCTTTCTTGATAAGGAGGGATTTTATGAATGCAGTTGTTCTGGTCTTCACAGCTCTCTGCGTTTTTGCAATTGCATATCGTCTGTACGGTCTGTTTATTGCGAATCGCGTACTCGGCCTGCGAAATGACCGACCGACGCCGGCTGAGACCTGCGCCGACGGCATCGACTACGTAAAAACCAACAAGTATGTTCTGTACGGCCACCATTTCGCGGCAATCGCCGCTGCTGGTCCGCTGCTCGGTCCGGTTCTTGCCGCACAGTTCGGTTTTTTACCCGGAGCTCTCTGGATCATTGTTGGCTCCGTCGTGGCAGGTGCCGTGCATGACATGATCGTTCTCTTTGCGTCAATGCGTCACAAGGGGCAGAGCCTGGCCAAGATTGCCGAAAAAGAGGTCGGCAAGAGTGTCGGTGTAGTGGCCTCATTTGCATATCTTTTTATTCTTGTACTTACCCTTGCCGGCCTTTCCATCGCCTGCCTGAACGCCCTGTTTGAGAGTGTCTGGGGTGTCTTCGTCGTCGGATCGACAATACCTATTGCAATCTTTATGGGGATATGGATGCAGATGATTCGCCCTGGTGATGTGAAGGGCGCCAGTATCATCGGTGTCGTTCTTCTGATTGCAGCCGTCGTTGCAGGTCCGTATGTCGAAAAGAGCGCTCTGGCGGCGATCTTCAAACTTTCGAAAAACCAACTTGCGATAGCTATTCCGCTGTACGCCTTTTTCGCTTCTGTCTTGCCGGTTTGGCTATTGCTGGCTCCGAGAGATTATCTGTCAACCTATCTGAAAATAACGACAGTTGTGCTCCTTGCGGTGGGAATATTTGTCCTGCAGCCGAAGCTCCAGATGCCGGCCCTTACTGACTATATTGGTGGTGGCGGACCGGTTATTCCCGGGCCTGTCTTTCCATTTGTCTTTATCACAATAGCTTGCGGGGCGATATCGGGCTTCCATGCTATTATCGGCACGGGGACAACGCCGAAGATGCTCGACAAAGAGAGGGATGTCCTGTTTGTCGGATATGGCGCAATGCTGACTGAGGGATTTGTCGCCATTATGGCGCTGGTCGCGGCATGCGTGCTGATCCCTGCCGATTACTTCGCCATCAATTCAGCTCCGCCGGTTTTTGCAAAAACCGGAATGCAGGTGGTCGAACTGCCGAGACTGGCCGCTGAGGTGGGCGAGAATATCCAGGGCCGTCCAGGCGGTGCCGTATCTCTTGCCGTCGGAATGGCGTATATCTTTGATTCGCTTCCCGGCATGAAAGGCCTGATGGCCTACTGGTATCACTTCGCGATTATGTTTGAGGCGGTATTTATTCTTACGGCTGTCGATGCCGGGACTCGGGTTGGTCGCTTTCTGCTGCAAGAGATGTTCGGCAAGATTATTCCCAAGTTCAGCGAACGCAAATGGGTGCCCGGCATTATCATAACCGGTGGTCTTTTTACGGGGTCGTGGGGATATCTCGTATATACCGGTGATATCCGTACTATATGGCCGCTTTTCGGCATGAGCAATCAGCTGTTGGCATCTAGCGCACTCATCATTGTTACGACAATGCTTATCCGGATGGGAAAGGCCAGATACATGTGGGTGACAGCCTTGCCGGGAATTGCTTTGGCCTTCATTACTATGTACGCCGGCTACCTTCAGATCACAAAAGTCTATCTTGCTCCAGGCAAGGAGAATTATCTGCTCGCCACGCTTGCCTGTATTGTTCTGTCGATGATTATTATTGTGTTTGTTGCGAGCATCAAGCGCTGGTTTGAGCTCCTCAATGTCAAGGAGCGCGTAAAGGATATCTGGGGAGAAGAAGTCCTTATCCCGCTGGAAGGTGAGGCAATTTGCCTGGTCCCGACCGATACGGAACATTCCATACAGGAGAAGATAGCCGGAACCAAGTGGGGATAAAGGCGATATCAGTCTCAAACAGCTTAGTACGAGCGGCCGGGCATGTCCCGGCCGTTTTTTTTTGCGTTTTAGCGCATTATTCGCCTTGCCCGGGTCAAATATATGATTTTCGTGCAAAATATATTCAATATATCTAATATAAAGCTTGAAACATATGGCTAACTAGTGTACTCTCATACAGAGGAGCGAATGCATGGACGACTCATTGTTTGATATCTCGCTGATATTGCCTGGGCAGGAAGAAGTCAATGCGGTTCTGGCCAGGAGCGTCACTGAGTTGCCGATTCTGCCGCTTGTCGTTCTGAAGCTGCTCCGCATTACCAGCGACGAAAACTCATCGCTTGATGATCTGGAGCGGCTTGTCGAGACCGAGCCCACCGTGCTTACCAAAATGCTCCGCATCGTCAATTCCGCCGCCTTCGGTCTGAACCACCGAGTTTCAAATGTGCGTCAGGCAATACAGCATATCGGGTTTCGCGCCATCAGGACGCTTGCGCTCGAAGTAACCCTTTTTGAGCAACTGGTTGCTCCCTCTCGTCTTTACCAGTTTGATCGCATTCATTACTGGCAGCATTGTCTGTCTGTTGCGTGTTTGTCGAAGTCTATAGCACAAGAGGTTGGGCATCCTGATCCCGATGAGGTCTATGTTGCGGGGCTGTTGCATGACATCGGGAAGATCATGCTCGATGTATATGGACGTATATCGTACAGCGAGTTTCTGGGGAATCTCCCCCCGGCGAACGGCCTTCTGGTTGACGAAGAAAAACAGATCGTCGGTGTAAGCCACGACGAACTTGGTGCGTATTTCTGTGCGGAGTGGGGCCTGCCGACCAACCTCCTGCTCGCCATCCGTCTGCACCACGGCCGCTTTTCCCATCTCCGGATTTCCCGTGATCAAGGGCTGCTTGTTGCTATCGTTGCCCTCTCGAATCTCGTCGCATGGACGCAGGGCATCGGTTCGGTCAATATATTGCGCCATCCGATTTTGCAGCCCGAAGTGTCGGACTATATTGATTTTGACCAGATTAGTCTGCAGAGTCTTCTCGCGCGCATGGATGTCGAGATAAAAAGCATTGCGGAATTTTATAACTTCAGCTTTCCCAGTGCGGAGATCTTTCGTGAGAACCTGCTTCGCGCCACGATCAATTTGAGCAAGAAAAATACGGAATATCATTACCAGCAGGAGGAATTGCAGAAACAGGTTGAGACTCTTGTTACGCTCAAGCGGAGTGTTGCGGCTCCGCATCAAAGTCTCGAGAGGTCTGAGATAATCCGCGCAACGCTCGAGGCCATACAGAAGGAATTCTCTTATGATCGGCTCTACGTCTTTCAGGTTGATGACAGGCGGCGCTGCCTCGTTATCAGCGACGCTATCGGCGCCGATGGGGCAGAAACAGCCCTTGTCGGGCTTGAAATAGGGATAACGCCTGGTTCTGAAATGCTGCTGAACTGCCTGCGAATGAAGAGCCCGATGGTGGTCTACGGCACATCAGTGGCGGATCGGGCGATGATCGGGCAATTAGGTGTGCAGCAGCTCGGCCTGATACCGATCACATCAGATCAGCAGGTGCTCGGGCTGATTGGTGCTGATAATGTTTCTTCCGACCGGCCTATTGAAATTGCTGAATTGACAACCGTTGCCGTTGTCGCAAATGAACTCGGCATGGCGCTTGAACGTTCAAGGCTCTTTGAAAAATATCGGGTCAAGGCTGCTTTCGATGATCTGACCGAACTGCATAACCGAGGAGCGCTGAACGATATTTTGGAAGAATCCTTTCAGAAGGCGCTTTCGGGAGAAGCGGGCCTTTCCGTCGCGATGGTCGACATCGACTATTTCAAGCGGTTCAACGATTCGTTCGGACATCTGGCAGGCGACAATGTGTTGAAAGTCCTCGCATCAGCGCTTCGCCGTCTCTCAAGGCCGACGGACATCCTCGGTCGGTTTGGAGGCGAGGAGTTTCTTGTGCTGCTCCCCGGCACCTCGTTTGAGCATGCCATGCTTTATGCAGAGCGCCTGCGCAGAGAGATCGAAAAGCTCGGCAAGCTGTTGCTCAAACGTTACCGCGGGCAGCCGTTGACAATCAGTGTAGGCATCGCGACCTTTGAACAAGGGTTGACTACGAAGGAAGCGCTTATCGCGAAAGCCGACGAAGCACTCTATAGCGCTAAAGGGCTTGGACGTAACCGTGTCGTCGGCATTTTCGGCCCTGTTCGGAAGTTTCTGCCGTAACCATCCCGATCCCCTGACAGTGAGCATAATTAGCATGCTTCCTGCGCGGCTCAGTTGTTGACAGGATTGATACGACCGTTGTATCCTATTCATCTTTAATGACTTTTTGAAAGGAGCGACACTATGGACGCTAACAAAACGCAGCTCAAACTCGGCCTTCCAAAGGGCAGTCTTCAGGAAGCGACACTTCGCCTTTTTAAGAAAGCCGGCTACCATATCAGCGTTTCGTCCAGATCGTACTATCCTGTATTTGACGATGATGAAATCACGTCAATGCTGATTCGCGCGCAGGAAATGGCTCGCTATGTCGGAGACGGGTACCTTGATTGCGGGTTGACGGGATATGACTGGATAAAGGATCAGGGTGCCGATGTCGTGGAAGTTGCCGAATTGCAGTATGGCAAGGAGGGATTCAGGCCTGTTCGCTGGGTGATCGCGGTGCCGAACGATTCGAAGTTCAAGAAGCTTGAGGATTTGGAAGGGAAACGGATTGCGACCGAACTTGTCGGCTACACCAAACAGTATTTCAAGAAAAGAAAAATCAATGTCACAGTAGACTTTTCTTGGGGTGCTACCGAAGTCAAACCTCCTTTTCTTGCGGACGCCATTGTCGATTTGACCGAAACAGGATCGTCGCTTCGCGCGAATAACCTCCGCATCCTGGAAGTCATCCTTGAGTCAACGACCCGCCTAATCGCTAACAAGGCGGCATGGCAGGACAAATGGAAGCGGAGAAAGATCGAAAACGTCGCCCTTCTGTTGCAAGGGGCTCTGGCTGCCGAAGACCGGGTCGGACTCAAAATGAATGTTCCGGAGAAGTCGTACAAACAGGTGCTGAGTCTGCTCAGTGCCATGCACTCTCCGACCGTGGCGCCACTCTCTGATACGGGGTGGTTTGCAGTCGAGATAATCACATCGGAAAGAACTGTGCGTGATTTGATCCCGAAGGTCAAGGCTGCTGGCGCATCCGGTATTGTCGAGTATCCGCTTAACAAGGTGATTCCATAGCCGCATTCTTCGTCATTTGAGCGGAATATGTGGTCCTTAGCGAATCAAAGCAGCTAACGTGTTGCCGGCTTTGCTGAATATGGGGCGCATCTGTACCCTGCGCGGCAATGAGTTGTTGGTTTTTTTTATTGACAAGATTAATCGTATGTTTTTATATTAATTAGCTAAAGCCACCGTAGCTCAGATGGCAGAGCAGCTGATTTGTAATCAGCGGGTCGGGGGTTCGATTCCCTTCGGTGGCTCCACGTGCATCGCACGGGGATGCGGAAAAGCGAGCACCTCGCGCTTTTCTCTTGACGGAGAGGTACCCGAGTGGCCAAAGGGGACGGGCTGTAAACCCGTTGGCTCTGCCTTCGGAGGTTCGAATCCTCCCCTCTCCACCAGTCCCCCTGTTTTACGAGGTTTTGATAGCTGTGAAGTTCAGTGCCTGGAAAATAAGCGGTGCGAAATGCGGGAGTAGCTCAGTTGGTAGAGCATCTGCCTTCCAAGCAGAGGGTCGCGGGTTCGAGTCCCGTTTCCCGCTCCATATATGATGGGGAGTTCGAAGAGGAGCGCCGGTTGGGTGTAGTGAATTTTTCTCCTTTTTTGCAGTGTGCGCCCATGTAGCTCAGTCGGCAGAGCACTTCCTTGGTAAGGAAGAGGTCACCGGTTCGATTCCGGTCATGGGCTCCAGAGACGCCCGACGATTGTACAAACGCTTTATTGCGATGTTCAGGACTGCGCCGAGCGCAGGTTATAAGGAGGAGACATGGCGAAGGCAAAATTTGAGCGCACGAAGCCGCACGTAAACGTGGGGACGATCGGGCATGTAGACCATGGCAAGACGACGTTGACGGCATCGATCACGAAAGTGCTGTCGTTACGGGGCATGG
>DATHDH010000182.1:0-2551 GCA_035319145.1 Dissulfurispiraceae bacterium | reverse complement strand
CTCTTCAATTGCCTGACCGGCATCCACCCTCCGAACAAGGGCACTATCTCGTTTGACGGCAGGGAGACGACGCGGCTTCCGTCGCACGATATCGCGCGGCTCGGCATTGTGCGGACTTTCCAGAACATCCGGCTCTTCGCGAGCATGTCGGTGCTTGATACCATCCTGGTCGGACAGCACACAAAGCTAACGAGCGGAATGGCGGCAGCCGTTTTGCGGACTCCGGCCTTCAGAGCATCCGAGGACGGGCTTCGCAGTCAGTCATTCGAATATCTCTCATTCGTCGGCCTCGATCACTATGCCGACAGCAGGGCTGGCAGCCTCCCCTACGGCTACCAGCGCAAACTCGAAATCGCTCGCGCCCTCTCGTCCGACCCGAAGCTGATCCTCCTCGACGAGCCGACCGCAGGCATGAACCCGGCCGAGACATCGGAAGTCATGGAGCTGATTCGGCGCATCAAATCGCTCGGCATAACGACAGTACTCATCGAACACGACATGCATCTCGTCATGGGCATTTCCGACCGCATCATCGTGCTCGACCACGGCGTGAAGATTGCGGAGGGCGGTCCTGCAGAGGTGCGTGCAGACCCGCTCGTCATCGAGGCATATCTCGGCAAGGAGGAGGCTGAACAGGATGCTTGAGCTGCGCGAAATCAAGACATCGTACGGGCAGATCGAGGCGCTCCACGGCGTCGATATCACCGTGAACGCTGGAGAAATCGTCTGCCTTATCGGCAGCAACGGGGCCGGCAAGACGACTACCCTCATGACTATCTCCGGAATACTCCGCCCGAAAGTCGGGAGCGTGACATTTAAAGAAAAGATTATCAGCTCTCTTTCTGCGCATGAAATCGTCGGGCTCGGCATATCGCACGTGCCGGAAGGCAGGCGCATTTTCCCGCGCATGACGGTCATGGAGAACCTTGAGATGGGCGGGTTTATGCTGGATGGGGCCTCAATTGAAGCCGGCGTCGAGCGCGTTTTTCGGCTCTTCCCGATACTGAAGGAACGTCAGAAACAGCAGGGAGGCACGCTCAGCGGCGGCGAACAGCAGATGCTCGCGATTGCACGTGCGCTGATGGCGGGTCCGCAATTGCTGCTGCTCGACGAACCCTCGCTCGGCCTTGCGCCCATCATGGTCAGCAAGATTTTCCGTACCATACACGAGATAAACCAGACCGGGGTCACGGTGCTGCTTGTCGAGCAGAATTCACGTGCTGCATTGCGCCTTGCCCATCGAGGATATGTCATAGAAAACGGTTGCATCGCAATGCAGGGCACCGGAAGCGACCTCCTTCATAATGAGGCGGTCAAGAAGGCGTATCTGGGGCTGTAAGTGCGGATGAATCAAACAGGACAGCTCTCTGGAACGATTTGCTGACATTGTTGATTCATCATCGCGGATGAGATATAGTGAATACATATATTCAAATGGAGGGGATTTGTAATGGCCACATCGATTCGTCTCGCCCCTGAAATCGAGAAACGGCTTGACAAGCTGTCCTCGAAGACCGGCCGTACCAAGGCATTCTATCTTCGCCAAATTATCGAGCAGGGAATAGAAGATATGGAAGACTACTACCTGGCGGCCGATGTGCTTGAACGCGTCCGGCAGGGCAAGGAGAGTGTTTATTCGCTGGATGAAGCGGAGAGGGAGCTTGGCCTGGCACATTGAGCTGACCGCCACAGCGATAAAACAACTTGCTAATCTTGATGCGACCGAAGCCAAACGCATTACCAGCTTTCTTCGACTCCGTCTTGCCCTGCTCAGGGTGTAGCCCATAAATAAAGTAATTTTCTTCCCCCATGTCTGTCAGATTGCCTCCTAAATAACCATTCTTAGCCGATAGGTTAATACGAAAGCATGCCAAACCGTGGCTATCGGGTTAATACAAACAACCGCTCAATTAACCATTGCAAATTCCTGAAACACCGGTTATTATTGAGTCAATTTAGCTTTAGGGATACAACAATTTCACACATCGGTATTGAAACCCGGCGCATACACTAAAGAATAATGCCGGCCTTGCTGAGAGGGGAATGCGGCATGCAGCACATGCACAGGCGAAAACATAACAACACATGGCTTCACCAATCGGATTTTAATCGGGCGGCATGCGTTTATTCGCATGACGCTTTTTTTATGATCGTCATTTCAGACTATGAAGTAAAAAGATTTTTGTATCCTTCTTGAAAAATAACAAGGCACTTTCAGGAGTGCACCATGAGCTTATTGTTAGCCATTATTTTGCAGGGGTTTCTCTTAGTATGCTCATCGATCAATTCGGATGCCTATAGCCTGCCCGAAACTGGCCAGACGAAGTGCTACCAGACGATGAGCCCTTATGCCGAAATTCCCTGCGCGGGAACAGGCCAGGACGGCGAATACAACATCAACCCCATATCCTATACCGACTACGGTAACAGACAACAACACCGGGCTTATATGGCAGAAGTGCAGCGTGGGACAGAACAATAACTCGACTTTGACAGAAACGGCAATGGCCAGTGGGATAATGCTGCGGATATCAACTATCCTGATTTTGGA
>DATHDH010000181.1:0-10292 GCA_035319145.1 Dissulfurispiraceae bacterium | reverse complement strand
TGGCCGCATTGTGATCCCGGTCAAGAACTGCACCGCAGTTCGGACAGGCATGCAGCCTCTCTGACAGGGTCTTGGGCACCCTTGTTCCGCAGATCGAACAATCCTGGCTGCTGTAGGATGGGTTTACTCTGACCACGTCATTACCTCTGAGCATCACACTCTTATAGACGGTATAACGGATCAGATTGCCCCATCCGGCATCAAGGATTGCCTTGGCAAGGTGAGGATTCCTCACCATGCCGGGTATGTTCAGTTTTTCAAACGCGATGTACGCATAGTTCATCACCAGCCAGAAAGACAGCTTGTGCAGAAAATCTTTACGCTGGTTCGCGACGTGCTCGTGAGCCTTGGCGAGCTTGATCCGCTGTTTGTCCCGGTTGACCGACCCTTTTTGATTCCGGGATAGCTTGCGCTGCTCCTTCTTGAGGAGCCGTTCGGACTGCCGGAAATACTTCGGGTGTTCGGTATAGCTCCCATCGGAGGTGGTAACCTGCTTCAGAAGCCCGACATCAACGCCGGTCTGCTTGCCGTTATCCGAAAGCTTTGGCTTCAGGGCCTGCTCGATCGAGATGCAGACATACCAGTCGCCAGATGAGGTTCTTTTGACAGTGACGGTTTTGGCATTCTGCCAGTCTACCGGACGGTGCAGTCTGATCTTGATATCCCCGATGCCTGGCAGGGTTATAACAGCAAATCGACTGTCGGCATCACAAGAAAGCTTCAGCACTTCAGTCTTCCCCGTCTTCCCTGACATCCAGACTTGGGGGAAGGTGAACGAGGAGAACTTCTCCAACTTCTTCATGCGGGGATACCCGACCCTGATCTTTTCCCCGGATTTCTTGCGCTTGATATCGTCGAAGAACTTCTGATATGCCTTGTCCACACGCTGCAGACAGTCCTGCAGGACCTGACTGTGGACCATGCGTAGTGCCGGGTCAGCTTTCTTCAGTTTTGGCAGTGCGTTTTGCTGGTCGGAGTAGGTGACTGATTTGCCGGTGATCTTGTATGTCTCTTTCCGCTCGGCAACCGCACTGTTATACAGTCCTCCCAAGGTCCATAGCCAGTTTTCCATACGGTACTGTTGCAGATCGGTCGGGTAAGCACGATATCTGCAGGCAATACGGACGGTCGGAACTTCAGTCTTGTTGCTGTTCTTTTTGGGTCTCGACATAGTGTCGTATTGTCTCAAGGGTTACCTGTCCGGTTGTTGCAAGGAAGTATGAGGGGGACCAAAACACTCCGCCCCATAAATGCTTCTTCATCACCTGAGGGAATTCTTGCCTCAGCTTCCTTGATGTAACCGACTTCAGGCTGTTGATGAATCTGGAGATAGACAGTGACGGACGACCGGAAAACAGTATGTGGATATGGTCCTTGTCTGTCTCCTGCTGAAGGATTTGCACCTTGAAGTGCTCTGCGACTTGTCCCACCAGGCCCTTCAATCGCTCATCAAGCATCCCCGTCAGTATCTTCTTGCGATATTGCACGCACATAACCAGGTGGAACTGAAGCGCATATACAGAATGGCATCCTTTATCCAGCTTGTATTCCATGTCTCATTGTACCATCAGAACCAACTTAGGGGCATTTCATCCCACTACCTCACGGAAGGGGACTTCTTGCCCGTTAAGTTAAAAACCATCCTGTCGTTTTTTCCGTTTACAAATTAACCATGCGCCGCTGAAAAAAAAGGCCTCCCGAAGGAGGCCGAAAATAATTGCCATGGAACTGAATGTTCCGAGCTCACTCAGTCATGCTTTTCTTTCTCAAGCGCCGGACAACCGGCAGACCTGCCAACCCCGCTGCCATGAGCAGCATGGTTGCAGGTTCCGGCGTAACTGCGGCAGAGGTGTGTCCGGTAAGGGTTGCAGACGTAATGGTCGGATTGGTTTGGCCATTACCATAAAACCGCACGCGGAATGTATCGTCGAGAACATTGTCGCACTTTTCGCCGCCCGTGAGACAGATATTAACTTTTCCCAGCGCATCCGAAGGAAGTGTAAACGGAAGGGTGGACGGGGGAAAACTATAGGGAACGTCGCCGTTATGACCAAAAACAACTTGATAAGAATATCCGGGAGCCAGCCCCGCGATATCGAGAGTCAGGTCCGTGAATACAACATATTCAGAGACGGACTTCCCATAATTCGGATTCGCGAACTGCAAATTCGGGTTCATACCGGGATAATCTTCAAATACTGCATTCGATGAATAAGACAGAGCAAACGCGCTCGATGCCATGAGCATACACGCCGCAACCAGACCGACAAATACTTTTTTCATGATTTTCCGCGCCCCCTTATATATATGAAAACTTTTTATGATGAACTATAACTTATTGATTCCGTAAAAAACATTGGCCTAACGGTTCAGGTTGTCAAGTTATTGGTTATAATACTTTAGATGGATATAAATTACAACCATAAAACAACAAAAAGCCCCCAAAGCCTTTGTAGCGGCAGCTTCGTAACGATACGAACTTAGCGTAAAATGCGACTTTCCGATACAACAGAGACGAGTTGTGAGCGGTTGGTGACGTTGAGCTTTTTGAAGACGCGGTTGAGATGGGCTTTGATGGTCTGTTCGCTGAGCTTCAGCGTGTTGGCGATTTCCTTGTTCGTCATACCGTCGCAGACATAACTTACGACCTCGCGTTCGCGGGTACTCAGGATATCGTGGCCGCCGGTAGTGCCGCGCCGAGCGCCGTAGGCCTCCACAAATGCCTTCATTATATCTCTGCCGACCCAGAGTTCGCCCGCCATAACAATGCGAATGGCCTTGGCAAATATAGGCAGGTCGGAGTCGGCGCCGACAATACCCGATATCGGGTAAAGAGAAAGAATGCGCACGACGTCGGCACGCGAAAGCCCGGTATCGACCACTATTGTTCTGGCCATGGGATGGCGCTTGGTGCAGCCGTCGTTGATGCTGCGATCATCGACTATCAACAGATCGGGGTTCATGCCGCTCGTGATAAGCTCATTGTGCGTAAGCACAAGATATTTCTCCAGATGCGCCGAGAGGTAATTCTTGAGCGCATCGCCCATGAGCGCATTGGCGAGATGAATAGCCACGCAGGTCATGGTACCGCTGCCGCCGTCTACTTTCTTTTTCTCTCCCATTCCCATGCCGTTCTGATGATAAAGCGAAGATCATCGTGTTTCGGTGCCCACTTCAGGGATCGTTTGATCTTTCCCGAATCAGCTACGATGACTGCAGGGTCTCCGGCCCTGCGGCCGACTTCTTCAACCGGAAAATCGATGCCGGTAACTTCCTTTGCGATTGAGACGACCTCGCGCACCGAGAATCCGTGTCCGTATCCGCAATTGAAAATATCGCTCGCGCCACCTGCTCCCAGATGCTCCAGGGCGAGCAGATGCGCGTCTGCAAGGTCATCGACATGAATATAGTCGCGGATGCAGGTTCCGTCCTGCGTTGCATAATCGGTGCCGAATATCCGCAGTTTCGGAAACTCCCCTTTGGCTGCCTTGAGGCAGCAGGTGATAAGGTGCGTCGCATTTGCGTAAGCCTGGCCGATTCTTCCTGCCGGGTCGGCGCCGGCCACATTGAAGTACCGGAGCGCCACATAGCGGAAATCCGGGTCCGAAGCAGCCAGGTCGCGCAGGATGAACTCGGTCATCATCTTCGACGTGCCGTACGGATTAATCGGGCTGAGCGGCGTCTGTTCCGTTACCGGCATCACCTCCGGCATCCCGTAAACCGCCGCGGTCGACGAAAAAATGAAGCGGCCGACCTTTTCCCGGCGAAGCACGCGAAGAAGGTTCAGCGCGTTCGCCGAGTTGTTGCCATAATAGCCGAGCGGATCGGCCACGCTTTCGGGGACGACGATTGATGCCGCGAAGTGGATGACTGCATCAGGTTTGAATTTCCGAACGGCCTCGGTAATGGCATGTTCATTATTCAAGTCGCCGACAAAAAGCTCTCCGGAAAGCACGGCCCACCGGTTGCCGGTCGAAAGATTATCAAAGGTAAATACTTCGTGTCCCCGTTCACCCAGCATTCGTACGACATGGCTGCCGATATAGCCGGCGCCGCCTGTCACAAAAACTCTCATCGTCCCCTCTGCTTTTCTCTTTTTTTATGATAGACTTCTTCAAAAGACTTGCACTATTATACACACGTGTAACCCAATTTGCATCCGCATCGGACGGATGTCCCGATCTTTTTACCTGATGGGCAGTGACTTTACGCGCGGGTTTTTGCCGCCCGTGTGATTGGTCGCGCACATTCGGTAAAATAGAAGGAGAGTGAGTCAGTCGGAAGGTAAGTTATGGATCATGAACCGTCAGACATGAACACACACCTCTTTCACCGCGACTTTTCGGATATCGAAAAGCTGGCTGCGCTCGGTGAACTCCTGGCCGGGCTCGCCCATGAACTGAACAGCCCTATTTCCTCGATCATCGGTTTTTCTGAAATGCTGCAGGCGCAACCTCTCGACAAAAAATCCCACGACAGATACATCCAGAACATTCACGGCGCCGCCGTGCGCGCCTCGAAAATCATTGAAGGGCTGCTGCTCCTTCTGAAACAGCAGAAACAGTCGTTTACGCCTATCCTCGTCAACAATGTCATCCGCAAGACCGTGCCGCTTTTTGATTACCAGTTGCGGGCAAAAAAGGTGGACCTCGTACTCGACCTTGCATCGGGGCTGCCGTTTGTCCAGGCGGACTTCCACCGTCTGCAGCAGGTGGTCTTCAATCTCATGATGAACTCCATTCAGGCCCTTGAACAGTGGGGAGGCGAACGCAGGCTTACCGTCTCGACCGCCGCACGGGGCGATTCAATTGAAATAAGCGTGCAGGATACCGGCCCCGGCATTCCGCCGGCCCAGGCCGATACTATTTTTACGCCGTTCTTCACGACTAAGCAGCACGGCACCGGCCTGGGGCTGAGCATCGTGCAGAGCATTGTCGTGGAGCACGGCGGCACCATCGCGCTGAAGCCGCAAGCCGCCGGATGTTGCATTACCGTGACCCTGCCGGTCGGACAGCAGGTTGTCGCCCTCAGCACATTCGGCGAGACGCCGCAGCCGGAGCGCCCGGCCCCGCGCGTGCTCATCGTGGACGATGATGAATTCGTCGTTGACACCTTCTGCGGAATGATGGAGCACATGGGCTACCACGTCACCTTTGCCACGTCGGGCCCGGCGGCACTGGCGGCACTTTCGCATTCATCGTTTGCCCTCATCTTCGTCGACTACCGGATGCCGGGCATGGACGGGATCACGTTCATCCAGGAAGCTTTGAAGCGAATCAAGGAGCAGCACATCATTTTAATGACGGGAGATCCCTTCTTCGACCCGGCTGACGTACTTAAGGATATGACCGTGCCGGTCCTGCGCAAGCCGTTTGCGCTGGATGACCTCAGGGCGATACTCGATAATTTTCTGCCGCGGGAGAATTGAGCGAATGACGGTATTTGAGCGCATAGAAGAGTTGAAGAAGCTCCCGACCCTCCCGGAGAATCTCGGGAGTCTCATCGATGTGCTCAATAACGAGTCGGCGTCGATACGCGATCTGGAAAAGGTGATCCGCCGCGATCAATCGGTTGCGGCCCGTCTTATCACGGTGGCCAATTCCCCGGCATTCGGCCACGCCGGTTTCATCAACAGCATCGAACAGGCAATCCTCGTTTTGGGGTTCGATCTCGTGCGCAGCATTGCAGTCGGGGTTTCGATTTTTCAGTCTTTTCCGATACCGCGTCTGCTCATGAAGCATCTCTGGGCGCATGCATATTGCACCGGCCTTACTGCCAGCCTGCTTTCGCAAAAGATGCGGCGTGCCGACAAAGGAGTCTGTTTTCTGGGAGGGCTGCTCCATGATATCGGTCGCATCGTGTTCCTGACGCTCTTTCCGAAAGACTATTCAATCGATCAGGATGCCGACTGGCTTATCGAAACCGAAATAAAACGATTCGGCTGTTCTCATCCTGAAGCGGGCGGCCATTTCCTGCACACGCTGAACGTGCCTGATGAAGTAGCCGGTGCCGTCTCTTCGCACCACACCGCCGTGCCGGACAATGATAACCCGCACCGCGATGCGTTTGCCTGCGTTTATCTGGCGGAGGGGATGCAGCAGATCGTGAATCCTTCCTTTGCGTGTGACAGCCTCTGGACCGGAGATCACCAGACCCTGCTTGAATCTTACGGACTCGGGGTGCCGGATCTTGAGACGATTGCCGTGGTGCTGCGGACCGAGGAGCAGGGAATGATAGAATTTCTGGACATATGATCTGAATGACGCAACCGGAAACGACCCCGCCTGCAATAATGATGAAAGAGAAGAACTATTGAACATCCGTCCGGGCGAAATTTGCCGCAATGGATTTGCTATATGCGTAATAACTGATTGTATTCCCTGAGCACATAAACAGCCAGCGCCGCCGCCATAACGAGAAGCATACCGATAACTATCCGATTCGTCTTTTTTTCTTTCCTGCTTCGCCCGACGAGGCCGAACCCGTTTACGGCTGCCAGTTTGTCCTTCGATTCCACCATATCGCTTCTCTATATCGCCGGGTCTGGAGAAAACTGAAGAAGCGGCAGGCCGTCCCCGCGTATGTAGGCGCGTCAGAGCGGCTGCCGTCTTGTCGTGCCTTATGTCAGCATGTCAGAAAGCTAATACCTCGGCGGAGGTCCGGAAGAAGGTCCATTGCCCCCCGGATAGTCGGGCGGAACGCCGCTGTCAGTGTTTGGAGGCGGCGGAGCCACATACCCTCTTCTGTACATGCGCCGGTTAGGTTCGGCCATTGCGGGGACCTGATTGCCTTTGGAGTACATGCATTGCTGGTACGCGATATCATATCTACGCTGCACATTCCTGCCGGAGGCATATGCCCAGTCTGATCCGGCCAGCGTTCCGAAAAGGAGGCCGGTCGCCGCACCTATGGCAGCCCCCGAGCCGACATGCCCGCCTGCCGATCCGATTGCCGCACCGAGTCCTCCGCCGATAACCGTGCCCGCGACAGCTCCCGATGCCGTATTCTGATTAACGGTTTCCTGCGGAGAAATTCCGGTCTGCTGCGCCGCCCATTGGCGGCAGATGGCATCCTCTGCCTGAAATTGCTCGAAGGGCTTTCCCGGGGCCGGAAATACCGCAACGGAAGGACCTACAGGAACTGTAGCACAGCCACCGATCGACGCAAGGACAATGATCACGGAAAGCAGCTTGATTCCCTTCTGCCGCACCATCGCTAATACCTCTCTTCTCTTGGACTCGGCGGCTGCACGCTGCCTGATGACCGCTCACGCGGGGCCGCTGCCGGGTTATTCATCGAATCGCGATCATCCGGAGCAGACGGAACGACTTTCAGCCAGCCGCTCGGGCATCTCCTTACATACGGATAATAGCCCTGCGGTTGAGTACAATAGTACCAGTAAGGCTGTTCCGTTTGCTGCGGCTCCCGGTCGCGATATACTGTTGTTTCCCGCTCGATAACGACAGGAGGCGCGGGATAGTATGGATAATAGGGATAATATGGGGGCCCCCACCATCCCGGGCCGATCCAGATGCCTCCGCCAAAATGTCCCCCTCCGTGCCCTCCGTGCCATCCGTGATCTCCCCGCCACGCTGCCTGACCGGGAACAGAACTTACCGCAATCAAAAGCATCACCATCAAAATGGGTAAAACGTTCTTCATCGTGTCTCCTCCCTTTGAGGGCCGATATATATCTCCTCCTGCAAACTGCTACAAATGCAGCATGCCCTCACCTCATCTTCACCGCCCTGACAACCGCTCTGCGGACAAAAACATCTGAGCTTGTTTACCATCGGTGGTAATGATATGGTCCACGGTCATGATAGTCGAAATAGATCGACGGACCATAATAATATCCGGGAGCATAATAATAAGGATATCCAGAGCCGCTGTACGGAGCGCCTGGATAATCATAGCTCGGATATGGCGGTGGTGCATAAGCCACGCATCCGATGAGCATCAGTATCAGACTGCAGAGAATCAGAAGGCTCATCTTCGCTTTCATGACATTCACCCCTCTTCCTGCACTGCCACACCGGATAAGGCACGGCGCATCATCCATCTCATGATGCTGCCTGCCTCCCGGTACGACCCCTCACCAATTATATTTTAGCTCTTCTCGACACGTTGTCCAACCACGCATTATCATTACGACACATGCAAAAATGGGTTGAGCAGCGTGCAGCATCCATGGCTATGATATGCTTCAATCCCTTATTACTGTTGCTGCTTGCGCTGTTCCATTTTTTCGTGGAATCTTTCTTTGCCTTCCTCATGCCCCGCCCTCATCTTATGACGGCAGACACGCAGGTCTTCATTGCTCTTGGCCGCCTCTACGCATGCGCGCACTTCCTGACGCTTCTGGGCCATGACCTTTTCCCGCTCGTCCATACGCTGAAGAATATTCGCCTTTTTCGTCGCGAAATCCTCCGGAGCTTTCTGCGCCGACGTACCCTCAGCACCTGCCAGGCCTACGCTCGCAAGAATGGCCGCCGAACATACCGATACGATAATTTTTTTCATGACTTGAGCCTCCTGTGGTCTTTGTTGATGTGGACAGTGAAAGCAGGGAAAGGTTTAATGGCGAATGGAAAGACAAGCGGGCGGACATTGAGGGGGTGGGGTATCCGCCCCCTCAATGAGCATATCGAGATTTATGCCTGAATATTTACCGTAACGCTGATGTTTTTGGCCTGCATATTGGAATCATTCTGGCCCATCATGGACGAATAAGCGGCATTTGCGCGGTGATGATGGTGATCATGGCCTTTGCTCCCCTGGGCCGACGCCATGTCGGTCTGCATATGCTGAACCGCTTTTTTCAACGCATCCTGAGCCGATGTAATCTTGCTCTGATCCCCAGACTGCTGGGCCGAGAGGGTAGCCTGTAATGCATCGCTGAGGGACTGTAGGTCAGTGCGAAAAGATGCATTGCTCTCAGAGGCCTGTTGCCCATGGTGATGGCCGTGTCCCTTTTGGAGCCCGGCAAGAACGTTCTGAAATCCCTCAAGCGCTTTTTTGAGCGTGTCCGGCGCGGGCGTGAGCTGGTCCTGATTGTTTGACTGACTTGCCGTTGATACTGACTGCAAAGCGCTCATGAGATTCTGCAGACCGCTCTGAAAGGACGCGTTTTGACCGGAACCGTTGTTCGTCTTGTCGCTGCCGGAGTCGGTCTGAAGCTGCTGAATAGCCGTCAGCAGGGCGCTCGCCGCGCTCGTTATCCGGGCCTGATCACCGCTGTCTTCAGCCTTCAGGAGATCCCTGAAATCCTTGCGAAAAGCCTTGAAGTCAGATTTCAGCGAACTGATTGATTGTGTGCTACTGCCGATAGCTTCGATGGACATTGATCTGCCTCCTTATTGACATTGGATGTCATCAAAGATTGCAATATCCATGCCCCCAAATCAATACGAAAGATTGCAATGGTAAGTTTCGGCGATAACTGTCTATCAGTCTGATTTCGTTAGTTTTTATGAAGGCTCATCGATACCTGTAGAAATCCCGTACGCCAGTCCGTCATACAAACGCGCAGTGAAAGCGGCAATTTTTTCCGCTCCAGATGAGGACCGGGGGATCACCGAGCTGTGATAGATGCAAATACAAGTCTCAGACGCAGAATAAGGCGATTTATCCATTTTTTCATGCCGGGCACAGGTGTGGTTACCGCAGATGCACCCTCCAAGAGCTCGAGCAGATGCGTGCTTGAGCGGCCTTCCTTTATGAAAGTATTCTTACAGCCCATGCAGTAGGTGACTACGGCACTGCCGGCCTGCCTTGCAATCTTTCCGGCGAATCTGCCGGCAAGCTCCGGCTCAAGCCCTCTCAGCCCTCCACCGCAGCCGCAGCACTGAGGCGCTTCTGCTCCATCGGCGGGTCTGCCCGCAATTGCAAGGGCGTGCTCTCTCAGCCCCCCGATGCGAACGGATGGGCAGGGATGATGAAAAGCAGCCCCTGACGGCGTGTCGCGAAAAAGCGGGGCGGGCAAGACCGTCAGGACATGGCGGACAGAGAGCGTCGGCAATCGAGGCTCAAGCACTTTGGTGCAATTGATGCAGCCGGTGATGATCGTTTCCACTCCGGAACGTCGGAGTCGATTTTGAATACATGAGATCGCGTCATCCACGGCCTCGACATCCCCTAGTTGCCAGAGCGGATCGAAGCAACAATCCAGAACGATTCCAACCTGCTCATGGAGATGCTTCGCGAGATGCCGTACGACAACCCCTACGAGCGTCGGATTTGTGCCAGCCAACCCGCATCCCGGCCAAAAGACCGTCCGGGCTGGCTTCCAA
>DATHDH010000180.1:0-6205 GCA_035319145.1 Dissulfurispiraceae bacterium | reverse complement strand
CGGCAATATGTGGATCGGTGCAATTGCGGCTGCGCCCGATGCTCTGCCAGGGACCTATGATATCCGTGTCTATTCTCCGATTGACAAGCCCGGCGTGCCGGGGGCGGCCTTCAAGGCAATAGTATTCAAGGATGGCGAGGCGCTCCTTCGGAGCTCCCTTTCCTACATACAGAGGACATTCAACATCAGGCCATGGATTGTATCGTTGGCCTGCGTTCCGATGCTCGCGACAGTCCTCGGGATTGTCTATTTGCTTTCGAGCCGAATTGAGCGCCTGCTGGCCATGGAGGGGCGTGCCGAGATCTTTCAGCTTCAGAAAACCGATACCGGGACGGAAATATGGTTCGGCCTTGGACACGTGCACGGCGTCTCGCCGGGGGTGCGGGTTCTTGTCTGTGATGGAAAAGAACATGAACTCGGCGATGCGGTCGTCCAGCGAGTGGATGACGAGAATGCCATTGCGCTGACCGATATACCAGAGACCCGCTTGCAGAAGGGAGTTGTTAAATTGACCGGTGCGTCCGCTCCCAGGACGCAGGGAAGGTGAAGCTTATGGAATACGTGGTTATCGTTCTTCTGGTTGTTGCTTCGCTTCTTGGCGGAATGGCGATGGGCGCATGGCTCCGCAGCAAGCGCAAAAAGTGATGATGCCCTGACGGGCGGCCGTCTTCCCCGATCAGACGCCATCAAGGCTTATTCGGTAGTTCGGTTTTTCCGGCGTGCATTTCCCCGTCCCTCCCGCATGAGAGTCGTGTGCGGCCCCATCAGCAAAACAGCCATAGCAGCCATTCCGTTTATTGCCCTATAAAAAAATATGATGTCGGTTGCGAAGCCTTTCTGTGCTATGATGGGAGCGTTGAAATGTACCGATGATGGAATTATGCAACTTATAATTGCATATGCATCTAATCAGTGCATGAAACGTGATCTCTACAATGCGCTTCAGAAGCTTATGAATGAAGGATCTTCATCGTAAGACGGCCGAAGAATCCTGCAGCACAATGATGCATGATTCGGCTCATCGCCGGCCGATGTCCAGCACTGACAACGTTTGCCGCGGATGGCACGCATGTTGATATAAAGAACGGTTCTTGTCGGATAACGCATGGCTAAAGAGACAAGAGGTTTTTGGGTGGTGGCGCAGCAATCGCAAGGTGAGATGCTCTCGACACCCAAAAGACATTTCATAAGGAGGTTGTGAAATGAGTTTTCCGAGGAAGTTGTATGAGTGCATGATGGCCGCATCTATGTACTATGCTCGTTGGGACTATGATGTCTCGATGAACATCCTTCGCAGCAAGAAGCGCGTGTTGGTGCTGGTTGCCCTGGCAGCCCTCATTCCCATTTTTTCGCTGTACATTGCCGATGCCGCAGACCTTATCGGCAGCAAGAAAGCCTATGCACCGTCTTTTTACACCCCTATCGTCTTCCTCGTTTCAATCGCTGTCGGTTTCTGTGCCGGTTTGATCACCGGATGTATCGGAGCAGGCGGCGGGTTCATTATCACCCCGGCGCTTATGGCTGCCGGCGTCAAGGGCATTCTCGCCGTCGGCACTGACCTCTTCCACATTTTTGCCAAGGCTATCATGGGTTCGGTTTTGCACAAGAAGATGGGCAACGTTAATGTGAAACTCGCGGCTTACTTCCTGGTTGGCTCGATTGCTGGAGCATCGCTCGGAGGATATATGCAAAAAGCGATCTATGATAAAGATCCCATCCTCAGTGACGCGGTTGTCAGCATTATTTATTCGGTCATTCTCGGTTTTCTCAGCTGGTACGGTATTTCCGATTGGCTCAAGAAAAGGAAGTCGGGAAAAGAGCCTGCAGGCCATGGCCATGGCGATTCCGATGCGCCGAAAATCCCGAGCTCAACAGAACTCCCCGGCCTCGCGGGAAAGCTTCAGGCAATTACTATCCCTCCGATGGTCAAATTCGATGAGGATATGGTTCCGGGCGGCCGGAGCATCTCTTGGGTGATCCTTGCCCTGGGAGGATTTCTCGTCGGTCTTTGTTCAGCGATGATGGGCGTCGGCGGCGGTTTTATCACCTTCCCGATGTTCGTCTATGTTTTCGGTATTTCGACCTTCACGACGGTTGGCACCGATATTTTCCAGATTGTCTTTACTGCCGGATACGGCGGTATTACTCAGTATGCGATATATGGCTTTGTCTTTTATACGCTCGCAATGGGCATGCTCCTCGGCTCGCTGGTCGGCATACAGATCGGCTCGCTTACGACAAAGGTCGTGAGCGGTATGACCATCAGAATGTTCTGGGCAATCACCATCGTGGCAGGCTTCATCAACCGCCTCAGCACGCTGCCGAAGCAGTTCAGGGACATGGGTTACCTGAATTGGCCGAAGGAACTCTGCGAGACGATCGATACCATCGGCGTTTACCTTTTCTGGATAACGGTTATTGCTTTTGTTTTTTGGGTCTTGTCGAGCTTTCTTAAAAACATCAAAACATTCAGGGAGGAATAACCATGCTGGTACGAGATAAAAAGCATTTTACTGCCGGCGCCCTGATGGCGCTCGCATTTTTCGGCCTTTTTATGGTGATTATGTCGCCGGTCTTCGGAAACGGGATGAACGGTTTGGAGTTTTCGGACGACGTATTCAACAAACTCTCTAAAGGCTCGTCATATTTTGTCCCGAAGATCACTAAACAGAATGAGGCGTTTCTTGGCAAGATGTTCGAAGCCAAAGTAAAGTTTGACAAACCCGAAGACGCGAAAACCGCTGCAGATATGGTCACGATAGCCGGCGGGCAGGCCGAACTGAACGGCGGAGAGGTAAAGGTTTCAGGAGACCTCGGCAAGCTTCTGAGTGTCGTCATCCGTGACGGCGACCTCATGTACAAGAACGAGGGAGCCAAGGTTAAAGAAACTTACGGATATGATGAAAAGAAGGTGACGAAGAATTGGTGGACACTGCTCAGCAAGATTGACAAGCAATTGCAGAATGCCAAGGAATTTGACAAAGCAACCATGATTGCCAGCGTCAACAAATCGATCGTCGAACCGGGATATAACTATTATGGCATTCCGGCCCAGAAGGTCAGCGACCATATTTTATTGATGACCGCGCTTCTGGTCTTCTATGTTGTTTATACGATGTGGTGGGGTTTTTCTCTCTATCATCTGTTTGAAGGTCTCGGGCTCACGGTCCATAAAGTAGCTGTCAAGAAAGAGGTTTAGGAGGCGAAGCCATGATGAAGATCGTTGTTGCAGTGGATGGTTCAAAATATACGGAGATGTGCCTTGCAACGGCGGCGTTTCTCTGCAAGGATCGGAGTAATCTGAAGGTGCATGTGGTCAACGTCCTGCCTCACTTTTCGGACCTCGATTTCGAACTGATGCCGCGTGATCGCGAGGTTATGCGAAACAGCTTTACCCAGCGATCCGAGGCAATGCTGCGAAATGCGATAGATTATCTTGAGAAACAGGGCATCAAAGACGTACAGGCCGACATCATCAAGGGGGCTTCTCCTTCGGAAGCCATCATTGATTATACCGAGAAAGAGAAGGCGAACCTTCTCATTATCGGGGCGCGCGGCGCTTCCGAAGGCGCACGCTTCCTCCTCGGCGCCGAGGCGCCGAAGATTGTCAAATATACTCCCTGCTGCGTGTATATTGTGAAAGAAACCTGCATGGAGTTCTGTCCGATGCCGACAAATCCGGTAAGTTAACACTTGGCCCTGAAGAGGCTGACACGCCGCTTCAGGGCCAAGTGTCCGCCCATCAGTATGGTATGATGATCCATGTCGAGCAATAAGGGGTCACCCCAATCATCTCCTCATATCAGCGATCTCCCGCCGATTGAGGCCCTTTTTGCTTTTTATATCCATCACTACAAAGTCATCACGTTTGTCTTTACATTTCTTCTGCTGGCGGTATTTTCCGTTCTCGGATGGATTTCCGCCAGTGCCGTCCGGGAAAATGTCATTGAGGATTTCAACAGCCAGCAATTGGTCATAGCTCGGCATGCCGCAGCGATGATCGAAGGGACGGTCAGCGACTATCGACGTGAACTCACACTGCTCAGCTTTTCTCCGGCCATCCAGTATTCCGAGCGGGTGCAAATGGAACGGCGCATGGGTATCGTCTTTACGAGCTTCCAGGAAGACGGTGCATTGGAAATCCGCTATGTCGAGGCAAGCACCGGGAAGACTCACCTGTTAGACAGGAACGGCGCGCGCATAGTGGCTCTCTCGGATATGGATCGGTCGTATCTTGATTCCGCCGGGCGTCCGTCTTTGCGCAACAAGATACAGATGAGCGAGATATCCACGCAAGCCATGAATGCCCGTACAGCAACGATTCTTACGATCTGGACCCCTGTTTGGCGTGTCTCCGTGGATGACGCGCATCCGGTAGCGACGAATGACTTTGCCGGAGTCGTAATTTTCGTCATTGATGCGACGACGCTCACGGAACGCATAACCGGAAAGCTGCATTCCGGCAAAACCGGCTATACGTGGGTAATAGATAACAAAGGCATATTTCTCTATCACCCGGAGCTCGATTTCATCGGGAAAAACGCGATGGAGGCCCGTCAGGAAAAAAACCCGGCAATATCCTTTACGCGCATCAATGAGATTCAAAAAGAAATGATACTGACCGGACAGGAGGGGAAGAGCTGGTTTATCTCCGGCTGGCACCGCGGCCAGAGCGGTGAGATGAAAAAACTCATTGCCTATGCCCCGGTGAAGCTCAGCGACGCCAACGGAGGCCGGCATTGGTCGGTGGCTGTCGTAGCGCCGATGAGTGAGGTCGAAGGGGCCATCTGGGACATTCAATTCCGGCAGCTCCTCATGGAGGGGTTTGCCATGCTCGTGACCCTGCTTGGAGGGTTTACTCTCGTCGGCCTCCTCGTGAGATGGTCGAAAACCATCGAGCATCAGGTCGAAGAAAAGACGAAGGAACTCAAGAAATCAGAGCTCCACTGTCGTTCCCTCATCGAAAATGCGGGTGATGCAATTTTCACCCTGAACGAAAATGGGATATTCCTTTCGATGAATTCGTTCGGCAGCGCTTTTTTCAGGCGTGATGTCTCGGAGATTGTCGGCAAGCGTCTGGAGGATTTCTTTTCAGAGGATGATGTTTTCATGCAGAGAAAGCTCATTGCGCGGGTATTCCAGACAGGAAGCGGTGACAATATTACCTGTCGGCTCGAAATCGAGGGTGCGGAGAAATGGCTGAGCATAAACTATACCGGCCTGCTTGATGAAAATGCGCGCGTGTTTGCGGTACTTGGCATTGCTCACGATATTTCGGAGCGAAAGGCGCTGGAGCAGCAGATGATACATACCGAGAAGCTTGCCTCGGTCGGAACTCTGGCTGCCGGTGTGGCTCATGAGATCAATAACCCTCTGGCGGTCATCCTTGGATTCACGGAGATGCTCTTAGACCAGGTCCCGAAGGATTCGGAGCAGCATGAGCTCCTGAAGACCATCGAACGACAGGGGCTGAATGCCCGGCGCATTGTCGATAATCTGCTTGGATTTGCACGCTTTACGGAGCACAAGGTTATAGACGTAGATATTAATGCCAACCTTGAAGCTGTTTTGGCAGTCATCGGCAATAACCTGGCGATTAACAAAATCGAGCTGGTTCGTGATTTGGCTGATAATTTGCCGTTTGTTCTGGGCGATCCGGGAGAACTGCAGCAGGTATTTTTCAATATCGTAAGCAATGCGGTCGCGATCATGAAAGGGCGGGGCGGTATGTTCAAGGTTTCTACAACCACGGTTCCCGATACCAATCAGATTGAGATTCGGCTGACCGATACCGGACCGGGAATTCCCAAGACAATTCGGACCAAGATATTTGATCCGTTCTTTACCACGAAGAAGGTCGGCGAAGGTACTGGGCTTGGACTTTCCATCTCATATGGTATAGTTACTAAGCACGACGGGACGCTAAGCTTAGAGACGAAGACGTCTGACGAGGCGGCGACGACAGGGACGACATTCATAATTCGGCTTCCCGGGGCGAAGAAGAAATAACGAGGAGGACCGTATGGCCGAGAAGTTGCTGATTGTGGACGATGAACCGGATATGTTGAGGCTCCTGGGCATGATTCTCAAGACCAATACCGCCTATGAGTTTGTGACCACGAACAATCCGGTCGAGGCGCTCGAAATGGCGAAAAAAGGCGGCTTTGACATACTGCTGACAGACCTTAAAATGCCGGGGCTCGAC
>DATHDH010000179.1:0-2649 GCA_035319145.1 Dissulfurispiraceae bacterium | reverse complement strand
ACGGAAGGTCTGCGTATAAGGGATGCAGTGTCACGCCTCTTTCGCGCAACTGAGTAAACTGGGAAATCCTTTCCGCGCAAGCTCGTATCTCGCCTGCTCCCGGAAGAAACACGAGGATGTCTCCTTCATGCTCGTTCAATGCGATTTTCGCGGCTTCGGCGACCCGGGCTGAAAGAACAATATCGCGCCTGTCGTCAAGATATCTTTCTTCGACATGGAAAGTCCTCCCGCCTGACGAAATCACAGGCGCGCCGCCAAGCACAGAAGATATTGGTCCGCCATCGAGAGTGGCAGACATTACGAGTATCCTGAGATCTTGCCTCAGATTCTTCTGAACGTCAAGGCAGAGGGCAAGCGCGAGGTCGGCATGCAGGCTCCTTTCGTGGAATTCGTCGAATATGACCATCGCCACCCCCTCGAGGCCGGGATCAGTCTGAATACGGCGGGTTAGAATGCCTTCTGTTACAACCTCTATGCGCGTCGCTGCGGATATCCTGCTGTCGAAACGGATCGAATAACCGATAGTGTCTCCCGTCTTTTCACCGATGAGCGATGACATCCATCGTGCGGCTGAAACGGCGGCGAGCCTGCGGGGTTCGAGCATGATAATGCGCCCACTTTTCTGAGGCAGCAGATCGAGAAGCGCAAGGGGCACGCGCGTCGTCTTGCCTGCGCCGGGAGGGGCCTGAAGGACCGCTGAAGAGTGCTTCAGCAATGCTTCCCTGAGCTGCGGGATTACGTCATCAATGTGGCGGGCATCTGTCGGCCTCGGGACGGGCATTTATTATTATAGACTGCCCGCCCCCATGTGTTGCAAAACAGTATCTTATCTGTGTCTTCCGCCGCCTCCGCCCATTCCTCCAGGTGCGGGCGCGGAAAAGCCGCCGCGAGGCGCCGGAGGTGAAACAGGAGCGCGCGGGGCACTAAACCCGCGTGAAAAACCTTGAGGCTGAAAAGTCCTGCCGCCGCCGGCCGGATTGCTGTAAACGTGGCGTTCATGGAATGGATTTGCGAAGTTCTGCCTCGGCGCAGACGGCACAACCTGAGAGCGCTGCCTGAAATTCCCCCCGCCTATGCCGCTGCCGCCCTGACGCGGACCTTCGGTCCTGTTCCGGTTGAATACTCGCTCAGGAGCCCCTCTGACTCCCGGAGAGATAAACCGATTCCCTCGCGGAGCGCCGATTCCAGCGAAAGTCCTGCCGTTGAATCTTCTCCTCGGGTCTATCCTGAAAGCCCTGTTGGAACCAACATCATTAAAATGGTTGCTGATGAAATGCTGCCCATGGTGGTGCCTGTGAAAGTCGTTCAGTATAAAAAAGCCCCCGAACCAGAAACCGCCCCACCAAAACGGATAAGGCACCCAATCATAAAGATAATAATAATCCGGAGGCGGTGCGTAGTACGTCAGGACAGGCGGACCCTCATCTACATAATAATCGCCGACCACCGACTGGTCGGGATATGCGGGCGCTCCTTCCTCGTCTGCCTGCGGGGTGCCTGCCGTAATCGAATCGGACGGAGGTCCCGCGGGCGCCGGGGTCATCGTTATTCCTGCATTAACCTGTACGCTTTCGAGAGTTTGAATAGCCTTGTCCTTGTCCATCTGTATGGTTTTGGCCTGGGCCGCATAGCCCACTGAATCTCGCAGTTCCCCGACAATGTCAGGGGTGACCGGATAGTCGGCCATCCATCCGTTCCTTGGCGCAATGCCCGCGGCGCCGAGCATGCTCTCGGCCTCGGTTTCGTTTTGCGGTTGCCCGACGCCAAGCTCAACTGAAAGTTTCATTGCAAAATCGCCTTCCCGCACAAGAGGGGCGTCTACAGGCGGAGGCTGAGACATTGCGTCCTGCGCGCAAAACAGCAAAGGCATCATAAGTATAGCCGCAATAGCCGCTTCCTTACCTATTCTCATAATGGTCACCTCTTTGTCGTTGGTACCTGCTTATTTTAGTTTATCCACATAGGAGGAAGGAATGAAGGGCTAATTCAGTCAATCGGACGGAGAGACGCATGCTCCAGGCAAAATAGCGTTTATGAATAATGAAGACTAATCCTGAACCGGATCAATAGCCCTTGGCGCAGCAGACCGTCTCGATTCACCCGAGGGGCGCTGACGGTCCGCAGGATGCGGGGAAACCTGACCGAAAGGAGATGCCCCTCCTGACGGAGCTGTCCCCTCCTTGAAATATTCGTCGATCGTGGACGAATCGCTCGCAAAGAAATCGGCGGCGCGGCCGGTTGTTGCATCGATGCGCGCCTTCACCACTCCAGATGGCACCGTAAAATCGGGCGCGCTTTCGCCGCTTAACGTGTTTCTCATGAACCGCTGCCATATCGGGGCGGCAGCCCTTCCGCCGACCTCGCCGCTTCCAAGGGAGCGCCTCATGTCGTCGAAACCGACCCAGACTCCTGCGGCAAGATCTGGCGTATAGCCTACAAACCAGGCATCCTTATAATCGTTGCTCGTACCAGTTTTGCCTGCTGCCGGCCTTCCGATATTGGCGCGCATGCCGGTCCCATACCTAATGACGTCTTGCATCATAGAAGTTATCAGGAAAGAACCGGCTGCAGTAAGCACCGGCGTACCCTCAGGCTGATTGCTCTCGATGATCTGGCCGCGCGAATCGGTGATGTATTTGATGGCTATAG
>DATHDH010000178.1:0-13024 GCA_035319145.1 Dissulfurispiraceae bacterium | reverse complement strand
ATATCACCATATTCGATGCATCTGCGGAGTGGACGCTTGACACCCGACAGTTCATTTCAAAGGGCAAGAACAGTCCGTTTGACGGTCTTGCGGTGACAGGTCTTGTTGTTATGACGCTGATTGAAGGAAATATAGCTTACTCATTGAAATAGAGTGATTTCGGAGGCTGCATGAAAAAGGCATCCCTGGTGCTGCGCGACGGGACGGTATTTGAGGGGAGGAGCTTCGGCGCTGATACTGAACGTATTGGCGAGGTAGTCTTCAACACTTCGATGACCGGATATCAGGAGATCCTGACCGATCCGTCCTATCGCGGGCAGATCGTCACCATGACGTATACGCAGATAGGCAATTACGGCATCGTACCCGAAGACATCGAATCGCTGAATGGTCCCAAAGTTGAAGGCTTCGTTGTCGCCGAATATCAGGATGCCTACAGCAACTGGCGCGCGCGGCAGTCACTCGGCTCGTATCTGATCGAACACGGAATTCCGGGCATAGAATGGATAGATACCCGTGCCCTCACGAAACATCTCCGGACGCAGGGTGCCCAGATGGGTATCATCTCGACCCTTGAACACAATCCGTCCGCTCTTCTGGCGAGGGTGAGACAGCACCCCGGCATATCGGCATTCGATTACGTCAAAGAGGTCACGACCGGCAAGCAGTATGAATGGACGGAGACTTGCTGGGAGTGGTGCAAGGTCGAAAAGGCGACTGGGCAGACAAGGCGCCGTGTCGTTGTGTACGACTTCGGCGTAAAGTTCAACATCCTCAGGAACCTTGTGACCGCAGGCTTTGATGTTACGGTGGTCCCGGCACAGACCCCGGCGGAAGCTGTTATCGAGATGAATCCGGACGGCATTTTATTAAGCAACGGGCCGGGAGACCCCGAGACGGTAACGTATGGAATCGATGCCGCGAGGAAGTTGATGGGTAAAAAGCCGGTCTTCGGCATCTGCCTCGGCCATCAGATCCTCGGGCTGGCGATGGGAGGACGGACCTACAAGCTGAAGTTCGGCCATCACGGCGGGAACCATCCGGTCAAGGATATGGTGAGCGGCAGGGTCGAGATCACGTCGCAGAACCACAACTATTGCGTTGATGTGAAGAGCCTGAAGGGGCAGGTAGAGCTTACGCACAAGAATCTCTATGACGGATCGGAAGAGGGGATGCGGCATGTGGAACTGCCGGTCTTTTCGGTGCAGCACCATCCAGAGGCAGGGCCCGGACCGAACGATTCGACGCACCTCTTCTTCCGCTTCGGCCAGATGATAAAGGCGTTCAGTTGATCAGGTGCCGCGAAAACGATACTTATACGATTTGAGGAGAGAATGCCAAAGAGAACAGACATCAAGAAGATATTGCTGATTGGATCCGGTCCGATAGTCATCGGCCAGGCGTGCGAGTTCGACTATTCGGGGACCCAGGCCTGCAAGGCCCTGCGGGAAGAGGGGTACACGGTTGTTCTCGTCAACTCCAATCCCGCCACCATCATGACCGATCCCGAAACGGCGGATGTTACGTATATCGAGCCTCTCACTGTCGAGATGCTCGAACTCATTATAGAAAAGGAACGGCCTGATGCCATTCTGCCGACGATGGGGGGGCAGACCGCCCTGAATCTCGCGGTCGATCTCGCCGAAGCCGGCATTCTCGACAAGTATAAGGTCGATCTCATCGGCGCGAGACTCCACGCCATCAAGAAGGCAGAAGACCGCGAACTCTTCAAAAAGGCCATGCAGAATATCGGCCTTGGGGTGCCGAAAAGCGCCATCGTGACCACGCTTGCCGAAGGCATGGCTGCAATGGAAGAGATCGGCTTTCCCGCCATTCTTCGTCCGGCCTTCACCCTCGGCGGCACCGGCGGCGGCATAGCGTATAACATCGAGGAATACACCCTTTTGCTCGACAGGGGGTTGAAGCTCAGCCCGGTGCGCCAAATACTTGTCGAGGAGTCGGTTCTCGGCTGGAAAGAGTATGAGATGGAAGTGATGCGCGACATGTACGATAACGTCGTGATCATCTGCTCCATCGAGAATTTCGATGCCATGGGGGTCCATACGGGCGATTCGATCACCGTCGCCCCGGCACAGACCCTTTCGGACAAGGAATATCAGCGCATGCGCGATGCATCCATTGCGGTAATCCGCGAAATCGGCGTCGATACGGGTGGTTCGAACATCCAGTTTGCGCTGAATCCGAAGGACGGACGCATGGTCATCATCGAGATGAACCCGCGCGTTTCGCGCAGCTCGGCGCTCGCATCTAAGGCAACCGGCTTTCCGATTGCGAAGATCGCGGCAAAGCTCGCGGTCGGCTATGCCCTCGATGAGATCCGGAATGATATAACCCGCGAGACGCCGGCATCGTTCGAGCCGACCATCGACTATGTCGTGACGAAGGTCCCGCGATTTACCTTCGAGAAGTTTCCCGATGCAGACCCGACCCTGACCACCCAGATGAAGTCGGTAGGCGAGGTGATGTCAATCGGCAGGACCTTTAGGGAATCGCTCCAGAAGGCCCTCCGGAGCCTCGAAATAGGCACGGCGGGGTTTGATCCGGTCAGGCGGTCGGTAGTGCCGAAGGAAGAAATTATCGCGAAGCTCAAAACCCCCAATGCCGACCGCGTATGGTATCTCGCCGAAGCGCTTCGTCAGGGGTTTTCGGTTGAAGAGATTTACGCCCAGACATGGATAGACCCCTGGTTTCTGCATGCCGTAAAGGAGCTGCTCGACACCGAGCAGGAAATAGCGTCGCTGAGAGGCGATGATACCGCACTGAGTTCTTCCCTTGCGGCGTACAAACAGGCGGGTTTTTCGGACAAGCGCATAGGCGATCTTGCCGGCAAGACCGAAGCCGAGATCAGGAATCTTCGCCGGTCGCTGCATATCCGTCCGGTCTATAAACTCGTGGATACCTGTGCCGCCGAGTTCGAGGCCTACACGCCATATCTCTACTCGTCGTATGAGAAAGAATATTTCCATGCACAGGGGCACACGAGCGGAAGAGCGGAAGATACAGCAGGAAAAGAGCTTTCGACTTCCGGACTTCCTGACTTGCAGACTGCCGATCGTGTTTTCTCCTGCGATGCGAATCCGACCGACAAAAAGAAGATCATCATTCTCGGCTCGGGACCGAACCGTATCGGACAGGGCATCGAGTTCGACTACTGCTGCGTACAGGCGGTGTTCGGTCTGAAAGAACTCGGTTATGAAACCATCATGGTCAACTGCAACCCGGAAACGGTCAGCACGGACTACGACACGGCCGATCGACTCTATTTCGAACCGCTGACGATTGAGGACGTGCTGAGCATTCTCGACAAAGAAAAGCCCGAGGGTGTGATTGTCCAGTTCGGAGGACAGACGCCGTTGAAGCTTGCGGTCCCGTTAGAGCGCGAGGGCGTCAGAATCCTCGGGACCTCGCCCGACTCCATCGACCGTGCGGAAGACCGGAAACGGTTCAAGGAACTGCTTCACAAGCTGAATCTCAGACAACCCGAGAGCGATACCGCAATGTCTGTCTCGGAGGCGGTTGATGCGGCCGGCCGGATCGGCTATCCGGTGATGGTACGCCCCTCGTATGTGCTCGGGGGACGGGCAATGGAGATCGTTTATGACGAGCCGTCGCTCGTCGAGTATATGGAGCGGGCTGTCAAGGCCTCGCCTGAGCATCCCATTCTTGTGGACAAGTATCTCGAAGATGCTATCGAAGTTGATGTCGACTGCATCTCGGACGGCATTGATTCCGTCATAGGCGGCGTCATGGAACATATCGAGGAGGCGGGCATTCACTCGGGCGATTCTGCCTGCTCGCTGCCTCCGTATTCACTGCCGCAGGCGATCGTCGATGAGATCAAGCGGCAGGCGAGGGCGCTCGCAAAGGAGCTCGATGTGCGAGGGCTCATGAATGTCCAGTTTGCGGTGAAGGATAACGAAATCTATATCCTCGAGGTGAATCCGCGTGCATCGCGAACAATTCCTTACGTCGGCAAGGCGACTGGGGTGCCGCTCGCGAAGATGGCTGCGAAGATTATGGGCGGCGCGACGCTTCAGGGGCTGGGCCTGACCGCTGAAGTCGCAATACAGCATGTGGCGGTCAAGGAGGCCGTATTCCCCTTCGACCGATTCCCCGGCGTCGATACCATTCTCGGCCCGGAGATGAAGTCGACCGGAGAGGTAATGGGCATAGACGAGGACTTCGGACTCGCATATGCGAAATCGCAGGCCGCGAGTTTCAACCGCATCCCGACATCGGGCAAGATGTTTCTGAGTGTGAAGGACCACGATAAGGCGCAGACGCTTGAAGTGGCGAAAAAGCTGGTCGCCCTCGGATTCAGCCTGATAGCGACGCGCGGCACCGCGAATTATCTGTCAGAACACGGCATTACGGTCGAGATCATCAACAAGGTTGCCGAAGGCAGGCCGCATGTCGTCGATCTCATCAAGAACCGCGAGATCAGCTTCATCATCAATACGGTGTCGGGGGCGCAGGCGCAGAAAGACTCGTTTTCTATTCGCCGGAGCGCGCTGCAATACCGGGTGCCGTACACGACGACCATGTCGAGCGCTCGCGCTGTTGTCCGGGCGATAGAATCGCTCCAGACGCGGCAGTTGAGCATCAGGTCGATTCAGGAGTATCATACGAGCATTGCATAACGCTGTTTTATCCGTTCATCATATTTTTAACGAGGAGGGGAGCATGGCGGCCATTAAATGCATCGGCATCATTACCAGCGGAGGAGACTGCGGCGGACTGAACGCGGTCATCAAGGGCATTTCGAGACAGGCTTTTTCGCTCAGTATCAAGACGGTTGTTATTCCGAACGGGTACGCAGGTCTTTACAATCTCGTAGAGCTCGAAAAAGTGACTGAACTGAATGCGGAGCGTGTCAGCAAGATAGAGGCATCGCTCGCGGGCTCCGAGGCCGGCCACTCGCGCGTGAAAATCAGCAAGATTAAGGACCCGAACAAATATGAGCGCATCAAGGAAGGGCTCAGGAAGTTCGGCATTGACGCATTGATTATCAGCGGTGGTGACGATACCGGGAGCGTCGTGGTCGATCTTTCTTCTCAGGGCATTCCGTGTGTGCACGTTCCCAAGACGATGGACCTGGACCTTCAGTCGTACAGCGTCGGCGGCGATTCGGCGGTCAACAGGATTGCCCATTTCACGCGCGACCTGAAGACGACCGGGCTGAGCCATAACCGTTTCATGGTCGTGGAGGTCTTCGGCCGCTATTCTGGCCACACAGCCCTGCGTGGCGGCATAGGTGCCGAAGCTGACTGCATTCTTATCCCGGAGATCCCGGTGGACTTCGATATCGTGTATGAGCATGCGCGTTCGACGTATGTGAATCGCGTGAAGCGGAGCGACGTCAAGGCCGGCACATATATGATCGTTGTCGCCGAGGGCCTGACGAATGCCAACGGAGAGATGCTGTACGACGAATCGGTGCCGCCGGATGCATTCGGCCACAAGAAGCTTGCTGGATCAGGCAAATATGTCCGTCAGCAGCTCGAAAAACGGCTGAAGGCCGATCCCGAAATCAAACAGTTCATGAAAGAGACCGGCATGTATGCGCCCGGCATTTACGAGTTCCCTGAAGTACGCGATGTCGTGCCCGGCCACCTGGTACGGTGCGGGGATTCTTCCGCCTATGATGTAAACTTCGGATATAAGACCGGCGCTGCGGCGGTTTACCTTCTGCTCGAAGGCAAGAGCGGCAACACGGTTGCCGACGTGAAGGGCAGCGAGATCTGCTACGAACCGACCGCCGAGCTTATTAAGCGCCGCGAAGTCGATGTGAAGGCGATTGCGCTCTGGGAGAACCTCGGCATCTGCTTCGGCAGGAAGCCGCAGAAGTTCGAATACTCGTTGAAGAAGCTCTCCGGGCCGGTCCATCGCCATCTGTAAAATATTCAGGACTTCCAAAAGGCGGCATTCGGCAGCGGATGCCGCCTTTTTTCTCAGACATGATGCATAAGATCAAAATCGGAATCAGCTCCTGTCTTTTGGGGAATAAGGTTCGCTATGACGGCCGGCACAAGCGCGATACCTTTCTCGCCGATTTCTTGAGGCAAAGCGTTGAGTGGCTTCCTGTCTGCCCCGAGGTCGAGTGCGGCCTGCCGGTTCCGCGCGAGATGATGCAGCTCGTCGGCACTCCCGAGCGTCCGCGGCTTGTAACTGTCCGGAGTTGCATCGATCATACCAATCTCCTAAAACAATGGACTCAAATGCGGATTCAGGAACTTGATCGCGAAGGCCTATGCGGGTTCGTTTTCAAGAGCCATTCCCCGAGTTGTGGTTTGCGACCCGTCAATGTCTATACTCGCGCCGGTGAGCCGTACGGCATCAGCCCCGGCATCTTTGCCGGAGAAATAATAACGGCCTTTCCGTCTTTGCCGGTCGAAGATGAAGGGCGCCTGAGAGATGCGTCGATTCGGAAGAATTTCATCGAACGGGTCCGTATCGTCCAACAGCACGATGTGCGAAAATATCGCAACCCGTATCCCCTGTTGCGGCACTGGTTGCTTGCAACCTCTGCTGAACCGGGGCTGAGGAACCATTCCTGATGCCGGGTCACGGCTCGGGCAGGGAATTCAGATCGAGGCAGTCACTCCTGGAGGATTATCGATGAGTGATTTCAGGCTTCTTTTTGCAGAGAGAAAGTTCCGACACCTCGTATTCTCGCTTGCCATCGTTCTTCCTTTAGAGATATTATCGCTTTCCGGTATGCACCTGGAGCCTCTCGTGCGATGGTCCGTCATTATCGGCATCCTCGCCTTGTTGGGTCGGGGTCTTCTGCTGCATGGAATCCGCAGCCTTGTTCGTTTCGATTTTTCCGATATTAACCTTCTCATGACCATAGCCGTGGCCGGGGCCCTGTATCTTGGCGAACTGGAAGAAGCAGCTGTAATAGTGACGCTCTTCTCCCTCGGGGAGGCGCTCGAGGAATTCGGTTTGCAGCGAAGCCGAGCTGCACTCGAATCGCTGATACAGCGTGTCCCGCAAACGGCGAAACTCAAAGGAGATACGGAACGCACCGCCGTCGAAAGAATCACTGTGGGCGATGTGATCGAGATTCGACCCGGTGAAGTCATACCGCTTGACGGAGCGGTTATCGCCGGGACGTCGCTAGTAGAAGAGGCGACGATCACCGGGGAGCCGCTTCCCAAAAGCAAGGATCCGGGCGATTCCGTATATGCAGGCACTATGAATACTCAGGGATACCTGGAGGTTCGGGTCGCAAAAACGCAGTCTGATACGACCCTCGCCCGTATTATTGCGCTGACTGAAGAGGCTGCCGAAAAGAAGGCTTCAACGCAACGCTTTATTGAGCGATTTGCGAAATATTATACTCCCGCCGTCGTATTTGGAGCGGCGGCGCTTGTTGTACTTCCTGTCGTTCTGTTCGGCGAGCCGCTCGCACACTGGCTTCCGCAGGCGCTCAGCCTCCTGATCATCTCGTGCCCCTGCGCGCTGGTTATTTCTACGCCGATAGTGGTCTTTTCGGCCATCGGCAATGCGTCTCGCCACGGGATAGTGGTCAAGGGAGGCCGTTTTGTCGAAGCGCTCGGCACCATGAGAGCCATTGCATTCGACAAGACGCGCACACTGACCGTCGGACGGCCAGTTGTTTCGGATGTCCGGGCATTCGGCACCTTTCGCAAAGAAGAAGTGCTCGCTTGCGCGGCCGGTCTGGAGGTTTTCTCAGAGCATCCCATTGCGCAAAGCATTGTCGACAAGTCCGAGGAGCATGCCCTCGCTCCTCATCCGTTTGAAGAGTTTCAGGCCGTTCCCGGCAAAGGCGTAAAAGGCGTCTGCACCATTTGCACCGATCCCAACCATTGCCTGGGAAGTATGAAGTATGTTGCTGGTGAGCATCATGTTCCTGATGATGTGGCGGCAGTTGTCCGGGAGCTGGAATCTCACGGCAAAACGGTAGTTGTTATCAGCGATTCGGTCCGCGTAAAGGGTGTTATAGGCGTTACAGACAGTATTCGCGAAGAAAGCCGGAGCGTTCTTGATGAAGTGCGGTCGTTGGGTGTGCAGACGTTCATGCTGACCGGCGACAATGCGTCAGCGGGGCGCTATGTCGCCGATTTATTGGGTATTCGCGACGTGAAGGCAGGCCTGCTTCCGCAGGACAAGGCCCTTGAAATGCAGGAATTAATCACCCGGTTCGGAACAGTCGGCATGGTGGGAGATGGGGTAAACGATGCCCCCGCCCTCGCTGCGGCATCGGTAGGCATAGGAATGGGTGCGGCAGGTTCCGATCTCGCCCTTGAAAACTCGGACATTGCCCTCATGCACGATCGCCTTGATCGCATCCCGTTTCTTATCAACCTCGGGAGGCGTTGTCTCGGAACCATACGTTTCAATATTACCGCAGCCATTGCGGTCAAGGCACTCTTTCTCGGGCTTGCCGTGTCGGGATTGAGCAATCTGGCGCTCGCGATTTTTGCCGACGTCGGCGTCACCGTTCTTGTGATCCTGAACGGCCTCCGGCTTTATCATGAGGCGGAGGTGAACCCGGCAATTGAAAAGGGAAATCAGTGAAATGTACTTATTGCAGCAGGTGCGGATTCATCCGCAGCAACTCTTCGTATCGTTACCCCCGGCACAATCGCATGAGGGCTCTCCGCCGTATATCAGGCTGTTGATGATAGCGGCTGCACAACCGACACCCTTATCCACTGTTATTGCTCCGAGCGCGCAATTGAGCATGCAGGCACCGCACTCCATGCACGCATCCTTGTCGGTGATGAAGGCCTTCTTATCGGCGACGGCAAAGACACCGTGCGGACAGACCTCGGTGCAGGCGCCGCAACCGACGCATTTGCCGGCATCAAAAGACAGGGTGACGACATCGGCAAGATATTTCATAGGCCGCTCCAATGGTTGATTTTATAAAATGCCAGCAACACTACAGTGACGGCGCATACCGTCATGTAGAGCGGAATGGATGCCCGCAATTCCTTATTCACACCCGTCATCCCGGTAAATGTCGTTGAACCGGTAAACTGCAGGGCGAGATACGAACTGGCCGCAGGGAAAAAGAGCCATGTGACCGCCGACAAAAGAGTGTCGGGCGTTCTGCCCCCCGGAATGAAGAATGTTGCAGCGGCGACCATCGCGAGGCCGGTTATCCATCCCTTCAGGGCAAAGGAACGAAAAGGAATAAGCGGCAACAGAAGCGGAGTCAGGAATGCGCCCGACATAACTGCAAGCAGGCCCATCAGGAGAAACGGCATGCCGCCCAGGACAGCTTCCTTGAAGAGGATCCCCGATGGATGCAACCCGAAGAAAACGAGCACCGCAAGGGCGAACCACGGATATTTCTTCATTGCGGGGTTTATTTCCATAGGAGTGAGCACCAGTCGATCGATGCAGGTGAATGGCATGGTTCGCATGGCCGATGATGCTTTGTACCCTGCGCCGATATAAGAGCGCAGGTTTGTTGCCGCAATTGGCCCGAAAAGGACACGGAATCCCGTGGCTTTGGTAACCTGACAGGCGCTGATTCCGGGCGCGCCAAGCTGCGGAACGATGACCTTCTTATGTGCAACGACTCTGTCGAGTTTAACGGAGCCGATGCGCCTGATCAGTTCGGCCGTCCCGAAGGTGCCTTTGCCGGCGGCGCACCACACATTAATCCCTTTCGTATCGAGCACGAGAAGCCATGCATTCATTCCGGATAATTCACTGCGCAGGCAATCAAAGCTGTATTTATAATTTGCGCTGACCAGAACATCCGAATTTGTATCGGGGCTGCCCACGGCGTAGAGCCCCGGCGGAACAATATAACTATTCCGGTATGATGTAGTCCTGCATTTGAAATGTTCCCATATGTCGAGCCGGGAAAGGGCGGTTGAAACGGAAAGGACAGGACCGATTACCGTCTCGTATGTGCCGGTTGCCCATTTGGGGATAATAACCGGCCTGCCGCTGCCTGCGACCGAGCCGCAGGAGCAAGGCTGGAGCGGTTTGCCGATATTTTCTGCAGACGGCTTTTCGATAAGTTTCAGCTTCATGCTGTGAGGCCCTTCCCGTACCATGAGCGCGATCGGTTGCAGACGTTGCAGACCGAAAGCATAACCGGCACTTCAACGAGGACTCCTACCACACACGCAAGCGCTGCTCCGGAACTCGGGCCGAAGAGCGTGATCGCGACTGCGACAGCAAGCTCAAAGAAATTGCTGGCGCCGATAAGCGAGCCAGGAGCAGCGACATTATGAGGCACCCTGAACCACCGCATGAGTAAGTAGGTGATGCTCGAATTGAAATAAACCTGTATGAGAATCGGTACGGCAAGAAGCAAAACCGCAAACCAGCGTGTCGTCAGGTTTTCCGCCTGGAAAGCAAATATCAAAACCAGTGTCAGCAGAAGGGCCGAGACGGCGACGGGCTGAAACTTGGGCAAAAAAGTTTGTTCAAACCAGGCAAGGCCGTGCGACCTCAGGAGGCTTCGACGCGTGATATATCCGGCAGCGAGCGGGATAACGATAAAAACTACTACCGAAGTGATGAGCACCTTTGACGGGACAATGACGTTCGCCACGCCGCACAGAAACATGACGATAGGCGCGAAGGCGAAGAGCATGATGATGTCATTTACGGCCACCTGCACGAGCGTGTAGGCGGGATCGCCGTCGGTCAGGTATGACCAGACGAAGACCATCGCCGTGCAGGGAGCCGCGGCGAGGATGATGAGCCCCGCCGTATAATTCTTAGCGGTTTCAGGGTCAATCCATGGAGAAAAGATGTTCTGGATGAAGAGCCATGCCAGAAATGCCATGCTGAACGGCTTGACGAGCCAGTTGATGAAAAGCGTTATCATCAGGCCTTTCGGCTTTTTTGCGATGTTGTGAAGCGACCCGAAGTCGATCTTGAGCATCATCGGGTAGATCATGAGCCATATGAGAATTGCTATCGGAACGTTCACCTGAGAGCCGGAACCGAACTCCATGCCGCTCAGCGCAGAGGTAAGACCTGGCATGAGTTTTCCGATTGCAATACCGATCAGCATGCAGATCAATACCCAGAGTGAAAGATAGCGTTCGAAACAGTTGAGCCGTTTCGGTGCATCCTCAACAAGTGCACAGGTCTCGGCAGGCGTCGGGTGGTCATTCATGGTAAGCATGATCCTTTCATAATCATAACGCTCTTCTCGACTGTTCAGCGAACTGATCGGGCACACGCTACTTTACAGGCTGCTTTCAGCGCAAAAATGTCGGCATGGATATCGCTGAATATTGCCGGTTTCGCGGAATTCCCGGTCATTTGCATGGATTGGAACAGCTTTTCCGGAACGCGTCGAGCCGTTTCATATTGGCACAGACTTCTTTTGGGGCCATTCGTTCCAGTGCCGACATCAGAAGGAAGCGAACGAACATGTCTGCGTCATTCAGCCGGTAGTACGTCCATCGTCCGCAGCGCCGGTCCACGATGAGGCCGGCCTTTTTCAGTATTTTTATATGGAAGGAAACCTGGGGCTGGACAAGTCCGAGCGCGGCTACCAGATGGCATCCGCAGAGCTCCCCTTGCTGGAGCAGCTTGAGGATGAGGAGCCTGTTCCTGTCGGAAAGTGCCTTAAATACGGTCAACAACTCGTTCATGCAAAGCCTCGCATAAAAAATAGTTTATGTAATATTTATACATGAAGAGACGGTTCCAAGTCAATAAAACCTTTCATGCAGAGCCTTTGCTCGCGATTTCTGAAAAAAGAATAAATTGACAGCAGATAAAATAATGGTTATATTTATTGAACGAAAATAAATTATAAGCCATCCATAAGGAGGTGATCGTATGCGGCTATTTATTATCAGTATGCTCGTTGTCGGACTGACTGCCGTTACCGGCTTCGCAATTGTAGGCGGCGGAGACATTGTCTTTGAGGCGAAGGGAGCCGGGAATGTGACGTTCAGCCATGACACGCATGTCGGCATGGGGAAACAGTGCACGGATTGTCATGATTCGCTCTATCTCACGAAGGAGAAACACAGGAAGGTATCGATGGCGGAAATGACCAACGGCAAGTCATGCGGTGCCTGCCATAACGGTAAACAGGCGTTCAGCGTAAAAGGGAAATGCGCAAGTTGCCACAAGAAATAATGAGGAGGCACCTATGTATGACGGCAAAGACGAGCTGACAATCATTCAGGAGGATATCCAGCGCGCGATCAAAAAGCCCGCTCCGCAGTGGGCCATGCTGATCGACCTCCGCCGCTGTACCTCCTGCAAGGCCTGCACAGCAGGCTGTATCGCGGAGCAAAAGAGCCCCCCCGGCATCATCTACCGGCCGGTCTACGAAGAAGAATCAGGAATATTTCCCAATCTGAAGCGCCGATTCACTCCCCGTCCCTGCCTCCAGTGCGACAATCCGCCGTGCGTTGCCGCCTGCCCGAACAAGGGTGAGGGCAAGGCGACCTGGAAGAGCACCAAGGGTGTTTCCACCGGCGTTGTCATGATCAACTATACCGAATGCATCGGCTGCGGCAAGTGTGTTGTGGCCTGTCCATATAAGGCCCGCAACCTTGATTCCGGGGCGTACTACACTGACAGCACACCGGCGGTGCAGGCATATGAGCAGGCGCCGACCTGGGAGTACAGCCGGAAATGGCCGCGTACCAAGCCGGAGCTGCCCATCGGCGCTGCGCGGAAATGTCATTTCTGCGTGCATCGTTTGAGGGAAGGCATGGTGCCGATGTGTGTGAGCACCTGTGTCTGTCGCGCCAACTATTTCGGTGATCTGGCCGATGCCGAAAGCCTGATTGCGAAAATGATGAAGGAGCACCAGGTCAAGATTCTCACCTCGGTGAAGTCGCAGGCAGAGAAGGGCAAGCTCACGACCACAAAGGGACTGAGCGCCGTAGCACTGGCAAAGAAGATAGGCTATCCCGGCACCGGACCGGTGTTCGGCGATACGGCAGCGACCAAGCCGCGCGTGTATTACATTCTTCCTTAAGGAGGTGAGCGCAATGACCGCACAGAAGCAAGATGAACAAGGTCTCAATCG
>DATHDH010000177.1:0-8855 GCA_035319145.1 Dissulfurispiraceae bacterium | reverse complement strand
AGGCATGGATTTGAGCAGACTTTCCGGCAAGGTTGCAATCATCACTGGTGGCGGACAGGGCATCGGCAAGGCCGTCGCCAATGATGAATAATTCAGAGTCATATTCAGGAAGGAGTTCAGCAACGTGAGCAGACGAATTGCAATAGCAGGCGGCGGCATATCCGGGCTTTCTCTCGCCTATGCTCTGCTCGAAAAGAAGTCGGATCTCGATGTCGTCGTATATGAGGCCGATAGCCGGCCAGGCGGAAAGATCATGACCGACCGTACGGACGGGTATGTCTGCGAGGCGGGAGTCAACGGATTTCTCGACAATAAGCCGGCTACGCTACAGCTCTCAAAAAGCATCGCGATTGAACCGATCCGCAGCAACGACAATGCGCGAAAGCGCTGCATTTATTTTGACGGCGCACTGAGGATGATCCCGATGGAGCCGGCAAAATTCTTTCTCTCCGACTTCCTTTCCCTCGGCGGACGGCTGCGCATGCTCAGAGAACTCTTCGTTCCGAAAAAGATCTATGACGACGAGACGATGGAGGCGTTTGCGATCCGGAGGGTCGGACGTGAGTTTTTCGATAAACTGCTTGACCCGATGGCCTCCGGCGTTTATGCCGGAGACCCTGCAAAGATGAGCATCCGGAGCTGCTTCGGCAAGGTCTATGACCTCGAACAACAGCACGGCGGCCTGATCAAGGGTTTTATGGCAATCGCGCGTGAGAAGAAGAAAGCCGGAGGCGGCGCGGTCGAGGCCGGTCCGGGAGGCACCCTCATGTCGTATCACAACGGCATGTTCAGCCTGATCGAAGCGCTCTGCGATCGCCTCGGCGCCCGCATCGAAACGGACAGACGCGTGGTTTCCTGCGACAAACAAAACAACAGGTATGTCCTCGGATTCGGCGATGGGACGCGGGCAGAGGCGGAAACTGTCATATTCGCCTCACCTTCCTACTCCACGGCACAGGCCCTCAAGGGGATTGCAGCGGATATTGCCGCGTTGCTGCAGGAGATTCCTTATCCGGCCCTTTCGGTCATCGCATTCGCTTTCAGGCGGGAGAAGATCGCTCGCGATCTGAATCTCTTCGGATTTCTCGTCCCGTCAAAGGAAAAACGCCGTATTCTCGGCACGCTTTTCGACACGAGCATCTTTCCGAACCGCGCACCCGAAGGGCATGTACTGCTCAGAACGATGGTCGGCGGAGCGAGGGCCGAGTCTTTGGCAATGCTCGAAGAGAATAAGCTAATCGACCTCAGCAGGAGCGAACTCGCAACCATTGCCGATATCAAGGCCGACCCGGAGTTTGCCAGAGTCTACCGGTGGGAGAAGGCGATCCCTCAGTATCATGTCGGCCATTACCGCCGCGTCGAACTGATAGATAGCGCCCTGAAAAATCATCCCGGCCTCTATATCGGCGGCAATTGCATGCGCGGCGTGGCGGTCAACGATTGCATCGGCAACGCATACAAAATGGCGGATCAGGTCGTCGGTGATCTCGGGAAATAGCACCCGGTAGATGTTTTATTCTCGGTCATACTATACGCTTCAGCGCCCGGAGGGAGGCACATCATGGCAATCACGCTGATTGTATTGCTCGTTCTCATCGGTATTGTTGTCGGCGTCGGGATTATGGCATACAATCGTCTCGTCGCCCTGAAGGGACAGACCGAAAATGCCTGGAAACAAATCGATGTCCAGCTCAAACGGAGGCATGATCTCATTCCGAATCTCGTCAATGCGGTCAAGGGCGCCCTGCAGTTCGAACGCGAGACGCTCGAAGCGGTTATTGCAGCGCGCAATACCGCTGTTGCGACGGCGGCCTCGGCAACGCCGGCCACTGCGGGACAGGTGGCCGCCGCGGAGAGTGCGCTGACTGCCACGTTGACAAAGTTCATGGCGATTGTCGAGGCCTATCCCGAACTGAAGGCAACCAGCAATGTCGGCCAGTTTCAGGAAGAACTCGCATCGACCGAAAACAGAGTTTCATTCGCGAGGCAATCATATAACGATACGGCCACTGAATATAATGTCGCGCAGAAACAATTCCCGACAGTCCTGCTTGCGGGAATGGCAGGCGCCGCGCCCGCCCAGTTATGGGAGATTGCCGAGGAATCGGACCGCGCCGTGCCGACCGTTGACCTCTCATTGAAGAAATAGAACGGGCTCCGGATGGCGACATTTTTCGACCTGCAGGCGCAGAACCGCCGCAAGACGAGAATTGTCGTGGTCTGCTTTGTCCTTTTCTTCATCTGGCTCGGCATGGGCCTTGACCTGGCAATCTACTACCTGAGCGGATCAAGCCATTCTGTATATGCACTGAGCCCGAAGCCGCGAAAACATTTTTATCCGGTCTTTACCGTCATCATCGGGCTCGCAGGCATCGGCATTGCCTGGTGGAATGTGTCGAATGCGCCTAATACGGTTCTCAAAGCGATGATGGCGCGTCCGGCCGATAAGAGGCGGTCGGCTCAGGAGATGGCGTTCCTGAATGTCGTCGAGGAGATGAGCATCGCCTCTTCGATTGCGCCGCCGCAGGTATGGCTGATCCCTGATCCCGATCCGAACGCGCTCGCCGTCGGCATGCGGGAAGGCGACTATCACATAGCCGTTACAACCGGACTCCTAAATGTCCTGACAAGGGATGAGCTGCAGGGAGTCGTTGCGCACGAAATCGCCCATCTGAAGAATCAGGACACCCGCCTCATGACGACCCTTACGGTTCTCGTCGGCCTTGCCGCGCTCATCTCCGAGTTCGTAGCCCGCACCCGGCTGCGCCTCGACTGGGATGACGGCGACAACAGGGATTCGCGCATCGGCGTCGTAATCCTGATCCTCTGGTTTCTCTCGGTGCTCCTCGCCCCTATCGCTACGAATCTGATGGCCCTCATGGTCAGCAGGGAGCGAGAATATCTCGCCGATGCCTCATCGGCACAGTTTACCCGCAATCCCGAAGGGCTTGCGCACGCACTCGAAAAGATTGCGCGTGCTACCGGTCCGACCGCATCCGTAAAACCTGCCAGTGCGCATCTTTGCATCGCATCACCGGAGGCAACCGATCTCTCCGACGATAGTGAACCGGGCTGGTTCGCCACGCATCCGCCCATCAAACAGAGAATTCAACGACTGATGAGCATCGGCAGGGCTGCGGCACCGGCCGCCTAGCTCGCTTGAGATCGGATACCCGCGCAGGCCATGAATAATGTGCGGTCCCGGAATGATGCGGGTTAGTCGGTCAGGTCGATGAGTCTGTGCTTGATCGCGTAATTCGTCAGTTCGGCATTGTTCTTCATCCGCATCTTCTCCAGCATTCTCACCCTGTGCGTGCTGACCGTCTTGACGCTCAGCGAGAGTTCGTCCGCGATCTGACTCACGGTCTTTCCGGACGCAATCATGCGGAGCACTTCGAACTCTCTGTCCGAAAGGAGTTCATGCGGCGGTCTTTCGACATCGGCATCCAGGTCGAAGAGCAGCTGCTCGGCCAGGGAGGCGCTCACATACTTGCCGCCCTGCGATATTTTTCTGATCGCCTCGATAAGCTCCTCGGAGGCACTTACCTTCGTGATGTACCCGGCGGCCCCGGCCTTCAGCGCGCGCACCGCGTATTGGCCTTCAGGGTACATGCTCAGCACAAGCACCTTGAGCCTCGGCCTGAGCGTCCTCAACTGCTTGAGCGCCTCAAGGCCGTTCATTCCCGGCATGTTGATGTCGAGCAGCAACAGATCGCACTCATGTTCAAGCGCCTGATCGACAACGTCGCGCCCGTTGCTGGCTTCGCCGACCACCGCCATGTCTGGACTATCCTCCAGAATCTGGCGGAGGCCGTGCCGGAACATCGCATGATCATCGGCGATAAGGATTTTCGTCACGACTGTCTTTCCTTTCCGATCTCGAGCGGGATAGTCACATCGAGGACGGTTCCCGCCTCAGGCACCCCGACGATATGCACGTCGCCGCCGAGAAAACGCACCCGCTCCCGGATGCCGATAATGCCGAACGAGGTTGCGCTCGACAGCTGGGCGTCCGTGATTCCCTTCCCATTGTCCTGTATCTTCATCGCGAGCGCCCCGTTTTGAACAGAAACGCGGACCTGAACCTTTGTCGCCCCGGCGTGACGAATGACATTGGTCAGCGCCTCCTGAAATATCCGGAAGACCGCCGTAGCGCGATCCCGATCAAGCGGTATCTCCTCAGCGTCGATCGTCAGGTCGCATTCGATGCCCGATCTCTTCCTGAACTCCTCACCCTGCCACTCAAGAGCAGCCTCAAGACCGAGATAATCGAGAACCCCCGGACGCAGCTCCGCCGAGATGCGCTGCACGACCTCGATAGTCCGGTCGACAATGCCCATCATCGTCTGAACGCTTGATGAAAGGTCGCTCTTTTCCTTATCCAGCCTGCGGCGCAGCCATGAAAGGTCGAGCTTCAGCGCGGTCAGGATCTGGCCGAGCTCATCGTGAATTTCGGTTGCGATCTGCCGCCGCTCTTCTTCGCGGACAGATTGGAGATGCGCCGACAGGTTCCTGAGCAGCGCCTGTGAGTTGCGAAGCTGCTCCTCGACACGCTTGCGTTCGGTCATGTCACGCATAATCGTACGGGTCTTGACCATCGAACCGTCCTTGCCAAACTCCATGAAGACGTTCAGGCTCGCGGGAAAGACCGTGCCGTCTTTTCGGACAATGTCGCGCTCCAGCCCGAATACCGATCGCTGCTGTTTGATAACCGGAAACTCCCGCTCGTGTATGCGCTGCGTCTCGGGAGAGAAGATATCCGTAATCGATCGACCTATCAACTCGCTTTTCTGATAGCCGAGCATCGTGGCTTCGGTCTCATTGCAATCGATAATGGTGCCGTTCGCATCCACGGAATGATACATGTCGGGCGCGTTGTCATATAGGTCGCGGTACTTTTCTTCAGATTCGCGCAATGCCCGCTCGATCCTGCGCCGCTGCACGATATTTGCCGCCTGCACGACCACGATGACGCTCAGCGTGCCTATTGTCAGCACAATACCGAGAATAAAATTTCGGTATCTTACGAAAAAGCTATCCGGTACGTTGACGACCGTACTCTCTGCAGGCAGCTGATTCTGACGCACCCGGAAACGCTGCAGTTCCGCATAGTCGAACATGTACCGGTTCGGACTCTTGCGGACGATCGGGATGTCTGCGGCATGCTCTCCCTGCAGGATACGCAGTGCAAGTGTTGCGGCCGTCTTGCCTTGTTCGAAGGCGCTCGTCAGCATGCCGCCGACAATACCGTTGCCGAGATAAAAGTCCCAGACGCTGTAAATGGGTACGTTTGCCTCCTTCCGGATAACGGCGAGGCTCTCTTCATAGGCGAAGAAATTCCCTTTCTTATCCTGGTTCACGACCATCAGCAGTACAAGGCTGTTGGTCGGGAGGTTGCGAATGCCGGTCTGCAGCTCACCGATATCGAAATCGTCAAAGAAGACGAATCGCACCTTGTGCTGAAACTCCGGAATAACCTTCAGCACCTCATTCTTCATTGCGATGCCGGTCGTTGTGCGGTCATTCACCACGACGACCTCCTGCGTTGCGGGATGCAACCTGAGCGCTATCTCGATCGTTCCGCGTACGTCTGTTTCCTCCACAACGCCCGTAACCTGTCTGATACCGGAAAGCATGACATCGGTGAAATCGTTGATCCCGCAGAAAACGACCGGGGCATCCCTGAAGATGTCGGCACCGTACTGTCTGGCAAAGTCGAGCGCATCGTTGTCGGATACAATGACGACATCAAACCGGCTCTTCTCGTATTTCCGTTTATATGTCAGCGCGAGCTGCCGGAGATACGCCTGATCCAGATGGCGTTTGGTATCCATATATTCAACATCGATTTCGTAATTGCGTCCGTCCGGAGGGATGACCGATTCGATTCCACGGACGATAGTATCGGTCCAGCTCAACCCCTGGTGATAGGAATTCAGGACAAGCACCTGCTTCTTCGTCTCCGATGCGGAGAGAATCGACGGCCCGCTCCAGCAAACCGCAATCACTACAGCCGAGAAAAGCGCAAGCCGTATCAGGGGAGTGATACGAGAGATGCTAGTCATCCTGCTCTAGAATACCGGAAAAAAACCGCTTCGGACAATTATTCACGAGGATTGCAGTAACTGCGGGCGACGCTGTCGCGCGCGGCACGGGCCAAAGCCTTGCGGTCCGTTATCTCGGAAGATCCCGGAACAAGCACGGCGCCGGACACCAGGCGGACGCGTATTGCTCGCATGCCGAGAACCCGCCACACATTCGGCAGCAACGGCGCATCACCGAACCATGCAATAGCCGCGGTCGCCTCTGCGGGGTCTTCCTTTCCGTCTGCGGCCAGATACTGCACTGCTATCGGCACCACCGGCACACAGGCCCGCAGAGGGAGATCAAAAAAAGCGCTCTTGAACTCCATGACCTGCATGCCGTCCGACGTAGTACCTTCAGGGAAAACTACAACGCCGACGCCGTGCCCGAGACGCTCCCGGATCTCCCCCATGGCGGAGACGGCATCCCGCGGCGATGATCGGTCGACATAGATCGTGCCCGCCATCGTGGCAAGCCATCCGAGGACAGGCCATGATCGCACGTCATGCTTTGAAAGAAACGCAACAGGGAGCGCGCCAGCGAGGACAACAATATCAAGATAGCTGATGTGGTTGGCGACTATGAAACGGCCTCCCTGCCCGGAACCGTGCCACCCTCCGCCTGCACGCTCCGTCCGAATCCCGAGCGTCGCCGAAACGAGCAGCGCCCAAAGCCGCTGACAACGCGCCCGGAGCAACGACCGTCGGGAGGGGACCGCAAAGCAAATCAGGCTCACCGCCGCCCCGATAATGAGGAAGCAAAGACAGATCAGCAGCAGATGCGCTGCCTTCATTATTTTGCGCATCACACGCATCGAATTCCGCAGCGATGCAATCTGAGGGCTGTATGCATTTCCACTGTATGCATTTTATAATAAAAAGAGTCTCGGCCCATAATTTTATGAACTTCATTCACCGCGCATATAGAGTTTGTTCGCTTATCGTCGCTGCGATCGTCTGCGTGTCGGTCTGTCCGGCAGATGAATGCCTTGCCGCACCCGCAGACCCGATCAGGGATGCCGTCGTCGCTATTACGGTAAGGGACTCCGTCGGCCTGCAGATCGCCTCGGCGAGTGGGACGGTACTGAAATCTGACGGCCTGGTGGCAACGACATGCTCCGTAGTTACCGCGTGGCTCCTCTCGCCGCAGAATACCATCAGGATAATGACGAGCGACGGAAACGACATGCCGATGATCGATGCGCTCTCATGCAACCGCCAGACGAACTCGGCCCTGATACGACTTCCGGCCGAAGGGCTCATCGCTGTAACAACAGCGCGGCCTTCTGGAGCCGCCCAGACCGCGACGCTTCTCAGCCGCATCAGCCGGACCGAGACGAAAACAACCGCATTGAAGATACCGCGTCAAAAAGCACCTCGAAGCGCCGTCCCGCTTCTCTCCGGGGTCCCGGAATATCTTGCCGGCGGTCCGGTGCGAAACAGTCACGGTGAAACAATCGGGATTGCAACATTCGAGAAGGGCACGAAAACCGGCCTGCTGGTTCCGTTCAGCACGCTCGACGATCAATTGCAGCAGTACCGACGCCTGCAGAAACGATTGAGGCAGTTGTTCGAAAACATGCTCGGCCCCGTCAAACCCTCTCAGCGTCCGCTGCCTGCCGAGGTAGTCGCGGCACAACAATGGTTCGACTCGCATCCGAATGACGCCGCTGCGGCGATGGCGCTCGGCGAGGCGTTCGAAAATGCACGGATGCACGAGCAGGCTGCGGATGCGTATCGCAAGGCCCTGATACTCAATCCGGGGCTGACCGATGCCCGCATTCGGCTCGGCCTGACAGCATTCCGTTCAGGGAACTATCGGGAAGCGGCGGCGGCGTTCGAAGAAGTGCTCCTTGCCCGCAAGGACTCCGCCGGAATCCTCACGAAACTCTCTGCTGCATACCTTGCCCTCGGTGAATACGGGAAATCGGTCAACCTCCTCACGCGAGCGGCCGAGCTGGAGCCCGAGAACGCCCAGATCAGATATAACCTCGGGGTTGCACACTTTTTGAACGGCAACAAGAACGGGGCGATGGAACAGTACCTTTTCCTGAATCCGCTCGATGTCGAGCGCGCGAAGAGCCTCTTTGATCTCGTGAACTGACCCGCAGCCGCGGTGGAATGATGCAGGCAGCTCGGCTACGGCTTAATGTCAATCGGCACGCCGTCGGGAACGAGCCGCCAAATCTCCTCAATCTCCCGGTCCGTAACCGCAATGCAGCCCTCTGTCCAGTCCTCCATGCGGTGCAGTTTGCCGAGATGGGCATATTGAGGCTTCTGGCCATGGATCATGATGCTACCTCCAGGCGAGACACCGAACGACTCGGCCTGTTGAAGATCGCGGCTATTGGGATACGAAATGCGAAGCGAGAGATGATACGAACTGTTCGGGTTGCGGGAGTCAATGCTGTAATGGCCTTCCGGTGTTTTGAAATCGCCGGCGCGGCTCTTCGCCCCGACCGGCTGTTTCCCGAGAGCAACGCGGTATGACTTCAATATCTCTCCATTCTGCATGAGCATCAGAACACGTTTGCTTTTGATCACGATAATTTGATCGGCCTGTTGATCGGTCCGCGCAGCGGCAGCACCCGATCCGATGACAAGCAACGAGAAGAACACAAGCGACCACAGGGAAGTCCGTCTCACAACTCCGCCTCCACAACAATCCTTACCGAGCCGTTCTTCGGCAGCTCCGTAGCGATGCGAACTGTCGAGGTCCCGTCCCCGTTGTCATCGACCCGCCAGATCGCAGCGCCGTGCGGCGTTCTCACA
>DATHDH010000176.1:0-3775 GCA_035319145.1 Dissulfurispiraceae bacterium | reverse complement strand
CAGGACATCGGCCGGATACGTTACGATTTCGAGAACTGACATGTTGCTAGTATACCATCCCCTCTTCCCGCGAAGGCGAATCTGTCGGACACGAACCGCTCTGCAGCAAATCTCTCAATCATACATATCCGAGCCCCGCTCCTGCCGTGAAAGAATACGAGCTAGAAGACGCTGAACTTGAAATATTTCCGCGGATTCTCTTTCATGTCTTTTGCGATCTGCCGCAGCTCCACAACGATGTCTTTCACTTCTTTCGCAAGTTCCTGATCTTTCACAAGCATGCCCGCGGTTCCCTCTCCCGCATCAATTTTATCGAGAACATTGTTGAGCCGCCGCGAAGCGTTCGCCAGATTGTCATACAGGGCCGGATCGTCCACGAATTTCCGGAATGACCCGTTCCCCTCGTTCATTTTCTTCGTCAAATCGTCGAGGGCTCCGGCTGAACTCGATAGGCGGTTGTAGAGAACCGGATCTTTGGCAAACATCATCAGGGAACCGTTCGACGTCTCCATCTCGCGGACCATCCGCGAGAGCGACTTCGCAGCGGCGTTCATATTGTCGTAGAGCTCGACGTCGGCGAGCAGTTTGCCGACGGTTCCGTGGCCGCTGTCGATCTTTTCGAGAAATCCGTCGAGCTTTGCAAGGAACGATGAAACCTTTTCCATCGAGGCGGAGCCTTCCTGCACAAGGTCCTTCATCTCAAGCTGGACGCTTCCGGCGATCAAGTCTCCCGGCTGCACAGGCGGCGAAGCCGCAGAACCGGACGTAAGCTCGATATACTTGTCCCCGAGCAGCCCCATTGTCTGGACTGTTGCGGTAGAATCCTTCTTGATATAACGAAGGACATCCTGCCGGATTTTCATGATGATAATCGTACCGAACTCCTGATTCAGCGTAATCGAACGAACCGATCCGATCTCGATGCCGGCGGTCCAGACCGGCGAGCCGACCCGCAATCCCCGGACATCGCGCACTGATGCGCGAAGCTCCTCCTTCGGCTTGAACAAGTTTTCGAGCCCACCCGCAAAAAAGACCGTGACAAAGAGAATCAGCAGGGCGCTTGTTATCACAAGCCCCACTTTCAGTTTGGCCCATCGCAATTCCTTCTTCGTATTGAACATCATCTCCCCCTTGCCGCTCTTCAGCTGCCGGCGGCAGGCCGATAGCGCAACTCGTCGACAAACACCATAATATGCGGATGAGTCGATTGCAGAAGGGCGTCGGCATTGCCGTCGAATATCGGCTTGCCGCCCTCGAGAAAGACAAACCTCTCAGCTACCTTCAGCGCATCGACAACCTTGTGCGTCACCATGATATGCCCCATGCCGGTCTTGCTCAGCTCCACGATCAGACGGCAGATATTGTCAGAATTCACCGGATCGAGACCCGCTGTTGCTTCATCGTACAGCATCATCTTCGGCTTTGCCACGGCCAGCGCCCGCGCTATCGCCACGCGCCGGTGCATGCCGCCGCTCAGTTCGTCCGGCATGAGCGAAATGGCCGGTTCCACATCAACGAGCCTGAGCAGTTCCCTCACCTTCTCATCAATCTGAGCCTCTGTCATATGTGCATATTCGCGTAGACAGAACGCGACGTTCTCCTTGACCGAAAGGGAGTCGAACAGGGCGCCCTGCTGGAAGACAATGCTGAATTTCCGGCGAATATCGTTGAGTTCGTCCTCGGACTTGCCGGTGATGTCTTCTCCGTCGATCAAAATGGCGCCCGAATCGGGCCGTATGAGGCCCACAATGAGCTTGAGAATCGTTGTCTTGCCTTCTCCGCTTCCCCCGAGAATCGCCATCTTTTCGCCGTCTTCTATCGTCAGGCTCAACTCATTCAGGATACGCCGGGTGTTGTATCCGAAAGTTACCTTCTCGAATCGGATCATGTCTTATACCCCAGCACATAGAGGAGAATCCTCGTAAGCACAAAATCCGAGATGATAATCATGATGATGGAACTGACGACGGCGTTTGTTGTGGAAGTCCTCAGGCCGGTTGCCCCGCCGCGGGTCGTAAACCCCGCATAGCAGCTGATGGTCGCTATCAGAAATCCGAACATGAACGGCTTCACCGCACCCGAAAAGACATTCTGGAAATCGAGCACGCCGCGCACGGAACTCCAAAAGACGTAGCCGCTCTGATTGCTCACATAGACCGCAATATACCATGCCCCGAACAATGCAAGGGCATCGCCGAGAATCGTCAGCGCCGGCAGCATGAGCAGGGATGCGATCAGGCGGGGGGTCACCAGCTTCTTTATCGGATCGACACCAAACACGCGGAGCGAATCGACCTGGTTGCCGATCATCATGGAACCGAGCTCCGACGCCATTCCGGCGCCCACGCGACCCGTAAAGACCAACGCTGCCGTTACCGGTCCGACTTCGCGGATGATGGTGATGCCGACCACCTTCCCGATGTACATCTTCAGGCCGAGCACCGCAAGCTCGGCGGCAAGCTGAAGCGACAGCGCCATACCGACGAACAGCGAAACGAGCCCCATGATAAAGAAAGAACCGGCGCCGGCGTAGTCCATCTGTTCAACCGTATCCTGCCAGTAAAACGGTCTCCGGAACATCCCGAGAAAGCCCTGATACGCGAGCCAGTAATAGTCCTGCAGGTCGCTGATTATCTGCCGAATATTCATAGACTTATATTGTACACGAAAAATGCGCTCCTCCGAACCGTCATCAGCGTTCTTTCACGGTGCCGTCGCCGACGCCGCCTTAGATGCACGCCCTCAGCCCGCAGTGTTCAGCGGCTCATCCCATCCGTGGCCTATTGACAATTCAACCCTGCCCTCATGTATCTCCCCGAAAGGGAACATGTCCCCCCATTTCAGGGAAAGCGGATAACGCTCCCCGTCTCATTGTTTTCGGCAAGTTGCTGGAATTTAATTAATCTCGTTGCACTAGTTAATTTGGCACTGACTTTGCTTCGCTGTCGGCGGGATTTGCGTTAAACGAAAGCAGGGGCATGACGGTCCGACAGCATAAGGAGGAAATTATGAAAAACCTGCGAATAGCCGCAATCGCTTTGGCATTATTGCTTTTGGGAGGCGTGGCTTCCGCCGCGGATTTCGGCGGCATGCGCATAAGCCTAGCTGAAGGGGATGTTCAGATTAACACGCCGGAGACAAAGGATTGGGGGCGTGCGGCCCCGAATACCCCGCTTGCCGAAGGCGATCAGCTATGGGTCCCGGCCGGCGGCAGGGCCGAAGTGCAGCTGAGCGCAGGCACCATGGTGCGTCTCGATCAGAATTCGGCGCTCCAGGTCCTTTCGCTTGATAAAGGCGGGGCTCAGTTTTATCTCGAACGGGGAAATGCATATGTCTACCATGAGCCGTCACGGAGCACGCTCATTCAGATAGATTCGCCGGATGCGTCGGTGAGAACCTCGGCGAGAAGCGTCTTCAGACTGGATATTTCCGACCACGCTACGGACGTCGGCGTTTATAAAGGCTCCGTCGAGGCTGAAAATCGAGCCGGCGCCACCCGGGTGAATGCCGGCCAGACCTTGTCGCTCGGAACCGACACGCCCGGCAATATCTCCGCGATGGGCGCGCCGGATGCATGGGAACGCTGGAACAAACAGCGCAACGATCGTCTCTTCGCTTCTGCCGGTGCCAATTCGCGATACCTGCCGTCAGAATTGCGGTCGTATTCATCCGATTTCGACGGCAACGGCAGATGGGTTGAAGTGCCGGAGTATGGTTATGTATGGACGCCGACCGCAATCGTGCGAGAAACGTGGGTGCCATATCGGTATGGCCG
>DATHDH010000175.1:0-14020 GCA_035319145.1 Dissulfurispiraceae bacterium | reverse complement strand
TCATGCAAAGGATTTAGAGCTTGAGGCGGTCGGTGCCGGTTTTTTTGTGAACAGGCACGACGTGATGTATAACGATTTCGTGGTGATCGGTCCGAAGGACGATCCGGCGAACATCAAGGGCATAAAGTCCGCTTCCGATGCACTCAAGAAGATAGCGATATCAGGCTCCGCATTCGTTTCACGCGGCGACAAGTCCGGAACAAATACGAAAGAGCTCGAACTCTGGAAGAAGGCGGGCGTCGATCCCAAGGGCCAGACATGGTATCTCGAGGTCGGACAAGGCATGGAAAAGACCCAGCGTATCGCAAACGAAAAAAAAGCATATACTCTGACCGACCGGGGCACGTGGCTGGCGACCAAGGAAAAAGATAAGCTCGAGATGATAATCGTTCTTGAAGGAGATCCGGTGCTCTTCAATCAGTATGGAGTCATGGCGGTTAATCCCGAAAAGCACAAGCACGTCAAGTATAAGGAAGCTATGGAATTCGTGAACTGGATTGTCTCAAAGGAGGGTCAGCAGGCAATCGCTTCGTTTAAGGATGCACTCGGCAACCAGCTCTTCTATCCGAACGCCAAGTAGGTAAGGGCCTGCAATATGACCGGGGGCTCTCGCGCGTTTGTGCGTGAGCCCCCCGGTGGTGTGGCATTGGCTGGGATGCGCTCTCTCTGTTCTTATGCGGGAGAGCGTGCCCCGATTTCAGGAAAGGACAGCGGACAGTGTATGTCCGCGATGAGAACATCTTTCTGAACTATGGAATCGATACTTGCGGCTTTTCAGCAGGCTCTTTCGCTTATTATTCATTGTGATTCCGAGTTGCTGTCGATTATCCTGCTTTCATTTCAGGTGTCGGGGCTTGCGCTCGCATGTTCGATGGCCGTCGGCATTCCGCTGGGGGCGCTCGTCAGTCTGACTGTATTCCCGGGGCGGAATGTCATCATAGCGCTGTTGCAGACATTAATGGGATTGCCTCCTGTGGTAGTCGGACTGTTTCTCTATCTTCTGCTTTCCCGTTCCGGCCCGCTCGGCTTTATGTCGCTGCTCTATTCGCCGACGGCCATGGTGATTGCACAGGCCATCCTGTCGTTTCCAATAGTCGCCTCGCTCAGCCATGCCGCTATCGTGGGCGTTGATCCCATCATACGCCAGGCCGCAACCACGCTCGGCGCAACACCGTTGCAGGTTTCAGTGACAATCATCAAAGAAGCTCGATACGGTATTTTATCGGCCATTATCGCGGGCTTCGGCCGTGTTATGGCGGAGGTCGGGGCGGTGCTGATGGTCGGAGGCAATATTGCCGGATATACGCGGGTGATGACGACGACTATCGCGCTTGAGACAGACAAGGGCAATTTCGAGCTTGCACTTGCCCTCGGCATCATCCTGCTCATCATTGCAATGCTGGTGAATCTTGTGTTGCGTGCTGTACAGCGTCAGGGGAGGAATGTATGAACCTGAACCTCACGCTCGATGGGATAACAAAGAGGTATGGCGACCATATCATATTGGCCGATTGTTCTTATCTCTTTGATTCAGGGAAGACATATGCGATGCTCGGAGCCAACGGCAGCGGGAAATCAACACTCCTGCGGATTGCAGCCCTGCTAGAGCCGCCCGACGGCGGGGCCGTTCGGTACAGAAACGACGCAGCTCCGGTTGAACCTGATACATCGCTCCGACGCCGAATAACGCTCGTGCTGCCGAAAGTCGGGGCGTTCAATATGTCGGTGTGCAACAATGTTGCATACGGGCTGGCCATCAGGAATACCCCTCCGGCGGTGATAGAGGCACGTGTCGGCGAGATGCTTGAGCTTGTGCAGCTTGCAGACAAGCGGAAGAGAAATGCGCTGACCCTGTCGAGCGGCGAGACACAGCGCCTCGGCATTGCACGCGCCCTGGTTCTCACTCCGGAGGTCTTGTTTCTTGATGAGCCGACCGCATTCGTCGATGCTGCAAGCAGGCGAGTGATCGAACAGATCCTCATGGATTTCAGACGGAAGGCCGATACGACCGTCGTCTTCTCTACGCATGATCACGACTTTGCCGAGAAGGTTGCAGACCATATTCTTCAGCTGTCTTCCGGGAGATTGTCGGAGGAGCGCCCATGATTTTTTGCGTTTCGGAAGGCTCTTTTTTTATACTTACAGCATGAAAAAGAAATGTGAAATATGCGGTGCTGAAAAGACACCCGAAAACAAGCTCTTCGTTTTGCGCATCGCTGATACCGACGACATGGGAGCTGAAGTCATGCGTTCTCGTGCGTTTTGTGAAGTCTGTCTCGGGTATGGAGCGGATATGTACGAGAGCTTCATGAAGACGAAAATGGCGCCGCGCCCCGAAAAGGGCGGCTGTGGCAGCAAGAAAAACAGTTAACAACAGTTCGGATGTTCCATGCCGCATTTTGTTGTGCATGAACACCACGCGAGCCATCTTCATTACGACTTCCGTCTCGAAATCGACGGCGTCCTGAAGTCATGGGCAGTGCCCAAAGGCCCGTCGATGAACCCTGCAGACAAACGACTTGCCATTCACGTTGAAGACCACCCCATTTCGTATGCCCCGTTCGAAGGGACTATTGCCGAAGGCCGGTACGGGGCGGGCACTGTCTATATCTGGGATAACGGGACATTCAGCCTTCTCGGGGGGGCGATCACAGCAGGAAGGATTGAATTTTCCCTCTCCGGAAAGCGCTTAAGAGGCATCTTTACTCTCATTCGACTCAAGAATAAAGAGAAGGAATGGTTGCTTGTTAAGAAGAAAGATGCTGATGCCGATGCCTCATTTGTGACCAGCCCGCTCCATTCCGTCTAGCTTCGCTCAATCCTATATCTTTTATAGCCGCGTCTTATTGCTCCTCCATTGTCTTATATGCTATATAAACGGTAGACATTATTTGGTTATTCCATCCTAATCTGTGCATTTCAGCCATACGAAGGGAGGTGGTAGTCCCGCTCAGCACCGCCGCACCCGAATATCAGCACGAAAGGAGGAAGTAATGAAGTTTGTCAGGATTCTCTTTATTCTCGTTCTCGTCGGATTTGCCCTGACCGCATTTGCCGCGGCCCCGGCCGACAAGAAAGCCAAGACGATCGACGAACTCGTCAAGATGTATGATTCTTCATCCTGCAAGGACTGTCATGCTGAAATATATGGTGAGTGGAACAAGTCTCTCCATGCCCGCTCTATTTTCGGTCCTGCAGAGGTTGGCCGCACGGCTGCAACCTTCAAGACTACTATCGAGGTCGGTCTCAAGGATTGGCCGGGCTCAGGCGTGAAGAAGCCCGAAGACGTCGGCGTAAAGCACCTCATGCTCTGTGCAAAATGTCATCTGCCCCAGCTTGCAGAGGCAGAGGACAGCGTTGCCCAGGAGATCGTCAAGAACATTTATGCGTTCAAGGAAACCGACGATCAGGCGGCGATGACCCTGCAGAAACTGAATATCAATTGCCGCGTATGTCATCAGCGTAATGCGATCGTGCACAAGTGGACGGACGGAAATCCTGCCAAGGATGCTGTTTACGGATCCAAGGACGGTGAGCATCCCGCGCCTGATTTCCCGAAGATGAAGACCAGTAAAGTTATGAACGAATCAATTCTTTGCGGCCAGTGCCACGGGCAGGGTCCGAACTTCGAGTTCGAGAATCCGACCCAGTGCGCAACCCTTTACGGCAGCTATAATTTTGCTTACATTCCTGAAGGCGGAACGGAGACCTGCCAGGAATGCCATATGAAGAAGAGCAAGCTTGGCCACAACATGCAGAGTTATCGCTCCAAGGAGATGGCGAAGGCGGCCGTTGAAATGAGAGTCGACGCCCAGGCATATCAGTGGCGCGACGTTGCGACGACGACGCCGGCGGCATCGGTACAGGTCGAGCTGCGCAATAATGCAGGCCATGCAATACCCGATGGCTGACCTACCCCGAACCGGGTGGTCCTGTATGTGACCGCGAAGACAAACGACGGGAAGGTCTTTTATCAGGGAGAAAAGATTTACATGCCGATTCCGCAGCAGATGGGCCGTGGCGACAAGATGGGAAGAGGACCCTATGAGAAGAGCGGACTCCTCCGCGACACGAGCTTGCCGCCACTTCGCACCGTGGTTGAGAAGTTTAATATCCCGGTTTACAATGAAGTGACCAAGGACGGCAAGCTGTCGCGCGACATCATCGCAAATGATTTTACCATCGATGTCGAACTTTGGTATCTGCCGTACGGCAAGAAGAACGATGAAGGCAATGCGCAGATGTGGCAGAAGGTCACGAAGAAGCTGAGCATCGCCAAGGGCGGCAAGTAGTTTTGGTTGTCGTCGGATAAGCTCATGAAGGGGTCGGATCGGAAGGTCCGGCCCCTTTTTCTTTCGGACTGTCTAGCCCATATGCATGGCCGATGCGGGATATCCGTTCCGAGCGAGCAGATTAGCCCCTGTGCAGCAGGTGAAGGTTCTCCAATAAAGTGGGCTAGGCTATTTCGACCCTGTTCCTGCCGCCTCTTTTTGCGGCATAGAGCGCTTCGTCAGCCCTTCTGATGAGTGCATCATCAGACTCTTCAGCCGACATCGCGGCAATGCCGATACTGATGGTTATCCGGTCAGCGCCGGGAAACAGATGGTGCTCGATGACGCCGCGTATTTTCTCCGCCACAGCCTGAGCGCTGTCGAGATCGGTTTCGGGCATGATGAGTATGAACTCCTCACCTCCGTATCTGGCAAAGATGTCGGTTCTTCTGATAACGCCGCCGATAATCCGGACCGTCGTTTTCAATACGACATCTCCGATGTTATGTCCGAACGTGTCGTTCACCTCTTTGAATCGGTCGATGTCGAACATAAGCAACGAGAGCGGCCTGTCGTAACGATTCGCCATGTTGACCTCTCCCTCCAGGAGTTCGAAGAGCTTTCGTCTGTTGTATATGCCGGTAAGATGATCCGTTTCTGAAAGCTCCCTCATTTTTTGTTCGACGATTTTTCGCTCCCGGATCTCCACGAGCAGCAATTCATTGGTCTTCAGCAGGGCTGCCGTCCGTTGCACCACACGCGCTTCCAGTTCGTCGTGAGCCTTCTGTAATTCTTTGCGGGCATTTCGGCGCTCGGTAACATCCTCGACAAATCCGTCCATCCAGACTATCCGCCCGTCTGCATCGTGTTGTGCCGTCACAGCGCCCGAGCACCAGATAACCGTCCCGTCTTTTTTTCGCATTGCAAGCTCTTTGGCTTTCACAGACCCGGAGTGGCTTAGTTCTTCGAGATAGGCGTCCCTCTCGACTGGATTAAGATAAAGAGACGAAGCATCAACGTCCAGAAGCTCTTCCGGAGACTCATAGTCGAACATTGTCGCCATTGCAGAATTGACCTGCATGAACTGCCCGCCCACGGTGGTCCGGTAAACGCCGATATTCACATTGTTGACAAGGGTGCGGAATTGCTCCTCGCTCTCTTCCAGATGTTTTTTCGTTTCGATTGCCCGCAGGGATTGGAGGGCCATGTCTGAAATGAATCTGACCAATGCTTTATCGTACGCAAGAATATAATCGATTTTTTCATCGCTGAAAACCGGCATTGCGTCCACGGCGGCAAGGTAATCGGCGAGATCATAGCCGAACTCAAGCGCCTGCCAGGTGAAGTAATCTCGATCCGGCAGTTCACCGGTGAAAAAAAATTGCGTCAGAAACAGCGTGGCGAGGTGTTGTTCAGCAACTATGATCGGCATTGCAACGTGCCAGAGCCCGTTGCGGCATTTATATTGAATGACTTCAGAATCGCCCAGGTGCTCGCCGACATAGCTGTCGCTCATGTGACAGCGTTCTCTGGAAAGCGGATGTGCCCGGTGGAACTTGCTGCAGATCTCCGGCCAACCGGCCTTTACCAGAATGGAAAGATCTATGGCATCCACGATGGTCACAGGCAAGCCGGTGGCGCTGAAATTCGAGTCAGCAAGCTTCTGGAGCGTCTCGATATCGATAAGATCGCCGAGCCTGTAACCGTTCACAGCACCCCCTCCGCGCGACAACAGCGGCGCCCTCAAATCCTGCGGGATCGGGCATTCCTCTTCTGTAAAAGTCGGGATGGTTTATTTTCGGCAATAATTGCATGAGCTTTAGGCGTTGTATCAACAGAACTTCAGGCTCCATAAGGATTTGTTGTCAGATAATCGTGCGGACCTGCTGAGAACGGCAATCTGGCGGCCTTGACCTCGAACGATGGCTTGAATTAACTTGCTCTGGTTGCGGTGGAGAGCTATTTGATCAGTTTCCGCCGCATGAGCCGGAAAGGCCATGGCGCTGCAAGGACGAGCGCAGCAGCGATCCAGAGTGCGTCGACGGGCACTCCGGCCGCATGCCCATTAGCTAGGGCACGACAGGCGCTCACAAGGTGGTAAAGCGGAGACAGATGTGCAATGTGCTCGACGAGCGGCGGCAATCCGATGAGAGGAAAGAAGATACCGGAGAAGAGGAAGAGCGGCGTCATGAAAAGCGTATAGAAGTAATTAAAAGATTCGATGCCGGGTGCAATCGACGCCACAATCATCGAAAGCACGGCAAAGAGAAGCCCCGAGAGCAAAAGTAGCGGAATCGCCAGCAGGATCAGCGGCGACGATAACAGCCCAAACATGCCGAGTACGATCATGATAATCGAGCCGTATAGAACGCTCTTGAGCGCCCCCCACAGCAACTCTGCCGCGACAAGCTCGGCAAGAGAGACGGGAGTGGCGAGGATCGCGTCGAATGTCCTCTGGAAAAACATTCTCACATATGTCCCATAGGTACACTCATAAACGGCGCCGAATGTCGCGGAGGATGCGATAATGCCGGGTGCGATGAAGTTCAGATAAGGCACGCCGTCTATTTGCTGAACAAAGGCTCCCAGGCCGATGCCGAATGCGGCGAGATAGAGTATCGGTTCCGCAAAGTTCAGGGCTATGCTCGACAGGTAAAGCTTGGTATAAACAGTCATGTGGCGGCGCAGAACGCTGAGTATGTGTCTAGCCTTCAAGCGTCCTCCCCGTGAGTTTCAGATAAACCGCCTCCAGATTCCCTCCATGGAGCGCCATGAGCGACTGCGGCGAATCGATTGCGACGACAACGCCGCGATCCATGATGGCTACACGATCGCAGAGCTGTTCTGCCTCTTCGATGTAATGGGTCGTCAGCAGCAGCGTCGCATTGTCGTATTTGAGGTCATTGAGCTTTTCCCAGACCGAGTGACGGCTTGCGGGATCCAGCCCTGTTGTCGGCTCATCAAGGAGAATTATCTCGGGGTGGTTGATGAGTGCTCGAGCCAGCAGTAATCGCCTTTTCATGCCTCCGGACAATTCCTTGATGGGGGTCTTTTGGCGTTCCTGCAATTCGATAAAGCGGAGGAGTTCATTCGCCCTCTGTTCAGCCTCGCATTTTGCGATGCCGAAGTAGCGTGCATAGACAACCAGATTCTCGATGACGTTCAGATCCGGATCGAGGTTGTCGTCCTGAGGCATGACGCCGAGGCGGGTTTTGATCTCAGCAGGATGCTCAAGGACCGGCATGCCGAAGACCGTCAGGTCTCCCGACGTAGGCGGCAGGAAGCATGCGATCATCTTCATGACCGTCGTTTTGCCGGCTCCGTTCGGACCGAGAAAGCCGAAGCATTCGCCATGCTCTATCGCAAACCGAATACCGCGAACGGCCGTGAAGTCGCCATATTGCTTGGCAAGGTCGACAGCGGTGATTACACTCGACATATGCTTTTAGTATAAAGCATTCGATACATGATGAAACGGCCTTAAGCTCCGATATGAATCCTGCGGCAATCCCGCCCCGGATCCGTAATCATACTGTTAGTTTTGAGCCATATATGCTGATTTGCTATAGTGAAGAAACATCGGCCCCCTTTGGGCTTGACGGCGAGGGTATGCTATGAATGAGCATTGCGGTCTCAAAAAACGCCTCTTACTCATAAGCGCTGCGGTTCTTCTGGCAGGAATAGTGAGCGGCGTCGTGATCTATCTGGTCGCGCCGAACAGTGACGATATAAGTAGTATGGATGATTCCAAAATGTATCGCCATAACCTGGAGTTGTACGGCGGCAAGCTGAATGTGCTTGCCAATGAACTTGTCCAGGGATTTTACGGATTGTGGCGCGGCAGGGTTCTGGCCTTTACGCTGGCCGGTCTCTCCGCTATCGTTTCTCTTGGATTGTTTCTCTATGCCCGCAGTTTGCCTCCTGATGCATGATACCGGATATCCTGCACCGGCCATAAATAACGAGCTAGGACAGCAGATTCGCGATCCTCGCAAAGTCCTCGATGCTCAGGGTTTCGGCGCGGCGCTGCGGGTCGATGCCGGCTTTCAGAAGGATGTCCCTGCTTTCCGGTACGAGCGGCTTCAGGGCGTTTGAGAGTGTCTTTCGGCGTTGGGCAAAGGCGGTCTTGATGACCCTGAACAGCATCTTCTCGTCAGAGACTTCAACCGGCGGTTTTACCCGCATGTCCATGCGAAGTACGGCCGAGTCGACCTTCGGCACTGGCCTGAACTCCTCCCGCGCAACCGTGAAGCAGAGTGAGGGCACGGCGCGATACTGTACGGCGAGCGACAACACGCCGTAATCCTTTCCTCCCGGCGGGGCTACTATACGCTCGGCAACCTCTTTCTGAATGGTCAGCGTCATGGACCGCAGCCGGGTTCTGGCCTCCAGAAGCCGAAAGATAATCGGCGTCGTGATGTAGTACGGGATATTCGCGACGACTTTAAACGGCGGCAGAGATTCAAACGGATAATCGAGGGCATCCATATGCACCAACTCCAGATTGAAATAACCGGCAAGTTCCTGCCGCAGCCTTGCATACAGTTCCGCATCGAGCTCGATTGCTATCACCTGTTGTGCCCGTTGGGCCAGCGATTCGGTCATCCTGCCCGGCCCGGGGCCGATCTCGACGATAAGGTCTTCTCGCGTTATCTCTGCCGCATCAAGAATCCGGGTGAGGAGTATCGGATTAAAGAGATAGTTCTGCCCGAGAGCTTTTTTGGGTTTCAGCATACTACTTCAGCGCATATGACTTGACGCTGACCGTAACGAGGTATCGTTTGAGCTCTATCTTCATCTGGGACTGATAGAAATGCATCCATGAAGGCGATCCGGGCATGCGATCCGCTTCTTCAATACGGGCCGGCATATCGTAGGTAATAACGAGTTCATCGCCGCCCTGCATGCGAATGATTTGTTGCGTGGGGAGCATCGATTTCTTGTCGACGAGGATTTCACGATCCGAATTCCTGACAACGTATTGTTGTTCGTCTTCGGTAATGGTGTACCCCTTAATGTTCCACCAGAAAAATCCGTTCCTCAGGCCGTTCACCAGCATGGCCGAACGGGTTTTGTCGAGCTTGGGCTTGCTTTTCACTTCCCCTTTGTCTTCCTTTATCTCGCCCGCCAGAAAGCCGAGATAGTAGATTCTGAGCGAAAGCTCGTCCGATGACAGGGTCAGCGCGGCATCGCCGCTCATGATGGTATCGCCCTTTTCATAGTCTACGGAAAGCGCGGCGTTCAAAACCTGCACCTGCCGCAGATCAGCAAGGACCTTTTCGAGGTCGGCGCCTTCGTGTTGCGGAATGACAACCTCTTTTTTCACGGCACACGACGACAGAAGAAGGCACAAGAGAACCAGCAGGAGCGGAAACAACGCCGCAGAGAAGCGCGCGCTCCCGCGCCCTCCACGTGAAGCAATATGACATTCAGCGGCTGATATATTCCAGGGCTTCTTCGACATTTCTCACTCCCATGACAGTTAGTCCGCATGTATCTTTCAGGCGGTCCGCATTCCCTTTCGGAATGATTGCGGTAGTAAAGCCGATTTTCGCGGCTTCTTTCAGCCGGGCCTCTCCCTGGGCAACGGCGCGCACCTCACCCGACAGCCCGACCTCTCCGAAAAAGAGCACCCCCGGATTGACGGGCACCTCCCGGAACGACGATACAAGGGCGGCAATAACGCCGAGGTCGAGAGCCGGTTCGGCGATTTTGAGGCCGCCAACGACATTGAGAAAGATATCCATGCCGCCAAGGTTGACTCCGGCCTTCTTTTCGAGCACAGCAACCAGCAGGTTCACGCGGTTGAAGTCGATGCCCATGCTGGTTCGGCGCGGCATCCCGAACGAGGTCGGCGATACGAGGGCCTGAATCTCGACAAGCAGCGGTCGGGTGCCCTCTATCCCCGCGATGACTGCGGAGCCCGCAGCATTTTCAGGTCGCTCGGAGAGAAAGAGCAGTGAGGGGTTCAGGATTTCGATCAGTCCGCTGTCCGACATCTCGAAGACGCCAATCTCATTTGTCGAGCCGAAGCGGTTTTTCACGGTGCGCAGGATCCGATACGGATGGCCCCGGTCTCCTTCGAAATAGAGGACCGTGTCGACGATATGCTCCAGGACACGCGGTCCGGCTATCGCACCTTCCTTGGTCACATGGCCGATGAGAAAGACCGGGACATGCGCTTTCTTTGCGTAATACATCAATTTGGCAGCCGATTCGCGGATCTGGCCGACCGAACCGGGCGCGGAGGTGAGTTCTTCGGTGTATACCGTCTGAATAGAGTCTATGACGAGCACGGACGGTTTCATTTCGGCAGCATATGCAAGGATATTTTCGATGACCGTTTCGGGCAGGAGGACGATAAAGTCGGAATTGATCTGCAACCGCTCGGCTCGCAGCTTTATCTGCTCGGGCGATTCCTCTCCCGAAACATAGAGTACTGTTTCGGCTTTTTCGGCGATTTTGCCGACTGCCTGCAGCAGAAGGGTCGACTTGCCGATGCCGGGATCCCCGCCGATGAGCACGATAGCGCCGCTGACCATCCCCCCGCCCAGGACTCGGTCGAACTCGCTGATGCCGACAAGGGCGCGCTTTTCGGTGGCTCCAGCGACGGCCGAAAGGGGAAGCGGGGATGTGTTGCCGCCGAATGAAGGCTTGGCCTTCAGCGTCTTCGGGCTCTCGCGTTCCTCGGTAAAGCTGTTCCACGCATTGCAGTCGGGGCATTTGCCGAGCCATTTGGGGCTCGCAAAGCCGCATGCCTGACATTGATAAATTGTTTTGACCTTAGACATTCAGGATCTTCATTCTTCTGCCGAGCGTAATCGCATGTCCTATGGCACGTCTGACGAATTCGTGCGCCTTTTCGGCAGCCGTGACCACGGGAGCACCGAGGGCCAGGTGTGCCGCGAGCGCGGCGGAGAAGGCGCAGCCTGTGCCGTGATACTCGCCGGGAACCTTCCTGCCGGCAATCCGGTGCATCGTGTGGCCATTGTACACGAGGTCGAGCGTTTCGTGTTCGAGATGGCCTCCGGTTATGATAATCACATCCGGCCCCAACTCTCTCAACGCAAGAGCAGCATTCTCCATGTCGGCTGGGGTGTCTATCCGCACGCCGGAAAGGGCGGTCGCCTCATAAATGTTCGGGGTGATGACACGCGCCAGCGGGAAGAGCCGCGATTTCAGGAGTTCGAATCCTTCGCGTTCAATGAGTTCGGCTCCGGTCGAAGAGATGGTCACCGGGTCGATGACGACGTTCTCGAGTTCATATCCTTTGATTGCATCCGCAACGACAAGGATCGAGCCGACGGAGTACAGCATGCCGGTCTTGACCGCGTCGGGCCTGATATCGCTGAGGAGGGTATCAAGCTGTTTTTTCAGGAATTCCGGAGGGACTGCCTGGCTCTTGGCGACCATCGCCGTGTTTTGTGCCGTTAGAGCAGCGACCGCCGACAGCCCATAAACGCCGCAGGCATGAAACGTCTTGATATCCGCCTGGAGGCCGGCGCCGCCGGTGGGGTCGGAGCCGGCGATGGTAAGTGCTCGTTTCATCGCGGCTATTATATCAGCCGGTGCGGAATGTTGACAAATCAAATGGATTTGGATTAATTTATTACCTCTGAGCTTAATGAGATCCGGTTTGCGCATTTGTTTGTAAGGAAGGTAGAACGACATGAAGAGTACGAAGTTTGCAAAAAAGAGTGACGTAGACCGCAAGTGGTACGTCGTCGACGCAAAAGATCAGGTGCTTGGCCGTATGGCGACACGAGTTGCCATGTATCTGCGCGGCAAGAACAAGCCGATTTTCACGCCGAACGTCGATACCGGAGATTTTGTCATTGTCGTGAATGCCGACAAGGTTCGGGTGACCGGCAAGAAGATGACCGATAAAATGTATTACAGCCACAGCGGTTACATCGGGCATATCAAGGAGATCTCCCTCAAGGATCGCATGGAGAAAGATTCCGCAGAAGTCATTCGTGACGCGGTCTGGGGAATGCTTCCGAAGAACCGACTCGGCAGGCAGATGATCAAGAAGTTGAAGGTTTACACCGGCGACAAGCATGATCATGCGGCCCAGAAACCTGAATTGGTCGACATTTCGAAATAAGGAGTTGGGATACAATGGCTTCAATTGAATACGGTGCAACGGGCAGAAGAAAGCGTTCCATAGCTTCAGTGACTATCACACCGGGGACGGGCCGCATCTTGGTCAACAACCGCGACATCGATACGTATTTCCCTCGCGAAACCCTGCGCATGATTATCCGCCAGCCGCTGACGGTAGCGGGTGTAATCGGCAAATTCGACGTCAAGGCAAAGGTGCTCGGCGGCGGTCTCAGCGGCCAGGCGGGCGCGCTCCGTCACGGCATCTCCCGCGCCCTGGTCGAGCTTGATGCCGAATTCAAGAGCAAGCTCAAGAAGGAGGGGCTCCTTACGAGAGACCCGAGAGAAGTTGAGCGCAAGAAATTCGGTCAGAAGGGTGCACGGGCCCGGTTCCAGTTCTCGAAACGTTAATTGTTTCAGATACATTTCAGGATTGCATGAGGCCCGTTCAGTGAACGGGCCTTTTTGTTATCGATTGCCTTGAGGAGGAATCGCATGGTGAAGGTCGGTATCTGTGGCGGCAGCGGATATACCGGGGCGGAATTGCTTCGGATACTTGCGCAGCACCCCGAGGTCGAGATCACGGCGGTGACATCCGAACGATCGGCAGGGAAACGGGTGACCGATCTCTTTCCGCACCTCGTCGGATATCACGGTCTCGTATACGAGCCTCTTGATGTGGCCGCCCTGATACAGAAGGCGGATATATTTTTTCTGGCACTTCCGCATGCGGCGTCACAGGAGGCTGTCGATGCATTTTTTCAAGCAGGCAAGAAGGTCATCGACCTTTCGGCTGATTATCGCCTGCGGTCTCCGGAAGTCTATGAGGCATGGTACAAGACACCTCACCGCTTCCGGAATACCCTGAAAAAGGCTGTCTACGGCCTGCCGGAGATCTATCGCAAACAGATCAAAAAGTCTCGGCTGATTGCGAATCCGGGCTGTTATCCGACAAGCGCGATTTTGGCGCTTATGCCGGCCTTGAAGAAGGGGGTAATCGACAGCGGAAGCATTGTCATTGATTCCAAGTCAGGAGCTTCCGGAGCAGGGCGCAAATCGGACCTTGCCATAGCGTTCTGTGAAGTGAATGACGGGTTCAAGGCGTATGGCATCGCGACGCACCGGCATACTCCCGAGATCGAGCAGGAGCTTTCCAGGGTGGCCGGCAGGGAGCTTGTAATGAACTTTACGCCGCACCTCGTCCCTATGGATCGGGGCATCCTGACAACGGCATATGCGCGACTGACGGCTTCAATCGACACCGAGACGGTGATAAAGCTCTATGCAAAAGCTTATGGCGATGAGCCGTTTGTTCATGTCCTCGAAAACGGGACTTTGCCGAATACCAAGTATGTTCGGGGGAGCAATCACTGCATGATTGGCTTGAAGGTCAACGAACGGACGAATACGCTCGTCACGGTGGCGGCAATCGACAACCTCGTGAAGGGCGCATCGGGGCAGGCTATACAGAATATGAACATCATGCTCGGATTCGAAGAATCAGCGGGGCTGAAGGGGCTCGGTCCTTATCCGTAGCCCCCTGCGCCGCTCAGGCTACAATTTCGGTGCCGATGCCCTCTTTCGTGAAGATCTCCAGAAGCAGACAATGAGGGACGCGCCCATCTAAGATATGCGTTTTGCCGACT
>DATHDH010000174.1:0-8418 GCA_035319145.1 Dissulfurispiraceae bacterium | reverse complement strand
CAGGGACCGGCGGAACAGGCAGCGGTGACCAGCCATTCATTATTCCCGACGACAAGTTCGCCGTTCGTCCCGATGTCCATCAGCAGGGTTATCTCGCTCCGCCGGTGCATCTTTGCAGCAAGCACACCGGCGACAATGTCTCCGCCGACATAACTGGCGACGCATGGCAACGTATATACAGGCGCCTGAGGATTGACTGCAATGCGTTGTGTACCGGCCTTCCAGAGCGGGAAATAATTCAACGCCGGTATATAGGGCTCTTCCCGGATCGACGACGGATCGAGCCGCCAGAAGATGTGCGACATCGTCGTATTGCCGGCCAACACGACGGCATCAATTACCGCAGCATCAACCGCATGGCGCCCGCAGAGCGTCGCCGCCAGGGCGTTGATGTCCGACACTACGGCGTCCTGCAACTCTGCAAGTCCGCGCTCAGCACCGGCCTGTTCCGTCGCATATACGATACGGGAAATGACGTCGTCGCCGTACTGCATCTGTGAATTGTAGGTCGAAGCGATATCGATGACCTCGCCGTCGAGCAGGCGCACAAGATAGAGAACGAGCGTGGTTGTGCCGACATCAACCGCAATGCCATAACGCTGTGCGGCATCGTCCTGCGGCGAAAGGAACAGGGCCTCGTCACGGATGCCGTCACCCTCTATATAAGTGAGAGAAACGTTCCATGCTGAGCCCCGCAGAACAGCGGGCATAGTTTCAGCAAACCGGTGCGAAAAGCGCACGCCTCCAAATCCATGCTTCGAAAGCTCCCTTTTCAGGCGCTCGAGATCGCTGATGCTGTCCGTGAGCGTCGGAGGCGGCAGTTCGATGTCGAGCCTGCTGGTAAGCGGAGACGACGTGACGCCGTAAGACCGCATGTATGCGGCCAGTTCCCGCATGCGGGAAACAGCGATTTTATCGCCAACGACAAGGCGTGATACCTTCGGGATTTCGACGACAAGATCGCCTACAGGAAAAGTCCGGCAGGCAAGTACCAGTCCGCTGCCGCGCTCTTGAACCGTCAGACGGGCATTGCCGGATTCGCGATAGTCGCCCTGCACTATCCTGACCTTGCATTTGCCGCATGTCCCCTTCCCTCCGCATGAAGAGACAAGGTCTATGCCGGCATGTTTCAGTGCGTCCTGAACGCTTTCGCCCTGGGCGACGGGGACGGTTTCATCGGTAGTCAATCGAATTTGCATAAAAAATCGTTGTTCTCCAGTATGTTCGATATTGTACCACAGCGACTGCTTTGGCCAGTCAGGCAATATATACAGAATATTGCGCCGACAGGACGCCTCCAGTCATTACTTCACATAAAATAACGGTCTGCCGCACGCGTGTTTGTTGCCGCAAAAATGATTGTGCTAACGTATGCAGATGAAGTCATTCATCGGCATCTTTGTCTGCATACTGCTGTCCTTCCCCGGCCATTCCCTCTGTGCGCAGGCTGACAGTAAGGAAAATATTCCTTCCAGGCCGGGAGCGGCAGTAGCGCTTTATGAAGGCAAACTGGCGCTGGATACGGGTATGAATGACCGGGCGGTTGCCCAGTTGACCGAGGCTCTCGCAGGGCTCCCTTCGCTAACCGACTATGCGCTGTTCTGGCGCGCAAAGGCATATCTTGCCCTGGGCGATGTTGATCATGCGCTGCAGGATATTCGCCGCGGACAAGCCTATCGGAAAGACTCTCCGCTCCTGAGACAAATGAAACTCATAGAGATCGAGTGCGCGAAAAAAGGAGAATCGCCTGAACTGGACGATCTGATGTCGCGATATTTGAGCGAGTATCCGACCGATGCAGCCATCAAGTATACGTATGCCCTGCATCTCAAATCTCAAGGAAAGAACAGCAGTGCACAAAAGCTATTTCGCGATCTCTATACGACGGTCACTCCTTTTGCTCGGGCCGCGGCCGGAGAATTGAAGGGCGAGATAACCGCTGAAAATATGCTCGTAAAGGCCAAAAATCTCAATGCAGCATGGTATTTTCCGGAGGCGGAACAATACTTCCGCGATACGGTAGCCATCAATCCCCGTCTGCGCGCCTCGGCGGAACCGGGGCTCGCATATGCACTGTTCCGCCAGAAGAAGTACCCCGACGCTGCCGTACTCTATGGAAAACTCGGGAACACCTATTGGCATGCGAGATCGCTGCTCCGCGCAAACCGCCTGGAGGCGTTCGAAGAAAAGATCGATGCGCTTCTGCGCCTTCGTGAGAGCCGCACCGGAGCGCTCCTCCTTTCCTATGCCACAAAGAAACGACGACTGGGGGATCCCGATGCGGCAGTTCTGATGTATGAAAAGGTTGCGTCCCGTTATCCCTCTGAACGTGAAGAAGCACAGTGGCTCATCGGATGGACATCGTATCGTCAGAAAGACTTTGGGAAGGCCGCGGCTCAGTTCTCCCGGCTTGCGTCGGTATACGGAAGCCCGAAATATCAGTACTGGCGACAACGGGCAGAAGAGCAGACAGATGAGGGCACAGTAAGCCGCAGCCCCTCAGGCCTCGACTTCTATGGCTTCCTGGCCGGCGTTCGCAGGACAATCCCGCTGCCCGGCATATCATACGGCGACCCGGACACACGCCGTTACGTCACCGAAAGAACCGAAACCCTGAAGGGGCTTGGCTTTAAACAGGAAGCCTCCGCTGAATTCCAGGCCTTGGCGAGCAGGGTGTCGTCCCACGACAAACTCATCGCAATCAGTGAGGAACTGCGCAGGACGGGTGATTATAAGCAGTCAATGCTCACGGCGGTCAAGGTGCCCTACTCGCCCGACATTCATGACCTCTACTACCCGATGGCATATCGCGGAGAGATCGAGGACGCCGCCGCCCGGACCGGCCTCGATCCGTACCTTCTCCTTGCGGTAATAAGGGAGGAATCACGATTTGCATCCGATGCCCGGTCCATTGCCGGAGCACTCGGGCTGATGCAGCTGATGCCGGAGACGGCCAAGCGCATAGCAAGCGAGATCGATACACCGTTTCGGGGCAATGAATCGCTTACTCATCCCAAGACAAACGTCGTGCTGGGCGCAGCATATCTGAGCCGTCTTATCGGTGAGTTTGGCGGAATACCCTATGCTGTTGCGGCTTACAATGCGGGGGAAGAGGCGGTCCGAGACTGGGTCCGTAACGGCAGCTACGCTTCTGTTGACGAATTTATTGAAGATATTCCATATTATGAAACGCAAAACTATGTGAAGAAGGTTTTGACATCATATTTTCACTATCTTCGCATGCAGGGCGATACTGACATCCGTTCCGTGCAGAAGCGGTTCGGCAAGCTATGAGGATATGGATACGCTCTTTCCCGTTGAGCCCGACATATTGAGTCCCAAGGAGGTCCGGATGAATACGTCCGCCGCTTTTTCGATTGAACAGAAGATTTTACAAGCCGTTGAGAAGGTCCGCCAGCTCAAGGAAGAAAAAGATGAAATGGCGAAGCGGGTTGCTGCTCTTGAGCAGACCATTCAAGTAAAGGACGCGGAAATAGCCCGGCTTGCGAACGAGAGGGCTACTGTGAAGGATCAGATCGAGTCGCTGCTCGATGAACTCGACCTGATGTCCGAAGACGGCTCATCCTGATGCACAGCGTCGAAATAACCATTCTCGGCCAGAAATATGTCATTAAGGGGGATTCTTCCCCCGAACACATGGAAAAGGTTGCAGGGCGCGTACATGCCGAATTGCAAGGGATTTACGGCAGCTTCCCGTCCATCACCCCTCTTCGTGCGACAATCCTTGCAGCGCTCAACATTGCCGATGAGCTTTGCCGGACAAAAGAGCATTATGCTTCGATGGCCGATACGATGAAGTCGCTGGAAGTTCAGGCTGACTCGATGATAAAGATGTTTGAGTGAGTCGAGGTTACCGCGCCGGCAGGCCGGAAGGTCCGCGCCTATCCATGCTGAGACTGCTTCCCGTCTTGGTTTTTGAATATTTCTTCATCTCGGCAGCAACTTCCACCATTTCCCCGTAATGGCTGAAAGAACGCACGCGGTTATGGGCAACTCCGATTGAAAGGGACATGAGAGGAAATACGCGCTCCCGGTTCTCGCGGTCGATAGAGATAATGGATCCGCGCTCCCGGTCTTCGGGGTCATAAAACGTCGGGACGATCTGCTCATGATACTGCAGAATACGTTCTGATGCAGCCTCCACGATGTCCACCAACGTGATAAATACGTAGTCGTCGCCGCCGACATGCCCGACGAAGCTGCCGCTCGGCTGCTCCTCGCGAACCAGATTCAGGATGAGCCTGCCGACCATCCTGATCACTTCATCGCCCCGGCTGAAGCCGTACTTGTCATTGAAAGGCTTGAAATAGTCGAGGTCGGCGTATGCAAGGGCAAATATGTCTCCGGCATCGAGACGGTGTTGTATCTGTCGCGTAATCGTAATATTTCCGGGCAGACGCGTAAGCGGATTGATCTCGACGATCCTGTCCGAACGCGACAGGCAGAGCGCCACACGGGTAAGAATCTCTCCTTCGACATCTCGACGCCGGAGATAGTCATCCGCAAAAAGTGTTTCCCAGGAGATTCTGTGCAACGTATCGGGCAGAATGACGAGAAGGGGAATTTGGCCGAAAACTGGGTCGCTCTTCAGATCGTTGAGCATGTGCACATCAGGATTCTCGGTGTTTTCTACATCGAAAATCAGCATGCGCGGCTGGGAATGGTAGATGAGATCCAAGGCATGCTGCATGTCTTTAAAGCAGGATACCTGAAAGGCGCCGAGCAGACGCTGGATTATGCTGGTGAGGACAATATCCCGGGAAATAAAAACAATGGCATCAGTCATCTGACAGCACGAAGTCACTCGCTTCCGCAAGCGACTCTTCGAGCTCACTCAGCATGTCTTTGAGGTCGTTCTCCGTCAGCCCGAGGCCGTACCATGCGGCCTGATTCAGATGCGGGACAAGAGAATCACCGGCGAAACCGAACCCGCGGGCACGGATAAGGATATCGGCAAGATGCACGACGGCGGCTTGAGTACCAAAGTTTTTCGCAAGGTGGGGTTTATGATGATACTCAATTATTTCTATGAGATTGGGAGGAAAATTCCAGCGCTTCGCCACCCAGGCGCCTGCATCGGCGTGGGTAACGCCGAAAAACTCCTTCTCGCCTTCGACAATCAGCAAAGACCGATCTTCCACGTCCTTGAGGAGATTTTCATATTCCGCAGGAAATTTCAGACTGAAAGCGACCTTGCCGAGGTCATGCAAAAGCGCGGCAACTGATACTTCCTCAGGCTCGCTCAGTTTCTTTCGCTTCGCGATAATACGAGCGGCAACGGCAGTCCCCAGAGAGTGTTCCCAAAGGCCGAACATCGCCTTCTGCATGGCCTCAAAGACCGAGACGCCGAGGAGCAGGCCGCGAACCACATTCAGTCCGAGAAGGATCAATGCCTGATTGACCGACGATATCCGCCCGGGGAATCCATAGAGAGGGGAATTTACCATTCGCAGGACTCGCGACGTCAACACCGGATCGTTGGAGACAAAGCTTCCAATAGTCGACAGCGATGCCTTCGGATTTTCAATTACGCTCAGGAGCTTTTTGAGAATGGTCGGAATGGTAGGAAGGGTATCAATGCGCTCAATCTCGGCACGAATGGCACGGACATCCTTATCGATCATTTGTTGTACACCGCCTCGAGATGTTCACGCATGGCCCGTTTGATGACCTGCATCAACGGCTGGTCGTCGGACTTCCGAAATCGGTGTTCAAGCTCGGCAAGAACCTCCTCCTTCGGTTTTCTCGATTCGGCTCCGCCTTCAACGCTGATCGATGTCAGATTCATATTCTCGATGCGTTGTATCAACGAATCGGTCAGCACCGTGCCTTGCGGCAGCAAAACCATGCCGCTGTCGTTCACGACCGCTCGAGAAAGCTTCATCCCAGGTTTAAGATTTGCCACCGATACAGAAGCCACGCTATTCCCTCCGAACGTTTCATTATAGCATATAGGTGCGTTGAAGGAACGTAAAACGGCTCCAGTAGCTGATTTTTACAGCCTGTCGCAAAATGCGGTATGATGTACGCATGAAGGTGAGAGCGGCATATCTTTCGATATCTTTCGACGCGGGTTCTTGTGTAAACATCGTGGACCAATACTATCTCTGTTTCACGGCGAACAAATTCCCTGAAATAACCGTACAATTACTCATGATGAATACAAGTCCGCATGTCGGCTCGCCGTGCAGGCTGGCCTGAAAAGCATCGATGGAGCTGAACTATGAAAATGAAATTTTTTGGAGCGACACGTACCGTTACCGGATCTGCCACACTGCTTGATTTCAATTCCTCCAGAATCCTGATTGACTGCGGCATGCACCAGGGGAAGAACAGCAATGCGCTCAATCACCAACCGTTCCCTTTTGATCCGACCACAATCGATCATGTCTTTCTGACGCATGCGCATATGGACCATTCCGGCATGCTCCCCAGGCTGGTGAAAGAGGGGTATGCCGGCACTATCATAGCAACTGATGCCACCGTCGATCTGGCGGAGATCCTCCTGAACGACACCGCGCAGATTCAGGAAAAAGATGCGGAATGGCAGACGAAAAAAAACAGACGGGCAGGCCTCGAACAGGTAATCGAACCCCTGTATACGGCGGATGATGTACGCGCCACGATGAAGCGTTTTGAAAGACGGCAATACAACCAGCAGAAACTTCTCCTCGATGGGTTCAAATACCGTTTCTTCGATGCCGGGCATATTCTCGGCTCCGGCAGTCTCGAGGTAAATTTTCAGGGCAATGCAGGAGCAAAACGCATTCTGTTCTCCGGCGACATCGGGAAACACGGCAATCCGATCATTGCTGATCCCCAGCATGCCGAAACCGCCGACTATGTTGTCATGGAAGCGACATATGGCAATCGCCTGCACAAGCCCTTCGAGAGCAGTGTTGGAGAACTTCTGGAGGCAATTACTTCCACATTCCGCCGCGGGGGGAATGTCCTGATTCCCGCCTTCGCCGTTGGGCGAACCCAGGATATTCTGTATTTGCTGAACCAAATGGTCATCGACGGCAAGCTTAAGCCGATTGATGTCTATGTTGACAGCCCCCTTGCCGAGGAAGCCACCGCCGTCTATCTCGACCACCCCGAGCTTTACGATGCGGAAGCGTCTTCGCTCCTTCGAAACGGGATTGGAACATCTCTGAAACTGCACTTCACCAAGAATACTGAAGAATCCATGGCGATAAACCGCATCCGTTCCGGTATTGTCATTATGGCTGGCAGCGGCATGTGCGAAGGCGGCAGGATACGCCACCATCTCAAACATAACCTCTGGCGACCTGAATGCTCGGTCATTTTTGTCGGTTTCCAGGCTGAGGGGACTCTCGGAAGAGAAATCGTCGATGGAAGAAGGCATGTCAATATTCTCGGAGAAGATATTGCTGTTAGGGCAAAAATTTATACCATAGGCGGCTTTTCAGCGCACGCCGACCAGAAGGAACTGCTCGACTGGATCCAGACCTTCGCCAACAAGCCGGAGATTTTCATTATCCACGCTGAAGAGACCGTGGCCGAAGAATTTGCGGACATCGTGGGATCGAAGCTGCAGAATAAAGTTCATGTACCCAGCAGGGGCGAAGAATTCGAAATCTGAAACAAACGATGTAACGAATCAGAAGAGCGGCACTATTTCTGCATTGAGGTTATCAAGATTGAGCAACGCCACAGTCGGCTTGCCGTAGAGCCAGCCGCAGGCTTCCCCGGGATTGAGGACGAGAGTATTCCCGACGGTCTTTATCACAGGTTCGTGGGTGTGGCCGTAAACGACAACGTCGTACATTCCACTGGCGGCAAGCGCATCGACGACATAATGCTCATGAACAACAACAAATTTTCGTTCATGCAGGGAAAAGACATACGGCTGCACATGCACGGACTCTCCGAACATCTTCTTGATCATTATCCGATCCCCGTCATTATTGCCGAAGATAGCCGTGAGGCCGCCCTGAAAGCCCTTCAGCGCACGAAAGGCAAACGGCGAGGTGAAATCGCCGGCATGGATAATGTGCGATACGCCCTTTTCCTGAAACAATGCCACGGCTTTCTTCATGTTGTCGAGGTGATCGTGTGTATCAGACATTATACCGACGAGCATGCTCCATCCTCCCTATGTGTTCCCGACTGCGCGCATCGGGGCGTCAGATTGCGCTGATTCACGTTACTATGACAAAGCGGTCAGGCAGTATGCAAGCGGCCGAGCGGAAGACGGGCCCGGGCGTTCAGCGTGTCGTCGCTGAAGTCTCCGGCAAGGGCATGACGATAGCCTGCTGCAGCTATCATAGCGGCGTTGTCGGTACATAGCCGCCGCGACGGCAGGTAAAGATCGACCGCGCGCTCAGCAGCCATCGCCTCCATCCGGCTGCGAAGCTCTGAATTGGCAGCAAC
>DATHDH010000173.1:0-6748 GCA_035319145.1 Dissulfurispiraceae bacterium | reverse complement strand
CTGCCGTTTCTGCCGTTTTTCCTCCTGTTTTTTTAGTCGTTGCAGTTCTTTCTTCCTTTTTTCACTCTTGTAAACTCCAGCGTGCTTTGCCAAAACGGCCTCCTTTTCCAAGGCATGACGGAAGGTCAGTCATTCGCCCCGTATGTGTCAGTATACCAGAAGGTGACAGGTGCCGCCATAATCGCGCACTAGTCTTATCCCGCCGCATAAATCCGGCGGGGGGGTCTTACAAAAGCAATTTGTTCGTCTTTGATCTCGTCTCGCCGATGCTCGATATGTAAATGGCGGGTTTATCGAGCACGGGACATCTCGCTTCGCATATCCCGCAGCCGATACAGGTTTTCAGATCGACGTGCGGCTGTTTGACCATCACGATCTTGCCCTCGGCATCTTTGACCTTCACCTCTTCGAGCCAGATGGCCTTCTTGCCGGTCGGGCAGACCTCTTCGCAGACAATGCACGGCGTGCTGTGAGCATACGGCAGGCAGCGTCCCTTGTCTATCATTGCGATGCCGATGCTGACCTTCGCTTTTTCTTCAATCGTGAGCTTGCTAATGGCGCCGGTGGGGCAGACCTGTCCGCAGAGGGTGCAACGATATTCGCAATACCCGATTTTCGGAATGAGCAGCGGCGACCAAATCCCTTCAAGCCCAGCCTCCATGAGTGTCGGCTGTAGCCCGCCGGTAATGCAGACCTTCATGCATTCGCCGCACTTCACGCATCGCCGAAGGAATTCATGCTCTTCCAGCGAGCCCGGCGGACGCACGAGTGCCGGATTGTGAAAGCCTTGCCTGGCAAGAGGCGTCGTGCGAAGCATCGGCACAGCAACAGCCCCCGACAACGCTGCTGTAACAATGCGGCGGCGCCCGATATCGAGCGAACCGGTTTGCGTCTTTGCGCCGAACCCGAAGCTGACCGCATTCTTCGGACAGACATCATCACAATTCCAGCAATACAGACATTCAGTCGGCTGCCACTGCCCTTTTTCGTGGGGTGTCGCTCCGCCCTGACAGACGCGGTTGCATGATCCGCACTCGTTGCATCCTTCGCTCACGGAGCGTTTCAGCAATGACTGGCGAGAAAGCAGGCCGAGCAACGCACCGAGCGGACAGAGATTCCGGCACCAGAAGCGTTTTTCAACGAAGTTGAGACCGAGAAGGCCGAAAAAAATAAGGCTGACGAACCACCCCTGTTCGTAAAACGGTTGCTGAAAAGGCATATAGAGCTTCTTGACCAGGTCTGAGAGGATATCGGCAAGCGAGTTCACTGTTGCATTGCCAGTGCCGTACAGGACATCGAGCGAAGCATTGGTCAGTGAGGCAATTGCGGGATAAATCCCGACGGAGAACGATCTGATGAGCAGTGAAAGCGGATCGAAAAGCCCGACGAGTTGCATGCCGAAGAGGGCCGATACGAGCAAGAAAACGAGCAGCAGGTATTTCAGCATATTCCAGCGGGGAGAAAGTTTCGAAGCACGTCTGCTGAAGGCACCCACCATGTTGTGGAGGGTGCCGAACGGACAGATCCATCCGCAAAAAACACGTCCGAGCAGAATCGTTCCCGCGATAACAACGAGAGAGAACAGAAAGCCGGTTGCAGCGGCATGTGCGGAAAGGAGCGTCGTGATGAGTATCAATGGATCGAAATCAAGGAACAGGCGTACGGGATAGCCGAGTTCGTCATTCCCCTTCGATTCCGTCTGCAGAAAGAGGAAGACAAAGAGAAGGAGAAACGCGCCCTGAACGACGATGCGGATACCGCGCATCGTCATGAGACAGTGACTTTCTTAATCTTCATCCTCGAAATGTCCAACGGGCCCAGACCTTTCTGCGCGGCGATGCGCAGGTATCCGAGGTCGGCAGGCTTCATGCCGAAGAGCGAGGCTCCGTAAGCATCAACGGCGACCTGGTTTACGCCGGCCACTACCGTATCGAGTTTCTTCACGTCTTTAAGGTTTCCGCCTTGCGGCCCATTCGCCGTCAGGATCCGAACGGCATCAAGAATCACAAGCGTCGGCTTTATGGCCGTCGCCAAATCAACAAGGCTCTCATCGATCTTCTGGTGAATGGACCAACGTGATCCCCCCATGACGCCCATCCAGTTCTTCATGCCCATGGTCAGCCGTGCAAGGCTGTGGTGCTTGGCAATCGGAACGTTGATGACCTTGTCGGCCTCCATAAGTTCAGAATACAGGGGCCAGGATTTCAGGGCCGAACCATTGATCTTCGTATCCCGGAATTTGCGGTCATCAATATAACTCAATTCAGCGCCGGACGACTTGACGGCTTCGGCAATGCCGCTCTGGACATAGCAGCGCCGGGGGTCATTGACCGGGCGATCAAACACCTTCACCTTTTTAGCGCCGGCCTCAAGGCAGAGCCTGACAATCGCGCCGACAACTTCGGGGTTGGTATTTGCCGCATATTCAGGGGTCCTGTCCCATCCGATATTCGGTTTGACGACCACGACGTCCCCGCGGCTTATGAATGATCGGATGCCTCCGAGCGCGTCGACGGCAGCAGCCGTAATCTTTGCGGGCGAGGGTCCGGTAACCACGGCCAGGTCGACTGGCGGAGCAGCAGCAAACGCCTTGGCCAGAAAAGAATCGATTCCGGCGGCAACTGTCAGACTTGTGAGGGCACTTAACCTTATGAAGTCTCTTCTCTTCATGTCGGACTCCTTACTATGCGTGCATTGTCATATTTTCATTATACCGCACCCCTCATTGTCACGGACGCAAATGTGCAATGCTATAATGTAAGAAAAGGTTCCGTAAAATCCTTGAAGTTGTCGGCATCTCTTTTCTCCGTGAGCACTACGCATGAAAGAATTTTCGGAAGGTGAAGATGAAGAAGAATTGTCTGTTCTGGATAGCAGTGTTCTTATTGTCGGCTGTAATGCCGGTGGCGGGAGCGGCGCCTCTGCAGGAGTTTGCGTTGCAGAACGGGCTGAAGGTTTTCATTATCGAAGACCACAAGGCCCCGCTGGCGACTTTTCAAATTTGGTATCGGGTCGGGTCGCTTGACGAACCGTGCGGCAAGTCCGGGATGAGCCACCTTTTGGAGCATATGATGTTCAAGGGCACGCCGAAATACGGCTCGAAGGTCTTTTCGAACATCATCCAGCGAAACGGCGGCACCGACAATGCATTCACCACGAAAGACTACACGATGTATTTCCAGACGATAGCGGCAGACAGGATCTCGCTCTCCATTGCGCTTGAATCCGACCGCATGCGCAATCTGCTGCTTGATCCGAAAGAGACGCTCTCCGAGCGTGATGTCGTGATGGAAGAGCGGCGCATGCGGTACGACAACGAACCGCAGAGCCTTCTGTACGAAGAAACCGTGGCGACGGTTTTCCAGGCGCATCCATACAGGAACCCGGTCATCGGATGGATGAGCGACATTATGCACATTTCGCGGGATGACCTTGCGGCGCATTATAAAAAGTTCTATGCGCCGGATAATGCATTTATCATGATAGCGGGCGATGTCGAGCCTGCAAAAATTATGGCCGAAGTGAAGCAGGCCTTCGGGAAGATACCTGCATATGGTAAAAGGGAACGGCGATATGTCACTGAAGAACCTCCGCAAACCGGACAGCGCCGTTTCGTTCTGAAGAAGGAGGCGGAGCTTCCGGCTGTGATTCTCGCATTTCCGGTCCCGAGTCTTCCTCATGAGGATAGTTATGCCCTGGAGGTCCTGTCTTCCATTTTGTCGGGCGGGAAAAGCAGCCGTCTGTACCGCAGCCTCGTTTACGAAAAGCGTATCGCGCTTGAGGCGTCGGCTGATTACAGCGGCCTGAACCGTTATCCGTATGTCTTCACGCTGGATGCCGTCGCAACGCCGGGAATTGAGGCCGCTGCTGTCGAAAAGGCCCTGTTTGCCGAAATAGAGCGCGTGCAGCAGGAGCCGCCGTCGGAGCGTGAGGTGGAAAAGGTCAAGAACCACATCGAATCATCATTCGTGTTTGCCCAGGACTCGACATATTCGCAGGCTTTGTACCGCGGCATGTTCGAGGTGATCGGCGGCTGGCGTCTTCTTGATAAATATCTGGAGGGAGTGCGCAGCGTCACTCCCGAGATGGTCCGCACCGTGGCAAGGAAATATCTGGTAGTCGATCACAGTACAGTCGGCATTCTGGTGCCTTTAAAAAAAGAGAACGAGCAGGCTGCAAAAACATCGAACTAAGCGCAGGAAGGTTCCATGAAGAATAATTGTCTTGTTATTGTTTTGATTGCGGCAATCGTGATCGGCGTGTACGGATATGGGCAGTGCGCAGCGTTGGATATCAATGAATTCGTGCTGCCGAACGGGCTTAAGGTGCTTCATGTCGAGCGGCAGGCTTTACCCATCATTACCGTAAGCGTTTTGATAAAGGCGTCTCCGCGTGATGAGCCTGCCGAAAAGGCCGGGCTTTCATATCTGACGGCAAAGCTTCTCTCCGACGGTACGGAAGAAAAGACAGGCCCCGCCATCAGCGAAGAGATCGAGTTTCTGGGAGCTTCTCTGTCAGCTTCGGTTTCTCAGGATTATACGCTCATCTCGTATGCATCGCTCCGCAAGGATCTGAATGCGGGCTTTCATCTGCTGAGTGATGTTCTGTTGCACCCCGTCTTTCCTGAAGAGGAGATCGCACGAAAAAAAGGCATTACGAAGGGAGCCCTTCGCCAGAAAGAAGAAGACCCCGGCTATGTCGCCGGCCGGCGCTTTGCGCAGGAACTGTTCGGTCCTCAGCACCCGTACGGTCGCGAGCCTGAAGGCGACCCCGCATCGATTGATTGCATAACCCGTGACGATATTCGTGCATTCTACCGCGATCACTATCTCCCTTCACGCACGACAATTGCAATCACAGGCGCTATCAGCGCGCAGGAGGTCCGCGGTCTTGTTGCAGGCCATTTCGGACGCTGGGGCGAACAGAAAGCGGCGGAGAAGGAACGTCGAGAGCAGGTCGCTGTCAAGAGTACTGCCAAGACTGTTGTGATCGGCCGCGATATTACGCAGGCCTCGATACTCCTCGGGCATGAGGGGATATCGCGCAGCAACCCTGACTATTACGCTGCGCAGGTCATGAATTACATATTGGGAGGTGGGGGCTTCGCCTCGCGCCTCATGCAGAAGATTCGCGATGAAATGGGCCTCACCTATTCAATTTCGAGCAGCTTCAGCGTGAATCAGGAGCCGGGCACGTTCAGCATTATCGTCCAGACCAAGAATGCCACCGCCGGGGCAGTTATTCAGGAGATGCACCGACAGCTTCTGCGCATACGTTCAGAACAGGTTTCCGAACAGGAGCTCCAGGATGCGAAGGCTTATCTGACCGGCAGTTTTCCGCGCCGCTTCGAAACGAGCAGGAAGATTGCCGATTTTCTCGCAGCTGCCGACTTTTTCGGACTGGGTACCGAATTCGTAGCGCGTTATCCTGCGTACGTAAACGCAGTTACGAGGCAGGACGTTTTGCGGATTGCTCAGAAATACCTGCATCCAGACCGTGCAATCCTTGTCGTGGTCGGCAAGGAGCAGGAGCTGAAATTAGCGGATATTGAGCCTGCGAAATAGGTCGGCGACATCGGTCGCGGAGAGTTGTCCCGGTGCAGTTGTACGCGTAACGGACGCATAGGTAGCAAGCGAGCCGATAAGCGGCATGAAGACGCGCGATGCGATGCCGAGAGCGCCCATTGCGATTGCGATAATGCCCTCTGTACGGTGGCGCAGTGTGAACTCTGCAAGACGCACGACATCCTCGCGATCCTGCGGCATCAGGGCAAGTTTGACGATATCCGCGCCAAGAGACCTTCCGGTCGTGTTAATGACTTCGAGAGCCGTATTGTCGGGCGTAGCGGAAAAGTTGTGATAGGAACCGATTAGAAGCGTGCCGGTTGCATTGCAGATAGTGCGGACCTGCGCAAACTCTCCCGCAGCACTTATTTCGATGTCGACGGCATCAGTATGGGGCGCCATAGCACGATAGAGATCGACGCGATCCGGGAATTCCTGTTCTCCGCCTTCCGAGGGATGGCGGACGGTTGCAAGCAGCGGCTTTGCAAACTTTTCTCGCGCAGACCGCAGGAGACCTTCCGCTCGGCTTGGCGTCATGGCACTACATAAATCTATGCGCAGTTCGATTAAATCGATAGATGCGAGATCATCCGGAGAGAGTTGCCCTACATCTTCATCGTTGAGCACCCCGGCAATTAGGGGCCGTGTGATGCGAAAACGTTCGCGATCGTGTTGCATTCGCTATTATACTGCATTCCCCTCGCGGCTTCCCAAGGGGCGGGAATCTTGTGATATAATAAAAATCTCGCAATGGGAATGGGCGGTTAGCTCAGCTGGGAGAGCATCACGTTCGCAACGTGGGGGCCGAGGGTTCGAATCCCTTACCGTCCACCATTCTTTTCAATCAGTTGCGCAATCCTATCTATTCGTCGTGCATTTCGTGATTATGATAAAATTATGATAACTTTAGATAATCTATACACTGATTAACTTCTTGGCTTCTGCGGTTATTCATTTTTTCATCCAGTAATTCCACGGCTTTCGATTTGTGTCCTTGTGCAAGATGGGCGTAACGGAGAGTCAAGGAATCCTCAGGCAAATACTACGCCTCGGTGGTTTGCGACTGCGAACCGAAGCCATTGCCGGCATCTGCCAACACCGTAGGTGTGGATCTCGGACTGAAAGACCTTGCGGTACTCAGTAGCAGCGAGAAGATTGAGCATCCGAAATGGTTGCGCAAAGCT
>DATHDH010000172.1:0-5127 GCA_035319145.1 Dissulfurispiraceae bacterium | reverse complement strand
TTTTTTCTGCTGAGCGGGTTGCTCTTCCTGCTCTTCTCGGAGAAGCGTGCTCTTTTACGGACGCCGTATCCCTATCTTGCCGCCGGTGTAAGTCTTGTCGTTTTTTTGCCGGTGATTGTCTGGAATGCCCAGCACGACTGGGTGACTCTTCGCCACACCGCGGGCCAGGCCCATATTGCCTCTGGCCTGCAGTTGACGCCGCAGGCATTTGCCGAGTTCCTCGGCTCCCAGATAGGAGCGGTCACGCCGATCCTGTTTGTTCTAACCATCCCTGCGCTTTTCATAAAACATCTGCTGAAGAAAGACGTGCGCCATCAATTCCTCTTCTGGTTCGGCGTGCCGATAATCGTTTTTTTCCTCGCCAAGAGCCTGCAGGCGAAGGTCCAGCCTAATTGGGCCATGACCGGGTATATAACCGCATTGGCGGCAGTCTGTACAGCCGCGTTCGGCGGATATGGCCTGCCCGAAAAAACAAGGGAACGTCTGAGGCGCTTTTTTCACATTGGCTTTGCGCTGGCGCTGTTGGCAACCGTTGCTGCGCATGTAGTGCCTGCAACGACTCTTCTTCCTGTGAAACTCGATCCCTCCGCACGCCTCCGCGGCTGGCAGCAGATGGGAGCGCAGGTTGGCGCCATCGAAAAGATGCTTACCGAACAGGGCGGTGTGCTCATTTTTTCAGACAGCTATCAGGTCGCGAGCGAACTGGCGTTTTATGTGCCGACGCATCCCAAGACATACTGTATCAACAACGGCCGCCGGATGAACCAGTACGACTTCTGGCCGGACATGAACAGCGCGGCGGAAACCCTGAAACGAACCGGCGTGCAGGCAATCAACGGCATATACGTTGCCGCAGGCAACGCAACCCTGCCGCAATCAGTAGCCGGGGCCTTTGAGCGCTTTGAGAAAAGAGTGATTCCGGTATATGATAAAGGGCAACGACCTCTGCGCGAATACTCGGTATTCATCTGCTACGGGTTCAGGGGCCTCGCAGCAGTGCGTCCCACAACGTTTTAGCGTCCAGTTGGAGAAGGATATGACCGTTTCCCTTGTGATTCCGCTGTTGAATGAAGAAGAAAATGTTCCAGTGCTCTATAAGCGGCTCAGGGAGGCGCTGGACAAGCTGCAGACCCGTTATGAAATCATCTTTGTCGATGACGGAAGCACGGATGCCACGCTGCCGCTGCTTGAGGATATTCAGAAGAAGGATCCGAATATCGTCGTGCTCAGTCTTCGCCGGAATTTCGGCCAGACCGCTGCGTTTGCGGCAGGGTTCGATTTTTCGCGCGGCGATGTCGTCATCACCATGGACGGCGATCTCCAAAACGATCCCGACGACCTCGGCAGGATACTAGAAGCAATCAAGGATGTGGATCTCGTCAGCGGTTGGCGCAAGAATCGGCAGGACCCGTTTCTCTCCCGCCGGCTGCCGTCGATGATTGCCAACTGGCTCATAAGCAAAGTGACCGGCGTGCAACTGCATGACTACGGATGTTCGCTCAAAGCCTATCGCCGCGATGTCGTGAAGAACCTCAGGCTGTACGGTGAAATGCACCGTTTCATCCCTGCTGTGGCGAGCTGGTATGGCGTCCGCATCAAGGAAATCGAGACGAAGCACCACCCGCGCCTTCACGGCAAGTCGAAGTACGGCATCGGCCGGACTATCAAGGTTCTGCTGGATCTGATCACGGTAAAATTCCTGCAGAGCTTTTCGACAAAACCGATTCAGTTTTTCGGTCCGATCGGGGTGCTCTTCGGAATGACCGGCTCAGGCATATGCGGGTATCTCGCGCTCGAAAAGTTGTTTTGCGGTCTTGCGATCGGCGGACGCCCGCTTCTTATGCTCGGCGTGCTGCTGATCATTGTCGGCGTGCAATTTATCGGCCTGGGCCTGCTGGGCGAGATGATTGTGCGTGTCTATCACGAGAGCCAAAAGAAACCGATCTATACGATGAAGAAGATTCTCGGCCCCGGTGCCTAGCACTGTAAGGAAAGGCGCGCTTCTCCTCCTGAAGCTGCTCGTAAGCGGGTGGCTTCTTTCATTTCTGTTTTCGCGCATCGGCAGCGAGGCGATTCTTGCAAGTGTGCGCCGCATCGATCCGATAACTTTCTTCATCGCAGTTTTGCTCTATCTCGCTGCGACGTATATATCCGCGCTCCGCTGGCAACTCCTGATTCCATGTTCCATCCGCACGCGTGTTCTTTTCGGCCTTTACATGATAGGGACCTTTTTCAACACATATCTGCCGGGGCTGGTCGGCGGCGATGCGGTGAAGGCTTGGTATCTCACGGTGCTGCTCAGGCAACAGGGGTTTGATGGAAAGGCTGCAAACGGCGCTCCTGGTGTGTCATTCGGTCCGCTCACGGCAGGAGTCGCCTCCGTGTTTATGGATCGCTATATCGGGCTTGGCGCCCTGCTCTTTCTCGGAATGATCTGTTATCCGTTCGGCATCGGATATTTTGAGAAGACCGCTTTTGTCTGGCTTCTGCCGGCTCTCTTCACAGGATACGCGGTTATCTCGGCCATGCTCTTTTTTCTTCCCGCTGTCGGCGCGATCAAAGTTCTTGCGAAGTTTTCATCGTATGCTTCTCACTACCGCACCAACGTGCCGGTATTGATGAAGACGTTCGCTTATTCGCTCTGCACGCAACTTCTCGGGTTTACCGCCGTCTATATCCTTGCAAAAGGGCTCGGCCTCGATATTAGTTTTCTGTCCGTTGCGCTGTATCTTCCGATAATAATCATCACGACCATGCTTCCGGTCTCCATTTCGGGCATAGGAGTCCGTGAATATGCATTCATCTATTTCTTCGGCGCCGCCGGTGTTTCTCCGCAGGCATCGATGACGCTCTCGCTGCTCTGGTTCTTTTCCGTCGTGATTGCGGGGCTCTGGGGATTGGTAGAGTATCTACGCGTACGCCAGGTGTTTGGCGCCGAGAAAGAAGAGAAGCCTCTTTAGGTCGCGCAGATTGTCGGGGAACTCCTGCCTGTCGAAATATTCATACAGCCCGAGCAGCATAACCTCATCATACAACCCGAGCTGATACTTTTCGATGATTCCTTCGGCTATGAACGGAATATCCTCGCGCCGTTCGCGAAGCGGCGGGATGCGAATCGGAAACGGGGAGAGCGCTTCGACAAGTGCCGGGGAAAATCTTCCGGCCGTCGCCTCCTCAACGATATTCAGTCGCGTTGAAAGCATGAATTTCAGATCAAACGGAATCGCATCCGTTCCGCCGATGCGGAAGAAGGCCCCTGCTTTCAGCACTTCCGCAAGCTTGTCCTGCTGATGAACAGGAATGCGGTCAATGTCCTTCAGAAAGAGCGTACCGCCATGCGCAAGTTCGAAGAGGCCTTTCTGTTTTTCGAGGCCCATGAATCCGCCTTTTGCGCCGAACAGCTCAATCTCGAGCGTTTCGGCATTCATAGATCCGCAATGCAAGGCAAGGAAGGCCTTCAGGCGACGAGGATTATCGGGGCGATCCCTCAGGGCGGCGGCAAGCAGGCGTTTGCCGACATTCGGCTCGCCATAAATCAATACGGTTTGTCCGGCGGCGTTCGCCTGAAACGCCTTGTGCAGTTCGATGTCGAACGCCTTGTTGTTCGTAGCAAAAAGGTAGACGGGATACTGATAACTTTGGGCCTCCGCGATATATGCGAGCGCAACATCGTCGACCTTGAATTCGGTACAGAGTGATTCGAAGCTTGCAATAACATCGGACAGAAGCTCCTCCGTATCCTTCTCCGAGAGCTTAAAGAAGCGCTTGCTCAGTTCCTGAAACTGCTCGCGCGCCTCGACAACCAGGGGAAACAGGAGCGACTGCGCACCGGCGTCCGCAACATCGCGCAACTGAAAGAGCTGAAGCGTCTTGAACCCGATCGAGAGCCGGCCGGTCTGTTCGAGTCTTTCGCGTCGCTTGCCGTCAGGACCGAATATGACGCCCATAAGAGAGACCAGATCGCGATAAAGCTTCGGGCTGACTACATGCATACGCAGCTGCTCGATGTGGTCGGTTCCGAAGAGCTGCCGCTCGATATAGATTCTGTCTTCAATAGGGACCCGCAGGAGAAAATCTATCACTCTGCGATAGAGCGGCTTCTGCTCAAGGAGTGCAAGCATGCCGAGAACAGGGAGCACCGCGGCGAAGAAGGCTTCCTCATCGGCGCCGATAGCCGCGTGGTCATTCACGTGCGCCGCAATCTCGCCGCACAGAACCGCATAGGTCCAGAGCAGCAAATATTCTCTTTCGAGAAAGTGATCCTGCTCCAGAATGGTGCGTTCAAGTAGATCGGTGCCGATCATCGAGATTGCCTGTGAAATGGTGGTGACTTCTTCCTGTCTGCCGGAGAGGTTCAGCGCGGAAAGCGTCGCGAAATAGAGACCGGGATCGTAGCGGATACGCTCGGCAATTGCTTTGATAGAGACACGTTCATTATGGATCGAATCACGTAACAGCGCGAGCGTGTGCCGGAAAACCGCCGTTCTCATTAGTGCTATAATACGCCATTGATGTTTAAAGAGCAAGACTTTGATATCATTGTGATCGGGGCGGGTCATGCCGGTTGTGAAGCCGCCCTGGCAACCGCCCGGATGGGCTTTACGACCTGCCTCTTCACCATCAATCTCGACACCATCGCGCAACTTTCGTGCAATCCGGCCATCGGCGGTCTCGCCAAGGGACATCTTGTCCGCGAAATAGATGCGCTCGGCGGCGAGATGGCGAAAGTTACCGATCGCTCCGGCATTCAGTTCCGGATGCTGAATCTTTCGAAGGGTCCCGCGGTCTGGTCGCTTCGCGCGCAGGCGGATCGCCTGCTTTATCGTTCCACCATGAAGCAGGTTATTGAAATGGAGCCGAGGCTTCAGGTGAAGCAGGCGATGGTCGAGCGTATCGTGGTTGAAAACGGTTCGGTACAAGGCATTGAGAGCGCGTTTGGCGCGTTTTATGGCGCGCGCGCGGTAATCGTGACGACCGGCACTTTTTTAAAGGGGCTCATCCACGTCGGCATGGAGAGCTTTCCCGCCGGACGGGCTGGTGAATTTCCGTCTGTCACGCTTGCGGACTGTCTTCGCGAGCTGGGATTTCAGCTCGGCCGCCTCAAGACAGGCACGCCGCCGCGCGTCG
>DATHDH010000171.1:0-16368 GCA_035319145.1 Dissulfurispiraceae bacterium | reverse complement strand
CGGCAAAAATCGCCGCCGACAATGCCACCCGGGTTATCCACTGTTCACCTTCATGCGCCTTGTGGTGCATCTCCTCATGCAGATTCTCCAAAGGGATCTCTTGCTCTTCCATGGCGATATGGCCCTCCCTCTTCTATGATTGAAGATTGTGCCCCGCAAAACGGGGTTCCGGGCGCCGGCGCATCGGCGCCCGCGAATGCCTACCGAATCGACAAGTTGTTTTCTCAGGTCTCTGAGGTCAGATATTCCTCATTGCCACATGCTGCTCGGGAACCGGGAAGTTGGCCGCACCAAATGTCTCCCGAATGACGCGATTGGTATCAAAGTACACCTGCCAGTAGTCGTAATTGTTGCAATAGGGCCGCACTGCCAGTACCGGACCGGCCAGATTGAATTCGAGAATCTCCACATCCGGGGCAGGGTCGGAGAGAACATGAGGGATCTTCGCAAGATGCTCCTTGAGCAATCGCATGGCATCCGAAGGGTTCACCCCGTGATTCAGCTGGGCCTTGAGATCAACGCGGCGATATGGATTGGTGCTGAAATTCTGGATGTTCCCTGAAAGAATCTTGCTGTTCCCTACGAAGGTGTGGATGTTGTCCATGGTGTCAATGGCGGTAACCAGAAGGCCGATTTCTCTGACAGTCCCCATGATATCACCGGCAGAGATAAAATCGCCCACTTTGAAAGGTCGCAAAAAAACCAGGAAGGCCCCCGCCGCCAAATTTCCGAGCAGTCCCCCCCACATGGTTCCGACCGCTAGGCCGATGCCGGCAAGCAGGGCAGCTATCGACGTTGTTTCGACGCCGAAATAGCCGAAGATGGCAACGATTAGGATGACCTTCAGAAGAACTGCTATGCCCGAAGCAATGTACGTTACGAGGGTAACATCGAGTTGTCGCGCAGACAGGGTCTGCTTTAAGAGGTTTGTCCCAAAACGGATGAGCCAGGTACCGACAATCCATATGACGATTGCCCCGAGTACTTTAAGCCCCACTGCAACTGCCTGTGTACTGAGATACTGCAGCATACCGGAAGTTTCCATGACTACCCCCTTTCTTTTACGCAGGCCATGGATTTGAAAGATGCCCCATTATAGCAAAAGGCGGCGCACAAAAAATTCAAAAAGACAAAAGAAACAACTGTGGTGATGATTGAAGGTATAAGGCGTGATGATCTTCGCACACTGCTCTGCATTGAGAAAACAAATTCGGCGTTCCTTAGCGTTCATCTTTTTTGCTGCCGTGGCAGGGACTTGGTTTTCTCGGCTTATGCCACTTGCGGAACAGGCCTTCAAGCTTTTTCTGGTAGATCATGATGACGAAAATGACAAATAAAATTGCTCCTGCCAGAACGGCCAGTTCCTGATACTGCTCATTGCGCAAATAATCGCCTCCGAGCGTTTCGATAAATGTTCCAAAGAGGCGGCCGATTCCCGTCAGCAATAAAAATTCTACCGAAGTCAGATGGCCCAGCCCCAGCAGATAGCACAAAGAATCTTTCGGCGTGCCGGGGATGAGAAAAATCAGAAAAACGATGAACATTCCCTTATGGTGCAAAAGATAATCAAATCGCGAAATCAATGCCTTGCTGGCATATTTTTCAACAAACGGTTGCCCGAAAATACGGGCGAAGAGAAAAGCGAGATAAGAACCGACGGTTACTCCGATTGTTGAATACAGAGTTCCCCACAAAGGTCCGTAAAGATAGCCCCCGAGGATATTCGTCGCCTCACCGGGGATAGGCGCGATGACAACCTGTAATGCCTGCAACAGTATGATCCCGATAGGCCCCCATGGGCCAAGTGAGCTGATAAACGCCCGCATCCTGGCTTCATTCAGGAAGAATTGCATGAGATCCGACTGATAAATGACGTACCCTACGGGCAGGGCAATTACAATGAAAATCAGCGCAATCAGCCAGCCGGAATAGTTCGATCTTTTGTTCGTCCTTTTATTCGTCACGTTCAGAACTGCTATTCTTTATTGTTTACGGCAGGATGTCTCATAGGTTGTTCATAAGCTGAGCTTGCTTGCTCCGTCCTTTTCCGTCGATACCGTTCGACCATTATGGTATACTGAATCCACAGCTATCGTTTAATCAAGTCGGTGCTGCTTGTGAAATCAGGAATCGATGGGACGTGCCTGCTGTTGTCTATCCACGGATAGATTAGGCATGAACAAGGAGGATCCATGTTTTCAGGAATATTTCAGCCCATGCATTTGTTGTTAATTCTCGGGATCGTGCTGCTCGTGTTCGGCCCAAGCAAGCTGCCGGAGATCGGCAGCGGTATCGGTAAGGGCATACGGGATTTTAAAAAAGCAATGTCGCATGACGATGATGCGAAATCATCGCACGACGATAAGACGGCATAGCAGAATTTCATTTCGGCTTGAGCAGCCGTCCTGTATCTGCACGTTTATAAAAGGGAAGTATTACAACGACAGCCGTTTGCCTGCTTGATAGAGCAAGCTCTGTATCCGCGGCGCGTAAAGGTACTCCACAGCTGTCCTGCCCAGCCCAAGAGACCTGAGTGGCTAAATCAGGAAAAACAACAAGTAAATTCAGCGGGGATCCAAATTGTTTTGCAGGACCTGCAGATGCAGCTTTGCATGTTCCAGACCAAAGGCCAGCCATTCATAGAAATTCAACTGACCGAGAAAGCGATGCGGAAAGACTGACGCGTGGAGATCGTGCGTTGCCGACTTCAGCAGTAAAGCGTCGTAACGTGAATTCACCTCTGCTTCAATGTTTCGGAGGTTTTCGTCCGAGACCGCAGGGTCGGGTTCAGTTCCCTTTACTGCAGCCATTGTTTTTACCCGCTCTCTATCGTAGCCGAAGAACCCGGTGCGTATCGGGAGCGGCCCGCTCATATCGGCTTGGACAGGGGCTGTTATTTTGTCGAACAAGCGTTCCAGCAGGCTGATAATAGCCCGATCCGCCAAAAGAACATGATGCACTACTTGACGGGGCGTCCATGTCTCAGGAACTGCCGCGGACGGAAGTTTTCTGTCGCTCAGCGCGAGGAGAGAAGCGCGCACACCGGCATGCTCTGCCGCTAGTTCATGTAAGGTCATGCAGTGCTCCTTCTTTAGTCAACGACGGCTTTTAATAGATCGAAATGAGCCCGACTACTTCGATTTCTTCTTTCCCAATGCCAGTTTTACCTCGCCGGGATAGACTTTCCGCTCATGCATCGGTGTCGGGTCGGAAAGAGCTGGCCATTGGCCAGGGACGGGATCGCTTCCTTCAATCGCCGTGGCTTTCGGGTTCGGGTCAACCATCGCCGGATGTCTTCTGATGTCGATCTCCGGTACATTATGGCTGATTTCTATCGCAATACCGTTCGGATCAAAACTGAAGACGGAATGGATAAATCCCTGATCGAGCACCTCGGTCACGAAAATGCCTGCAGCATTCAGCCGATCCTTGAGTTCCCAGAGCTGGTCGGCATTTTCCACTCCGAGTGATACATGATCAAAGCCGAACGGACCTTTGACCGGTCTTCCCGCATCTTTTTCTTCTATCGGCCGGACATCGGGCCACTCAAAAAAGGCGATGAGATCGTTTTCGGAAAGCTCAAAAAAATATTGACGGTACCCTTTTCCGCCAAGCGTTACGACGAGTCTCAACCCGAGCAGATCGCGCCAAAACCGGACCGTCGCATCCATATCGCTTGTCGCAAAGGCAAGATGGTTTATTCCCGTATAGCGGACCATTCAGGCCACCTCCTGCATATCGCATTCTTCCCTACATTAACGGGAAACAACACAGACTGACAAGCTTGGTGCAATTCGTTGACATCCCGGTACATTGCTCAGTATCGTAACTGCATACGAAAATGTGCGGAGGCATATATGACGGAGGTTGCTGACGGATTGCTGCTTGCCCGTACTGAGGGCAAGGCGGATATAGTTCTACTCCCGAACATGGCAAATCGCCATGGTTTGATAGCGGGGGCTACAGGAACCGGTAAGACGGTCTCGCTGCGGGTTCTTGCCGAGCAGTTCAGCAGTATCGGCGTGCCCGTTTTTATGGCGGACGTGAAGGGCGATCTTTCGGGCATTGCCCAGGCAGGCGGCGATCACCCGAAGGTTGCCGAGCGGGTGAAGCTTCTCGGACTCGATCCGTTTTCCTATCAGGGCTTCCCTGTCGTATTTTGGGATGTTTTCGGCGAACAGGGATACCCAGTGCGCACGACCGTCTCGGAGATAGGCCCATTGCTCTTCAGTCGTATTCTGAATCTCAACGAGGTACAGAGCGGTGTGCTGACAATCATATATAAAATAGCGGACGACAACGGCTATCTCCTGCTTGATCTGAAAGATCTGCGCTCGATGGTGCAGTTTGCTGGCGACAACGCTGCGGAATTCAAAACCAACTACGGCAACATTTCCACGGCAAGCATCGGAGCAATTCAACGCAATATTCTCGCCCTTGAACAACAGGGGGGCGATAAGTTCTTCGGCGAACCCGCCCTGGATCTGAATGACTTCATGCAGACCGACGGCAACGGACTTGGCACGATCAATATCCTCAACGCCTGCAAACTGATGCAGTCGCCGAAGGTCTATGCCATGTTCTTGCTCTGGATGCTTTCGGAGCTCTTCGAGAATCTTCCGGAGGTGGGCGATCCGAAGAAGCCGAAATTGGTTTTCTTCTTCGACGAGGCGCACCTGCTCTTCGACGACATAGCGGATGTGCTCAGGGACAAGATAGAACAGGTTGTGCGTCTCATCCGCTCAAAAGGCATCGGCGTATATTTTGTAACGCAGAACCCGCTCGATATCCCGGATATCATCCTCGGGCAGCTTGGCAACCGGGTTCAGCATGCATTGCGAGCATTCTCTCCGCGGGATCAAAAGGCGGTAAAGGCTGCTGCCGACACGTTTCGCCAGAATAAGTCGCTCAATACCGAAAAGGTCATTTCCGAGTTGGCGGTCGGAGAAGCACTCGTTTCGCTGCTCGATGCAAAGGGAAGCCCGAGCATTGTCGAGCGTGCATACGTCTGTCCTCCGCACAGCCGCATGGCGCCTCTTACGGATGCGGAACGCGTCGCCGTTATTCGGTCATCCCCCCTCGCGGGCCATTATGAGAAGGCTGTCGACCGAGAATCGGCATATGAGAAGCTGAAGGCGCGCCATGATACGGGTGAAGCCCCCGCGGAGAAGAAAGAAGGGAAGTCTGAGGCGGGCGTTCTCATCGGAGCGCTCGCCAAGAGTGCTGCGCATGCAATCGGCAGCCAGATAGGCAGGCAAATTATCCGGGGGGTGCTCGGCTCTATCTTCGGAGGCCGCCGCTAAGTCCGCGTTCTGCATAGCCGGTGCGTGATATCCGCCCTCAAGCGAGCTGATTAGCCCCTGTGAGGCAAGTCGTGTGCGCCGGAGAGGCGTGCTCAGGTTTTCTTTGCGAGGAGGGTCGCGAGGGATATCGGCGTCTGGTTGCGCACGAATGAATAGAGCACGAAATTGGAGAGCACCTGCTTCGCATAATCACGGGTTTCCGTATAGGGGATGAGTTCGATGAACTGTTCGAGATCTGTGCCTGCCAACTGCACTCGCCACCGATCGACCCGCCCCGGCCCGGCATTATATGCGGCTGCGATAAATGCGTAATTGCGCTCGTATTTCATCTGCAACGTGTTGAGATACGCTGCGCCAAGCGGAATATTGAGCTCCGGATAGATAAGAGCGGATCGCGTAGGCTTTTCGACGAGGCCCGCCTTTGCGGCAACCAGCCTCGCAGTGGCCGGCATCAACTGCATCAAACCGACGGCACCCGATGACGATACTGCGTGGGGCACGAACCGGCTCTCCTGCCGCATGACCGCCCAGAGCAGCTCCGGAGGGAGCCCGGTATCTCGAGCCGAAGAGAGCACTTCTTTCTGGAAGGCAAGCGGGAAACGCAGTTCGAGATCGATATGCTCAGGGGCATACTGGGCTGCGCCGATCTGTCTGTCGATGAGGCACTTTGCTTTCGCAAAATGAGCAGCCGCATAGTGCGTAGCGCTGTCTCTTCCCTTGAGCAGCAGGTTCCATTCAAAAGCCGCCTCAACCCAGAGTCCGGCTTTGTGCAGCGCAACAACCCTCAACGCCACGGGATTATGCTCGAATTGGGCAATCAAGTCCCGGTCGGGCTGATAGGTCAGGGTAAGATAAGGAGGACGCTGTCCGATGCGTTCGGCTGCCAGCAGTCCGTAATATCCCGGCTGGCGGGAGAGATCCGCATACAGTTGGCTGGCATCGAGCATCTTGCCGCGCTTCTGGAGCGCGCGCGCATGCCAATATTGCCAGACCGGCTCGCTGCGCACGCTCTCAGGCATCGTTGCAATCGACGTTATGACGTCTCCCCACGCCCCCGCGAGTATTGCCGCCCGCGTTCTCCACTCTGCGGCCGGCTGAGAGACTGCCCGGCGATACCCGTCGGCCCTCTTGATAATGTCATGAGCCGCAAATGATGTCTTTTTCGCGGCAAGCGCACCGATGTGGACAAGGATATCTCTTCCTGTTTCGGCGTCAAAAGAGGCGCTCGATTTCTCATATAATCTAAGGGCGTTCTGATAATCGTCTCGTGCTGCAGAAACAAGTGCGACAGCGCCCGACCAGCCTGCGGTGTTGACCTTCGATTTCTCAAGCTCCGGCGTAACGGTATCAAGCAGCCTGCGGGCGTCTGACTCCCCTTTGAACGCAGCAATCTGGAGGATCTTTGCGCGGACTGATGCCGGAGCGATCTCCCCTGACGCAACGCTGCCGGCAAAAGCAGAGGGACATGCTACCGGAAATTCGCCCAACTCTTGAAAAAGCGATGTCCGCATGCCGTTCAGCGGCACGCCTCGCAGCATGCGAAAATTGATTGTTGCGCAGCCGAGTTCCGGGTCTTTTTCAGCAAGCCAGTCCGGAACCCGGTTGACATGGCGCGAGAACTGTTCCCAATCGCCGCGCCGCGCCCACGACTTGAGCAGTGCGGCTCGCAGCTTTTCTATCGGCGGAACCCCGGCATATTTTTCAAAAACCGACGCGACCGACGGCGATAGCATCCCCTCCTGCGCATCTTTTGCATCGACCATCGCGGCAAGGACATAGGGCTCGACCGGTGTTCCTGCATATATGTCGAGGTATTTTTGCAGCACACGGACGTCTTTTTTGTGGTAGGCGTCGACAAAAGCCAGATCAACGGCCAGAGCGGAGCTTGCCATGGTCAAGGCACACCAGAAACAGAACACCACTGCCGGAACGTAATACAACAGGTTCATTCCCGGGCGATTAGCTGCAGACTTCATTCCCATACTCGACCTAGCATAACGGTGTGCATGCGTTTCATACAATATATTCTTTTCGGCCATATTCTTCAGTGCTTGAGTTCATGTGCGATTCTGGCTCACAATAATCGGAAGTATGGAACCCGTCGCGAAGCCACCGATGATTAACCGAACGAGGCTGGTCGAGACCTTTCTCGAACTGGTACGCATCGACTCGCCCTCCCAGCAGGAGGCAGCGATAGCGGATTATCTTGAGCCGACACTTTCCGCATGCGGGTGCACGGTCATGCGGCAGCCGTACGGCGCTTCGTTTAATCTCATTGCTACGAGGCCCTCTCCGCTGCCGAATGCCCCCTGGCTGCTTTTGTCCGCTCACATGGATACGGTTGAATCGACCGCCGGCATTGATTGCCGCATTGAAGACGGCATTATCCGTTCGGCCGGAACGACGATCCTCGGAGCCGACGACAAGAGCGCGCTTGCTCAGATAGTCGAGATGTTGCGCATCATGCAGGAATATCTTCTCCCGGCGATAAACCTCGAGATTGTCCTTACCTCGGGGGAGGAACAGGGACTCATGGGGGCTCGCAATCTGAATATGTCGCGCCTGAAAAGCCGCCGCGCAGTCGTGCTCGACATCAGCGGGCCGCCCGGCTTGATTGTGACAGCTGCCCCGGCGCGTGAACAGTTCAGCATTGCCGTGCTGGGAAGGGCGGCCCATGCCGGGATCGAGCCTGAGAAGGGCATCAATGCGGTTCGCGTAGCGGCGGAGATCATAGCGGAACTGCCGAATGCCCGTATTGATGATCGGACGACATTTAATGTCTCCATGCTGACGGGCGGCGCAGCGATGAATATCGTGCCGAAGGAAGCGACGATCTGCGGCGAATTCAGGACGCATGACGACGATCTGCGGCGAGAACTTCGCGCCCGCATTCAAGCGGTTGCAGAAGGCATTGCCGGACGCCATGGTGCCGCCGTGAATATTCAAATGGAGCCTGAATATGAGGGATTTCGCCTTGACGACAATGAGCCGTTTCTCGTGCATATTGAAGCGGCCATAACCGCCTGCGGAGTCACACCGCAAAGGATTACAACCGGCGGGGGATCGGACGCCAACATTTTCAATACATGCGGAATAGTCTGCGTAAATATTTCGAACGGCATGATGCAGATACACTCGCCTGAAGAGCATATCAGCGTCGATAACCTGGTAGCCGGCACGGAAATTCTCATCCGGCTTGTATGTGCTCGTTGATGAAAATCCATATGAGTCGCGCCGGCGCGGAACTGTACGGGTTATATGAATCCGGGACTGATGCCTTATGACATTTAAGGCCGAATCACTCGGAAAATATTTCCCGGCAACCGCTTCGCTGATGGGCAAGTCCTTGTGGAGCGAATTTCTTTCTCGTTTGCCGGCCCTGCTCGATGAAGAGACGCTTGCGAAGGAGTTTGCCGATTTCATCTCGCAGAATGCTTGTTCGTCTTATGCGCGCGACCTTTTTGCCGTCGAGCGCGAACGCGCTCTGGTTGAAGCATTTCCCGAACCGGCACTGCCAACATCGCACATCCGTGTCGTCAATCCTTCTCTCCGAATCGTGAAGATCGGATTTCGCGGGCTTCCCGTACTGCTGAACCCCGGAGCCGAACCTCGCGTCCAGCCGGAAAAAGGAGAAGAGTTCGTTCTTGCTTGGCGCATGCCGGAGACCGGCGAGGTCCACACCGAGGCGGCAAGTCGGGAGGATCTGCTTGCATTGAAGATCGTTGCCGAGGATCTCGACATCAGGCATCTTGCCCGAACAGGCAGCGCGACAATCGGCGCTCTTGCCGACGTTCTCTGCAGGGCGGCCGAACGCGGCCTTCTGGTTCAGCCCTGCTCGAAAATACAACGGGATCCCGGCATATTCGCTCAGGGAGTCGTCACTGACGAGGAATATCTTGTCGCACGCGGCTTTACCCTTCAGTGGCATATTACGCAGGCATGCGATCTGCATTGCAAGCATTGCTATGATCGGAGCGACCGCGCTCATATGCCGTATGACCAGGCGTTGCGCGTCCTCGATGACCTTTACGCATTCTGCAATGACAAACATGTTTACGGAAATGTGACCTTCACCGGCGGGAATCCGTTTCTCTATCCGTATTTCTTCGATCTCTACGAGGCGGCATCGGATTATGGGTTCGGCCTTGCAATTCTCGGCAATCCCGTCTCTTCCGCCGCGCTTGAAAGGATAGCGGCAATTCGAAAACCTTCACATTATCAGATCAGCCTTGAGGGGCTGCGAGAGCGAAACGATGCGGTACGAGGCGCGGGCCACTTTGATCGTTCACTGAAATTCCTGTCGAATCTTCGCAGCCTGGGCATAGATTCGATGGTGATGCTTACCCTGACCAGGGACAATATTGACGATATCATTCCCTTAGCGATGCTGCTCAGAGATTATACCGATACCTTCCACTTCAATCGCCTGGCAATGGTCGGAGAAGGAGCACATCTCCTGCTTCCGGAGCGGCAGAAATACAAGGCTTTTATCTGCGACTACCTGCGGGCGGCGGAAGGCAATCCCGTCATGGGGTTGAAAGACAACTTCCTGAACATTCCCCTTCATCGACAGGGCAGGCCCTTATTCGGCGGCTGTGCCGGGTTCGGGTGCGCCGCCGCATTTAACTTCGTTGCCCTCCTGCCCGACGGGGAGGTGCACGCATGCCGGAAGCTTCCCTCGCCGATCGGCAATATATACCAAAGCTCATTTTCAGAAATTTACGATTCTGCCCAGGCTATCCGGTATCGATCAGGGTGCAGTGCCTGTGCATCGTGCCCTATCCGGGCGGTCTGCGGGGGGTGCCTTGCCATCGCTTACGGCTACGGACTCGACATTTTTCATGAGAGAGACCCGCTCTGCTTCATGGAAGAAGGCGGCACGTAACCGTGCTAAAATAAAAAAGTACTGTCTTGCTTCGGGTGACGAGAGGAGCGGTTGTGGAAAAAGAGCGTTTGGTAAAGATTCGTCATGATTTGGGCAAGACCCAAAACGAAATGGCGCGTCTATTGGGATGCTCTCTGAAGGCGTTGCAGAGCTTTGAGCAGGGATGGAGAAAGGTTCCTACGCATATAGAACGCCATGTCTTGTTTCTGCTTCATATGAAGCGGAGTCCCGAGAAAAGGTACAAGCCCTGCTGGGTAATAGAGAAGTGTCCGGCGGAAATCAAGGAGAGCTGTCCAGCATGGGAGTTTCAGGCCGGACATATCTGCTGGTTCATCAGCGGCACGATCTGTCATGGCGAGATTCAGGACAGCTGGGAAGATAAAATGAAGAAATGCCGCAAATGCAAGGTCTTTAAATCAATGATCGGCACGTAATACATAGGATTGTTTGAACGGTATTTTGAAGCGAAAAAAGGGGGCGTTTTAGCCCCCTTCCTATCTGTATCAGCAGCCTGCAACAATGCTTTTTTGCTATTTCACTTCCTGGCTCAGCCCGAGGTAAAAGATCTGCGGCTTTGATCCGTATTCGGGTTTCAATACTGCGACGCGTTCGGTCAGAATCGTCTTGGTGACCGGATCGTTCGGGTCTTTGATGTTCCCGATTTTGCGCGCGCCGAAGGCGCACGAGTCGACGCACGCCGTTTGCAGCCCTTTGGTAATCCGGTGATAGCAAAAGTTGCATTTCTCGACGACATGCAGCGTCGGGTGGAAGAATCTCGCGCCATAGGGGCAGTTCGAGATGCATGCCGCGCACCCTATGCACCATTTTCTGTCGACGTGAACAACGCCGTCTGGAGTTTTATAGGTGGCTCCGGCCGGGCAGACGTCCACGCAAACCGGCAGGTCGCACTGGTTGCAGAGCTTCGGGACGAAGAATCCCTTTGCAATATTCTCTTTGGGGATTTCCTTTCCTCGCGGGTCGTTCCTGATGTATCCGGCACGCGCCTGCATCGGGGAATCGACGATCATCTGGCCGTCTTGTGTAACGACATACCGCTCAACCCACGTTCTTGAATAATGAGAACTGGTCGGTAGTTCATTTTCATTAAGACATGCCTTGACGCACATGCCGCACCCGATGCATTTTGTCGCGTCGACAAGAAATACCCACCTGAGACTGCTGTCTTTCACAGTGGTTGCAGCAGCCTTGGGGGTCAGAAATTCCAGGGCCCCCAACGGAACGCTTAACCCGGCTAATGTGATAAGGCCGGTTTTCAGAAAGTTTCTTCTTGATGGATTCATGCTCACAGTCCTCCGCTATCCTATTTGAAAGACGCCTTGTGGGCGTCGTGACAGGTAACGCATTCCATGCCGGTGTTGTGGGCTTCAGTATCGACCATCTTCAGGTTCATCGGCCCTTTCGGTATCTCATTATATTTCGGAGTCCGATACGGAAGGCTTGCATGGCATCTTAGGCAGAGCTCCCGGCTCTTATCGACCACCAGTTTCTCAGGTTTGTCGGGATGATTGAATGCAGGCCCATGGCAGTTCTCGCACTCAACTTTCGCGTGAGCCGATGCCGCCACGTTTTTGTGCTGATCCGCATGACAGCCCTTGCAATAGGAATTCCCCTGGTGTTTTACCGCGACAGTCTTCCACTCTTCTTCGTTTGCAACGCGGTGCCATTGATAGCGGTAGTCGTCATTTGCAGCGGTAAAGGATGGAACGAGAATCATCCTAGCCCCGACGACTCCGGCTACGGCGAGAATTGTGACGATGACGAATGCCGCCACTATCCGGCTGAATGTGATCGGATAACGAAGCAGGCAGTCTATCTTTTCAAACAACGTCTTTATGCCCATGAATGGCTCTCCTTTCGAATGAAATCACGTGTGCCGGCCTCCGGCGCTCTATCAGTGTCCATTGCCGTTTTCATCCTGGTGGAGCGGCAGGTATTTAACGCCTAGGATATACCCGGTCCAAATAAAGCCGAACAGACCGATGGAGTACGCTATTTCTGCAAGGCTGGGCGTATATGTCGCGAGAGACGAAACAGCGTTCGCGGATGTCGCATCAAAAGGAGCATATCCGAGAAACGGAACAAGCTGGCCGACGATAATGAAGTCATAGCGCCCGACATAAAGGCCGACAACGACCATGAGCCCGGCGATCGCCATTATATTCAGGTCCTTGAACCGTGCATACGCGAGTATCCCGAGCGGTACCAGATAGGTCATCAGGACTTCGCAAACCCAGAAGTTAACGGCAAAGCTTCCGCCGAGCAGCATGATAGCTTCTTTCTTGTGGGCAAAATGGCCCGAGACGAGCTTCCAGTAGAGGAAGAAGAGCGCCACAACTAGAAGATACGAAAGCATTGTACCTATCGTCCGCAGCGACTCCTTCAGCCGCTCGCTCATCTGTATCCCCATGGCCTTGTAAGTAACGACTGTGACAAAGATAATGAGTGCCGATGAGGTGAAAAGGGCCGACAGAAGGAAGTAGATTGGGTAGTACGGGCCATACCAGAATGAGCGGGAATAATGCAGCCCGAAAATGGCGCCGTGGTAACTGTGAACGACGACTGCGGCAATGAAGGCCGCAATTGCAACCGCTTTGACAAGAACGTCGTGATGGCCCCTCTTAATGACTAAAAGCAGTTCAAGGGCAATCAGGGCGATGTAAAGTGTAAGACTTGTTGCGACAACCCCCATGGGTGCCGCGTAGTGGCCTGTCAGCAGCAGGTGATAGAAGCGCAAGGGCTGGGCCAAATCGGCTGCAACGCTCAAGGCGCCCGCTACGACAATCAGAAGCGCCAGGTAGAGGGCCCTGCGACCGATTACGTCGAACTGTTTGTATCCAAGGACTATTCCGAATGACGCAATGTAGCTCAGACCTATGCTGGAGATTGCCCATGCGTAATTGATAATGAAAAGTCCCCACGGCACTTCCTTGGTAGTGCCGAGAGAACTATGGCCGACGAATGCAATCTGGGCAGCGCCATACAACAGGCCCAGAAGCATGACGGCGCCAATGCCGAGTGCGATCGGGAACCATCGGAATGATGGTTCAGCCGCTATTGCTCTTGCCTCCATAGTTTCGAGTGCCTCCTTGCCGGTTGTATTGAAAACCTAGTTCCGTACTTCCTCAGTTGATGCGTTACGAGCAGTCTGGTTTGTCCTCCGGCCGTCCGCAGCGCGCGAGCCTGTTTTTGAACGGCCGTGATCCCTTTCCTCCTTCCGGTTCAGTTTTCCGTCATTTGATGGATTCGAATTCAACCTTGAAGCAGTAGTATCCTGCACGGCCGAAAAGACGCATATACGCGATAGGTTTTCCCTCTGCATCAATAAAGACGCGCTGCAGCAGCAGAGCCGGCTCATCAGAATCGGCCTCCATGAGTGCAGTGATATCGTTCTTGAGATGAACGGCCTCGATCGTCTGAGCGATGCGGTCCAGCTTTCTCAATGAGCGCCTTCTGACGATGCCGAAAAATGAGGCCTCGCAAAAATCCTCGCCCTCAATCCCGGGGAAATACATCAGAGGTACGAACAGCTCCTCTATGGAGGTCGGCTCATGGTCATAAATATTTCTGCATTTCGCGTAGAAGACCGGGCCGTTGAAATCAAGAATACCGCTGATCTCCTCATCCGGACGCAAAGTGCCGGTTTCGAGCGATTCCCTGCCGCCGCTGAATCCGTCCGCATCGATAGCCTCACTGACGCGCGTAACCATCGTAATGCCTGAATTCGGCACCGGGCTCTTTACGAATGTCCCCTTTCCCTGCTGACGTCGGAGATATCCTTCTCTGACGAGGTCTGCCAGCGCCAAGCGGATAGTGGTTTTGCTCACGAGGAATATCTTGCAGAGTTCATCTTCGGAGGGGATCATGCTGCCGGGAGTCCATTCGCCTTCCTCAATCATCCGGCGAATGACGCCATAGATCTGGACATACAATTTAAACTGGCCGTCTCTGTCGATATCTTTTCCTATCAATGCATTGTCCTTGTTTTACGAATTTACAATGTCCCGTATGCTCAAAATAAAAATCGAAACACCCAACGTCAGGGGAGAATGCGAAGTGCTGCAAAACGCAACTCGATTCCCGTAGCAGAATGGCGCGGCAGTGCTGCGGCAAGCGGTTCCGCCCGTTTCAGACGTCCCCGCCCGCCGCTTCTTCTCAGGCTTCCTCGACCTGCACCGCTGCGGTGCCGATCGGCTCAACAATGGTTTTCGACTCAGGGGCAGCGGCTTTCAGGGCGCCGACCGCAGTGCCGCCGATCCACCCGGCAACGGCAGTTACGGACGTTACGAAAAGTCCGGAGGCCAGTACAATAAGAGCCATTATGGCCGCCGATATGATTCCCTGCGAACTGCCGGAGATGTATTCCTGCACCCTCGATCCGGAAACCCCTCCGATATAGGAGACCGGCAGCATCCAGACGACGACGAAGAGCAGCAGACCGATTCCGGCTCCAATGTACGTTCCTACTTTCGCATACGAGACTTTCATACTCTCCTCCTCATATAGTGAGCGGCTTTCGATTGCCAAACGTTGCGGCGACATCCCTAAAGACAGCGTTCGAGCATATACCACAAAGTAGTAGACCACAATGTAGTAGTCAGGCCATATGCAAGCAAGAGCAGTGCCACATTGTGGTGCTTTGATAATAAAGGATATTTTGATGTGTGAAGTATTCATGTGCAACATTGAGTGGCAGGTATGCTTTGCTGCGCTGAAGGATAAAGCTAAAAAAACGCTTGAAATCTTAAGAGGGTTTTCATTTCATATGTGCAATAAAAAGTTGCAAACAGCAATAAGTTGCGTCATAGTGAGGATATTACGATAGGACATTGCACCAAACGTATGGCGCAATGTTATGATTCTAAAAGGAGGGTATTGTTGTTGACTGTACGATCTTCGACAATCCGGCCGCGCGGTCCGTGATTTACCGGAGCTTTTGCAGGGATTAGCCTACCATTATTTTATGGAACAATTCATAGCACTCGCGATAATGCAAATCTTTCTTCCTCAGATCGGGCTCTTCTGGGTTTGGCGGGGAAACGTTCGATCTCGGGCGGGATGGCTTTTGAAGACCATCATTGTGGGGGTCTATATTATTGACATAGCCCTTGCGGGGCTTTGGCTCTATCTTCCATGGTTGACACCAGCATTTTACATGCTCCTGCTTTTCTCGGCTTCATATCAGGCATACCGGACAGTCGCATCAAGCAAAAAGTGGTTGCCTACATGGACCATAGGAGAAGTCTTACGCACGACAATTTCCTTTGTATGGGCTACGGTACTCATAGGACATACCGCATACCTCTTCTCAGGATGGAGGCTACCAGATGCAGTAGCCGTGGAACTTAAGTTTCCTCTCGACAATGGAACGTATTACGTCACAAACGGTGGGACTAATAGGATTTTGAACGAACACCTGGCCCCGGCTGCTATGATGAGTGCTGGATTTTACGTCGAAGCATATGCTGTCGATATCCTCAAGTTGGAATCCCTCGGACGGCGCGGGTCCGCAACGGTACCGCACGATCTCTTCGAGTATGAAATCTATGGAGAGCCGGTATATGCCCCATGCAGCGGTACCGTCGTGCATTCAGAAGGCGGGCTCCCCGATCTCATCCCGCCTGATAAAGATCCGTCAAACGCAGCAGGCAACCATATAATAATTGCATGCAAGGGCGTATTGGTCATCCTTCAGCATTTGAAGAATGGAAGCATTCGCACTTCGATCGGACAATCGGTCGAGCGAGGGCAGCGAATTGCTAAGGTCGGAAATTCAGGACTGACGAGCGAACCGCACCTTCAAATTCACGCGCAGCGTATCGGAACACAGGGGCTTGCAGGAGAGCCGCTCCCGATAAAATTCAATGGAAGATTTCTCGTACGAAACAGCTTGGTGCTCAGAAATCCTGTTCACAGGGGCACTATCGGCATGGATGCGATTTTTGGAGGCGCAGCAGCCGACGAATAATGTGAATTCAGGCAAGGCGGTTATTTGCTGAAGGTCATCGACTCCATCTTGGTCAGGACGGTCTTTCCCGAGACCCGCGGCGCGTTTTTCAGATGCCATACGACATACTGCTCTGCAAAGAGGTCTTCCGCCGACATGCCATCCACCGGCACGATAGTGTTAATGCCGCGCAGGGCCGCTCCGCTTGCGGTATA
>DATHDH010000170.1:0-9401 GCA_035319145.1 Dissulfurispiraceae bacterium | reverse complement strand
CGCTTTATGCACAGGTGGTATCGGGACCCGGCTGCAATCGAAAAAATGGATAACCAGGGCTATGTTCAGGCTCAGTATGAAGCAATGTCCAATCTGTTGCTGACAGGCATTTACACCCTGACTCGTGAAGAATCAAGTGTTTATTCCTTCTGGCGGAACGACTTTCTGGTCGGTCCGAAATATACGTATGCAAAAGATTCATTTGTGTTCTTCTCGGTCGGGAATTCATGGATAAGTTATGATCACGGCGATACTGAGAGTAAGGTCATATGGGATGCCGGGGTGACTCATGCCTTTGAAGATAATTTGCTTCTGACCGTACTGGCCGATACAAAATATGAAGAAGACCCTCAGTCCTCGCCGAAGTTGCGTCGCGGCTATTCCGTAACATTGCAGAAGACCTGGCCGAGAACCGTCATGCTTGGTTCTCTCTATTACAATCGTTATTATCTGACCCAGTCTTCTACTCTGGATTGGCTGACATATGGTTTTCACGGCAATGTTAAATATGAAGTAATGCCTCGCCTTACCGCTGCCTGTGACCTGGTATTGGAAAAGCTTGAACGAAAGATTGCGCCTACCTCCAATACTAAGATTATTCTGCTTTCATTGCCGGTCACGTATGATTTGACGCAGAAGATTTCCTTGATGGCCAGTTACAGTTTCAATAAGTCCAGCTCCGCTCAGCTTGATACTGATAATTGGCGTGCCAACAAATTCATTCTGAGCGCGACTGCAAAATTCTAAAGCAACCCCGTTCACTTTTTGCTGACGTCTATGTGTGAAGCCATCTTCTGGCTATCTGTGTCGTTTGTTTTTTACACCTATGCAGGGTATCCGGTCCTGTTGGCACTGTTGCGCCGATTGTTTCCCAGAGAGATTGTGAAAAAGCCTTTGCTCCCCAGCGTGTCGGTTGTTCTTGCAATGAGAAACGAGGCGCGAACCATTAAACGGCGCCTTGAAAACCTTGCTGTCCAGGACTATCCCGCGGGAAAAATGGAGATTATCGCGGTATCCGACGGATCCGACGACAACACAGAGGCGCTCGTCAAGGAGATGCAGGATTCTCGAATCCAATTGCTGACGCTTCCCACTCCGCACGGGAAAGCAGTTGCCTTGGCGCATGGCGTTGCCGTCGCAAAAGGGGAGATTATCGTTTTTGCCGATGCGCGCCAGACATTCGAAACTTCTGCGATACGGGAACTTATGGAAAATTTTGGAGATCCGACTGTTGGCTGCGTCAGTGGCCAGCTGGTTTTTGTCGAAAAAGAAGAAAGCGCTGTTCGAGTTCCTATGGGCGCATATTGGTCTTATGAAAAATCTGTTCGCAGGCATGAGAGCCTGACCGGTTCGACTATCGGCGTTTCGGGTTCGATTTACGCGATGAGGCGAGAACTGTATCGACCCTTGCCCGCCGGAACGCTGCTTGATGATGTCTTCTCTCCAATGCTTGTGATCCGGCAAGGCTACCGCGTCGTCTTTGAGGAAAAAGCCGTCGCCTTTGACGTTGTTTCCCGAAACATCGAGCAGGAATGGCGTAGAAAGGTGCGTACGCTTACGGGCAATTGGCAACTGCTGGGACTCGCTCCTTGGCTTGCGTTCCCGAAATTTAATCCGGTGTGGGGCCGTTTCATGAGTCATAAAATATTTCGGATACTGGTTCCCTTTTTTCTGGCTGCCGCCTTTGTCAGCTCCGGGCTTCTGCCGGGATTGTTTTATACGGCGGCTTTTATTGTGCAGGGCGCATTCTATGCCATTGCGGCGTCGGCTGCAGTAATCCCTCGCCTCCGGACGCTGCCCGGCATCGGTATAATTTATTTCTTTGTCGTTCTGAACGCGGCGGCAGTAATCGGATTCTGGAAATGGATCTCGGGCCAGGCAGCCACTACCTGGCAGCGCTCGGCCGACTTGACGTTGAGGCCGCAATGAGAATGCCTCCACTCGTCGCATTCGCACTGGTATTTCAGGAATCAGGCATATTTTTCTGATATAATGCACAGCAGTTAGTTAGAGGCAGGGGCCGGCGGAATTACTAAAATAAAAAAAGACCGGCTTTATCAAAGCTCATTATTATTTAAACAACGCTTCTGTTATTACTCGTCATGCCCGAAGTTCTCAGTCGGGTATCCATTCTCAGCCTGGATTCCGCTTTCGCGGAAATGACGGAAATTGCTTCCTGACTGTTGTTGCCCCCTTGATGATAAGCGCTTACGGGATATGGATACGATGAAAATACTTGGCGTTATAGACGGCGCGCCTTTTGACTACAAGACGTGGTCAGGCAGCAGCTCTTATTTTTTCAATGCCCTCAAAGAACAGGGATGCCTCTATGATGCAATTGCTGCCGAGCCTGGGGCATTTGACAGGTATCGCTATAAACTATTGAGTTTCCAGTCTGATATGAAAAAGTGGAAATTCAAATATCATCTGAACACCGGGTTCTATGAGCAAAGATCACAGGCGGCGATTCAACGGATAGAGATGTTGGACAATGATGCATATGACATCATCTTGCAGATTGGCGCATGGTACGATTTGACGCACCGTAAAGACAAGCGGACCGTTTCCTATCACGACGGAAATCTTCAGACGCTGCTGCATAGCCCTTATGGATATCCGCGTATTGCCCAAAGTTATATCTGGAATACCATTCAGTACGAGAAGGAACTCTACCATAAGATGGACCATATTTTTACCATGAGCGGATGGCTTGCGGATTCCTTCATAAACGACTTCGGGGTTCCTCATCAGAAAATAACCCCGGTCGGGGCCGGAATTAATCTGCCCTATATTCAGAGACTTCAAGACAAGCACTATGAGGAGCCGAATATCCTTTTTGTCGGCCGCGACTTCGAGCGAAAGGGCGGGAAGCAGCTTCTTGAAGCGTTTGCCATTGTGCGTAAGGAAATCAGGAAGGCGCGGCTCACCATAATCGGCCCTGACCTTTCTTCCACCCCTGAAGGGGTCAGATGTCTGGGATTTGTGCCGAAAAGTTCAAAGAGCGGCATTTCTCTCCTTTTGAGAGAATACGCAGCAGCGTCGCTTTTCGTCTTGCCGTCTTTGTACGAGCCGTTCGGCATATCATTTGCCGAAGCCATGGCACATTGCCTGCCGTGTATCGGCACGAATATTTGTGCGATGCCCGAAATTGTTGATCAGGGGATAAACGGATACGTGGTCCCGCCCGGAGATGCAGATGCGTTGAGCAAATACATGATTGATTTGCTCAAGCAGCCCGAGAAATGTCGCCGTATGGGCGAAGCCGGTTATCGCAAATATGAAAACAATTATACCTGGGATTCGGTGACAGGAAAGATCGTAGCGATTCTTTCCCGTTGACGTTAGATATTCGGAATACGAAAATGAAAGCGATGTAATCGAGACACTATATTTATGGATATCCAAACTCTGTCATCCGCCGGAGCAATCAACGAATCGGAGCCAATAGTACAGGAGAAGCCGGGGCATCGGGTTTCTCGTGCATTGCTGGCCGTATTGCTGCTGCTTCCTATTTATGTGGGAAGGGTACACGAACTGTTCCACTTTCTTGATGGACTTCCGATAGCGAAGGTTGCAACCGGTCTGGCATTGCTTGTGATCTTTTTCGACGGGCGCAGGCAAAAGGGGTTCCTGGCAGAACTCGTTTCATTTCCCCAGGTGCGCAATCTCTCATGGCTGCTCGTCTTTGCCGTGCTGTCTCTGCCATTCAGCGTCTGGCGGGGTGCCAGTGTCGATTTTCTGGCAGATTTTCTGAAGAATCTGTTGTTTATTATGCTGATGCTCTATAGCGTACGTTCCGAAAGTGATGTCCGCAAGGTAGCGTGGGCGTTGATTCTCAGCGCATTCATGCTGACAATCGGCAGTTTTATCGAGCCCCAATTTGTAGAAGACGGACGTGTCTATGTAATCAACGGATTCGATCCCAATGAATTTGCATTGTTTCTTCTCATGGTCCTTTCACTGGCCCTCTTTGTCATGGAGGGAGAGAAGGGATGGCGCAAGCTGCTGCTTATAGGAATTATTTTGCTTGGCATGGTCGCAATTTTTCGAACAGGCTCGCGGGGCGGTCTTATTGCCCTTCTTGGCGTCGCGGCCATTCTCATGAGTCGCAAGGGGCTGAAATACGCGATCGCTGTCAGTCCCGCCGTCATGCTCCTTGCGGTTATTCTGCTCATGAACGTCGATGAGGCGCGCTGGGAGCGGTTCGCTACGATATTATCGCCCGAGCAGGATTACAACACGACAGACAGCACCGGACGGATAGAGGTTTGGAAAAACGGGATCGAGCTCTTTTTCGCCAACCCATTATTCGGAGTCGGTATGGGTGTCTTCCCCGTTGCCGAAGGCATACACCATGGGCGCGAGGGCAAATGGAGCGCCGCGCATAACGCAGGCATTCAGGTCGGCGCGGAACTCGGCGTGGGCGGTCTCATTATGTTTCTCCTTCTCCTCTCTTCGTCGATTTCGGCCGTGCGCCGAAATGGGAACGGCCCCCCATGGCTCAGGCGAGGGGTTGAGTTCGGGCTATATGTCTATTGTATCGGGGCATTTTTTCTTTCGTGGGCGTATGCGCTTACCCTTTATTTCTTTGTCGCGCTGTCCGTTATTTGCGCCAGACTCGGCAGAGAATCGTTGAAGGCAAGGGCGCATGCGGGATCGAATGGCGTCAGATAAGAGGCTTTTTGCGGTCGTACAGATGTCTTTTTCCGGGCTTTTCGGGGGACGAGAGGCGGTGGCGTTTGCTCTTGCGAAAATCCTGGAGGAACAGATCGAGCACTCGATGCTTTATCTCGTCATGGAAAAAAGAGCGAGCGATACTGCGCAAAAAGAGCTGCTGACAAAGCTCGATGCATACGGTATCAAGTGGAAGCTGTTTTCGATTGAGGGGAGGTTCTCCTGGAAGCTCATACGCGAATTGGCTGCGTCTCTCAAGCAGGACAGGGTTCAAATCGTTCATTGCCATTGCTTAAAGTCTGCCTTCTTCTCACTTGTGGCGAGAAGCGTTTATCGGCTGCCGGTGAAGATTGTGTTCACCTTGCATGGTCTGCCGCTGTCGAACTCTCCGAGTGAACTTTTTTTGCACGGGATGAACCTCCTGTCGGTTCTCGGGGCCGACAGCATAATCGGCTGTTGCCGTCAGCGCGTGCAATCGTATCTGTCGATGCCGTGGATCAAAAATAAAGTTTCGGTTATCCAGAATGGATATCTGATGCCATTGCATCCCTCGGTTCCCGCACATAGAGAGCCCGCAAATGATAGCGCGGTTACCATCGGCATGGTAGTGAGGCTGTCGCCTGAAAAGAATATTCCGTTGTTTCTGCAAGCTGTGGAACACATCACAAAAGATGGCCTTGCGAAGCGGCCGATCCGATGCCTCATCGCAGGCGACGGAGAGCTGCGGGAGCCCCTGCAGGAGACCATTCATCGGCTTGAACTGGAACGCACAGTGACACTAACCGGATTTGTCGCCGATATGGATGCTTTTTATAAGACGCTTGATATTCTCGTGCTCACCTCCGACTACGAGGGAACGCCCATGTGTATCCTCGAGGGGATGGCGCACAGGTTGGCTATCGTTGCCTCTTCGGTCGGAGGAGTCGTGGATTTGCTTGATCATAATGTCACCGGATCATTATTTTCGGCAGGTAATCTTGCGGAGCTTATTGATCGAATCATTGCTCTTATCGACGATCAACAGAAAAGAGAGACGCTCGGCGCATCGGCATTTCAGCGCCTGGTCGACTGTTTCAGCGCAGAAGCGTGGCGCGATCGCCATATTTCTTTATATGCTTGTCTCCTTTCAGGAGCCTAATAGGGTCTCAGAAATGATTAGGGGTGTATAATTCGCCTGTGCATATGATGCGAAGTCTAAAAGAACCGCGGCGTAATTTCTTGCAGCTCACCGACTCTCTGAAAATAGGCGGGGCGGAGATTATTGCGGCCAATGTTGCCATCGGTCTGTATGAGCGCGGATACCGGGGTGCCGTTTGCGGCATAGGACGCGATGGTGAGTTGTCGGAAATATTGCGGCAGAAAGGGCTGAAGACGTACTGGCTCGACCAAGCCTTTGGACTCTCTCCTCGCCTTATGTGGGATATCGGTTCGCTTATGGTAAAGGAACGAGCCGGCATCGTTCTTACCCATCATTTCAGGCAACTGGCTCACAGCGTGCTGCCTGCCTTTGCGCTTCGCAGAAGACTTGTGCATATCGAACATGACTATCATTTTTATGATGGCAATGAACTCCTGGTGAAACGACTTGACAGCCTCATGCGTTTTGCTGACGCCTTGATTACTGTTTCCCATGACGCCGGCATCTGGTTTCATGACAGGCTCCCGAGACACAGCCACAAAATGTTTGTTATCGAAAACGGCGTGGATACACAGCGATTTTGTGCCGATGTGCAAAAGAACTCAAAGAGCCGTGAGCAATATCGGATACCGCCGGAGGCCTTTGTTGTCGGCACCTGTGCGCGTCTTCACCCGATAAAGAATCTTCCGTTTCTGGTTGAGGGGTTTGCGGCATTTCAGAAGCACTGTCCCGAAGCACGCCTTGTGATTGTCGGCGAGGGGCCGGAGTTGCCTGTGCTGCAGGAGCGCGCAGGAAGTCTGGGGATTGGAGAGCAGATCATCTTCCCCGGAGTCCAGAGTTCTGTTGAAGATTTTCTTGCAATGTTTGACGTTTATGCTATTACCTCGCACAACGAAGGCCTGCCGGTGTCGGTGCTGGAGGCTATGTCCTCCGAATTGCCGGTGATCAGCACACGTGTTGGTGCACTTCCTGATGTTGTTGGTCCCGAGACGGGAATGCTCATTGAGGGAGACGATGTAAACGGTCTTGCGGCCGCTTTGAGAAGTCTGTACGACAATAAGGCCGTCGCAGAAAAAAAGGGAAAAGCGGCGCGGGAATTCGTGCACAAGAGATATTCACTCGATGTCATGCTGGATCGTTACCGTGACGTTCTTGATCAAGTCAGGGGCGAAGGACGTCCGAGGGGATGAGTAGCAGAATGAACGCTCTTCCGGATGGTGAGAGAAACAGGGCTTAGATGCAAGGGAGTGTAGCTAAAACATTGGACAGTGTTACGGAACACGGCAAGCCATTGGCGCAGATAATGCAAAAGAAACGTTCGATTATTATTCCTGTTATCGCGAGTCTGCTGCTTATCGCGTGCGCAGGGTATTGGCTTGCGTCGAAATTCTTTTTCACCGGCGGCCCGCGAGAATACAGAGCACAGGCCGCAGCAGTAAAAGAGCCGCAGTTTATACCTGGATCGCACTTGACGGCGGTCTGGGCGAACGACGGATGCGACAAGGTCACGAAGGATGAACTGAGGAGCTCGAAGCGCGGCATCGTTCCGAACAGCGTATGGGATGGGACGACTATCAGACAATTCGGCGGGCGAAACGAGGTCGTTTCCGTAAATGTCGTTCTGGAGGCGGCTCTGGCCGATGCTGAAGCCATCGAGTTCAACCTCGACACGCTGCAGGGACCGAACCATTCAGCTATCGCATCGAGAAAGACGGCGAAAGAGGATGTGTTCAGGTATGCGGATCGCAATATCGAGATTTTTTATGTGCGCTATCTTCAGATCCGGGGACTCTCCAAACTCGGCTACGATCCCACTTATGATGAGCGGCATGTCCCCATTCGGTTTCAGTTGCCGTACAGCGGCTGGAAAGGGACATCGCGCGGCACCTTTGAGGAGCGGCCTGATGCGAACAAGTTTTATCCCGATATAGCAGTGCCTATTGAGGCTGTCGGCAAGTTCGGTGTTCGCAAGGGAGAAAACCAGAGCATCTGGATTGACATCTATATCCCGAAGACCGCCGCCGAGGGACTCTATCGCGGGTCCGTGGAAATCAGCGAACAGGGCAAGAGGGCCGTCAGCATCCCGGTTGAACTTGAGGTGCTGCCGTATGCCCTGCCTGACGTCCCCTCTGCAAAGACTATGCTTTATTTCAGCGCGGATTCTTTATATGACCGCTATTTCGGCAAGAGAGAGCCAAACCTCTCTCAAGAATCACGCGCCTCAGTGCGATATCTTGAGAACGTGTGGAATGCCCACCATCTGGTTGCGCATCGCCATAAACTTTCTCTCATCGATCAGGGGGCTTCCGGTCTCCCGGGGCTCAATAAGTGGAAACAGGTGTTGAGCGGAGAGCTGTTCAGCCGGGGAAGCGGGTATGACGGTCCCGGAGCGGGCGTTTCGAGCGGTGTGTATTCCATCGGAACCTACGGCGCATGGAACGCCATGTGGGACCCGAAAAACGAATCGGCAATGCATTTGAATGCGGACAAGTGGGTCCAGTGGTTCGAGAGCAACTATCCGGGAGTCGAATATTTTCTTTATCTGCAGGATGAACCGGAGGCAACCGATTACCCGCAAGTTCAGCGCTGGGCAGAATGGGTCAAGAACAATCCGGGTCCGGGCAAGCGGCTCAAGACCCTGGTAACAAGCGACATTGTCAAGGCGAGCAGGCATATGCCGTCTGTCGATATTGCGTTTGTCCTGTGGGGCGCTGCGGAAGAACGCAGGGCGCTTCAGCTGCAATATCAGCGAGAAGGCAGAAAATATTATTCGTACAACGGTATTCGCATCGCAAACGGCTCATTCATGACTGAGGACGAGGGGGTCTCTCTCAGGGTGCTCGGTTGGACGCAGTTCAAGCACAAGATAGACCGCTGGTTTTATTGGGAGTCGACTGCGTATATCAATTTGGTGCGTAAAGGATATGAGACGGACGTATTTGAAGAAGCGCAGACCTTCGGCGGGGAGCCCCGAAGAGACTCGAAGTTCGGTCTCACCGGGTATAACTACGGGAATGGAGATGGCGTCCTCTTTTATCCCGGCACCGAAAAGCGGTATTCAAAACAGAGTTATGGCTTGCCCGGCCCTATTGCCAGCCTCCGCATGAAATTATGGCGACGCGGAATACAGGATGTTGATTATCTCACCATGGCATCGCGGGTCGACCCGCAGGCGGTGGATGCCCTTGTACAGCGGATGATCCCGAAAGTGCTCTGGGAAGTCGGTGTGACGAATCCTTTGGACCCATCGTATGTGCATACCGACATCAGCTGGTCGGTCGACCCCGATCGTTGGGAGAAGGCCAGGCGTGAGCTGGCGACAATCATACTCCGAGGGCAGGGCAAATAGCCGTTTTATGAAAGTCCTCTCCCTTTCTGCCCGTCTGCCGTACCCTCTCGATACCGGGGCAAAAATACGCGCTTATCATATTCTCAAGGCGATTGCGGCCGTGCACGATGTCACGCTCCTGTCATTCGTCGGAAGCCGGGAAGAAGATGCCAACATTCAACCGATACGCAAGCTGGGAGTGCGGGTGCAGAGCGTTGTCGCTCCCGAAATAGATCAGGGCATGTCGCTTCCTTTGCTCAT
>DATHDH010000169.1:0-2743 GCA_035319145.1 Dissulfurispiraceae bacterium | reverse complement strand
CGAACTCTCTTTTTTCGACGCGTTCTTTGACGGGATCGCTGCTGCCTGCGAACGTTATGGCATTGCGTTACTGGGGGGCGATATGTCTGGTGTGCGCCACGACCTTTTCGTCTCGGCGACGGTAATCGGCGAGGGGACGCGTTTTGTGGCGCGCAAAGGCGCGCATCCCGGAGATAATATTTATGTAACAGGATGCCTTGGGGATTCCGCATGCGGGCTGGCCGTGCTGCAGAAATTGAACAGTGCGGGACAGAGAGCGGTCCTCGAAAACACGAGTTGCATCAAGCCTGCACAAGGCGACGTATTTCTTGCGATTGGAATGGAAAACGTCCCATGGGGCGACGTTGAACCGCTGCTTATGCGCCACTTGATGCCGACGGCACGTTCCTCGGCGGCTATCGCTCCATATGCTTCGGCGATGATTGACATCAGCGACGGCCTCTTCATCGACGTGTCTCGACTCTGCGACGAAAGCGGTGTCGGGGCCGAAGTTTGGGCTGCGTCGCTCCCGCTGTCGTCGTCGTTATGCCGAATCGCGCCACTTCTGGGCAAAGATGCGCTGACTTTTGCCGTGGCCGGCGGTGAGGATTATGAGCTGCTTTTCACATCCTCGGCACCGCCGGCTGAACTGCATCGCGCATCATCGGATGTGCCGATTACCTGCATCGGTGTTGTTACCGATGCCGAACGTGCTTTTGTTGTCGTCGACGGTATGCGGCAGCCCCTTGTTCCGCAGGGGTATGACCACTTTCGCGCGGAACAACAATCCTGAGTTAGGCAAGGTCTGACTATGACGAAGATTGCACTGATTACTCTTGGCTGTCCGAAGAATGTGACGGACTCGCGCCATCTTGCCGAGCGCCTCATGGCGGAAGGTATGCGGATTGAAGATGCGGCAGAAAACGCTGACGTCATCCTTGTGAATACATGCGGCTTTATCAAAGATGCCAAGGAAGAATCCATTGAGGAAATCCTGAAACTCGCCAAGGGAAAGGCATCCCATCAGAAGTTGATCGCGTTCGGCTGTCTGATGAAGCGTTATCGTGATGAAATAGCCGAGGCAATCCCGGAACTCGATGGAATATTCGGCGTCGGTGAAACGGAGGAACTGGTCAAGTATTGCGGAGCTGTTGTTGCGAACAAGCTTTGCAGGACAGTAAAGCCCGTTTCCAATATTGCCGGGCGCCTTCAGGATAATGCGCTCTGGCAGCGATCGTATACCTATTTGAAGATATCGGAGGGCTGTAATAAGAGGTGCACATTTTGCGTAATTCCTGCCATCCGAGGACCGTTCAGAAGCATCCCGTCGGAAACGGTTCTGCGGGAAGCGCAGCAGTTTGTGAAACAGAGGGTACGCGAACTGATCCTTGTTGCCCAGGATATCTCTCGCTACGGTCGTGAGATAGAAGGCCATTCGCTTTTGAGGCTTCTGAAAGAGCTGGTAGCCATTCCCGGCGATTTCCGTATTCGACTGTTGTATCTCTATCCGACCGAGATATCGAAGGAACTGCTCTCTTTCGTCGCGTCCGAGGAAAAGATCCTGAAGTATTTCGATATCCCTCTGCAGCATTCGGAGGATCGCATTCTTCGTCTCATGGGGCGGCAGGGAACGCGTTCCGAGTATCTGAAGCTCATCCGTACCATTCGGAAGGCCATCCCAGGGGTAACCCTCAGGACGAGTTTCATTGTCGGCTTTCCCGGCGAAACAGAGAAGGACTTCGAAGGCCTGGTCGATTTTATTGAAGAGGTGCGCTTCGAACGTCTCGGCGTTTTCAAATATTCCCGCGAGGAAGGCACACCGGCCGCTCGGTTGCCGGGGCAGGTCCCGGCAAAGATTAAGGAGCGACGCTATGATGAGATCATGCGGCGTCAGGCGGCAATATCTTTAGAGAAAAATGAGGCGCTGGTGGGTAAGACGCTTCGTGCCGTTATAGATGAGGTTGATGAAGACCTGATCCTTGCGCGTCTTGATTCACAGGCTCCGGAGATCGACGGAGTTGTTTTGGTCGAACGTCCTGAAGGCGGCCGTCTTTCCCGTCACATCCGCAACGGAAGCATTATCAACGTTACGGTGGTCAAGGCCTTCGATTATGATCTCAGGGGCGTTCTTGCGCCGGACGGAATGCAGGCGGGGCTGTAGTGCCGAAAGTTCCCGTGCTGCACATAATTCTTTTTCTTTGTACCTGTATCTCGACATTGGCGGCAGGAGCTCTGCAGGCGGGGGCAAATCTTATTGAAGATCCGATGAGCATATGGACAGGACTCCCTTTTGCTGCAACGCTGATGATTATTCTGCTGGTTCACGAGTTCGCACATTTCTTCGCATCGAAAAAGCACCATACGCTCACGACGTTGCCGTATTTCATTCCGGCGCCGTCCTTTATCGGGACATTCGGCGCATTTATCAAAATGAAATCTCCCATCGTCACCCGTGCCGCCCTTGTCGACATCGGTGCTTCGGGTCCGGTTGCCGGGTTCCTCATTTCCGTTGCTGCCTGTATCGTCGGCCTCAGTCAATCGCAGGTCATCCCGCTCCAGCAGGCTCAGGACATGATTAATCTGGGCGATTCTCTTCTCTTTTCGCTCCTCTCCTGGCTGGTTCTGGGGGCCCTCCCTTCGAATGCCGACATTTTATTGCATCCGGTTGCTTTTGCTGGATGGATCGGCCTTTTTGTCACCGCGATGAATCTTTTTCCGATCGGACAACTTGACGGTGGCCATATTGTTTATGCCCTGTTCGGAC
>DATHDH010000168.1:0-5761 GCA_035319145.1 Dissulfurispiraceae bacterium | reverse complement strand
TCACATCTTCGTCGGATTTGAATTTGGCCATGTCGATAGCGATGCCCCAGCGTTTGCCGATCAGTTCTTTCGGGTCTGCCTTATACTCGACAGCCCTTCTCGCAGCACCGGCAACGGCAGTACCGCCGAGGCCGAAGAGGGTCGAGATGCCTGCAAATTTCAGAAATTCACGTCTGTTCACACCCATCGCCTAAACCCCCTTCCCTTCTGCAATGCTGACGTCGACACGGCGTGCTTCGGCATTGTCCGCACCGCCCGTTATGACTTCAGGTTTCTTCATAACTATACGCTCATCGGAAATGCCGGCGGCACGGAAGACCTCGCGCACTGCCTTTGCCCTGTTCTTTGCCAGCTCTTCATTCTTTTTCGGATTACCGGTTTTGTCCGTATAGCCGGAAATGACGACGCCCGCGGACGCATTCTTCTGAAGATATGCGGCCAACGCTGCAAGGCCATGCTGCGCCTCTGCAGGAATATCACGCTTGCCCACCGCAAAATGCACCTTGATCGGGCCCGGGGCTGCAGCAACAGCAGGGGCAGATTTAGCAGCGGGAGTTACGTCTGCGCTGTCTTTCGGAACGATATGGCAGTCCCAGCAATACGGCTTCGCACCTACAAAGCCATGGCAGCTGTCGCAGAAGTTTGCCTTGTTGGAATGGCAATGCATGCAGGTATTCTGAAGGCTCATGTTGTATTCCTTGCGGTCCGATGCCACATAGAGCCTCTTGTCGCCCCGCACGACCGCGTCACGCCAGTCGTTAAGTATCTTCATATGCTCGGTCTTCATGGTTTCTCTCGACTCGATGCACTGCGGTTTTGCCATTGCCTTGATGACCGGCGTGTCGATGCTCGGCGAAGGCTTTGCATTGCCCTTCCCGAGATCGAGAACGAACGGCGATGCCATAATGCCGATGAAGATGAGAAGGCCGAGAATAATTTTCCCTGCGTTATACATCAGCCTCACCTCCTTCCGACTTTCCCGGAAGCGGTTCGTTCCGGAGATCGACCGTCCGTTCCTTCTCCCCCTTCATGACAAGGGCGTTGCCGACCAGCTCATGGGTTCCGGCAACCCGAACCCCGGGGACCCAGTAGTCCATAAGCGGCGGAAGCGATGCACGGTCAATTGCACAAATGTTTGCGAGCATGTTCACGCCGTGCTTTTCATGAACGTGGCGCACTGCATTGGCCCGGGGGAAGCCGCCGCGCATTCTCTGCTCCATGTTTTCACTCGCATTGAGGCCCGAGCCGCTGCCGCAGCAGAAGGTCTTTTCACGTATCGTATCTTCAGGCATTTCATGAAAATGATTACAAACACTGTTAATGACATATCTGGGTTCTTCGAAGAATCCCATGCCGCGCGCCGTATTGCATGAGTCATGATACGTCACGACAAGATGATCATTGCGGCTCGGGTCAAGGTTGAGCTTGTTGTGCTTGATCAGGTCCGCGGTAAATTCGACGATGTGGATCATCTTCGTTGACTTTGCGGAATTGAACTTTGTGCCGGTAATCGGGGAAACCGGCACTTCCATGAAGTCCGCCGGCCCGTTGAATGTGTCCATATATTGATGGAGAACGCGCCACATGTGGCCGCACTCTCCACCCAGAATCCATTTCACGCCGAGGCGCTTCGCTTCGGCGTATATCTTGTAGTTGAGGCGTTTCGCCATATCCATTGAGGTGAAGAATCCGAAGTTGCCGCCTTCCGATGCGTAGGTGCTCCAGGTGTAGTCGAGCCCCAGTTCATGGAAGAGCATCAGATACCCCATGGCCGTATAGGTGCCGGGGTCGGCAAAAAGGTCGCCCGACGGCGTTACAAAAAGAATCTCTGCCCCTTTGCGGTTGAAGGTCGGCTCGATGCTTATGCCGGTGATGTCTTCAAGGTCGCTCAGGAAAAACTCGATGGAGCTCTTGATGGTGTGCGGTTCGAGGCCGAGGTGATTGCCCTTGCGATAACAGTTCGCGGCCGGACCGCAGATCCAGTCGATGTTCAGGCCAAGCAGATTGAGCAGTTCGCGGCCGATAATCGTGATCTCCGCCTGATCGATTCCGTACGGGCAGAAGAGCGAACAGCGGCGGCACTCGGTGCACTGGAAGTAGTAATACCAGATCTCTTTGAGCGCCTGAATGTCGAGTTCGCGGGCGCCAGCGGTCTTGCCGAACACCTTCCCGGCCGTCGTGAAATACTTCCGGTAGATGGACCTGAGCAGTTCGGCGCGAAGGACCGGCATATTCTTCGGGTCTCCGGAGCCGAGGAAGAAGTGGCACTTGTCGGCGCAGGCACCGCACCGAACGCAGATATCCATGAATACATGAAACGTCCGGAATTTTTCGAGCCGCTCTTTGATACCGTTCAGGACGGTTTCCTTCCAATCCTCGGGAAGATGCCAGTCTTCGTCGGCCGGCTTCCAGTCACGTGCATTCGGGAGTTCGAGCGCCGCAAGGTTCTTCGCCTTTGCGCCGTGGCAGAACATGCCCTGCCGCATCTCGGTCACGATATCCATCCAAGGCTTCTTCGGAGGGGTAAGGCTTATCTGTGCGAGTTCTGAGGGTTTCGGTAGTTTTGCCATAGTTACTCCTTCTCCACGGGGATCCCGACCTGCTTCATCTTGGCGCGGAACTCGTCTTCATATTCTGCATAGGTATGAACGTGGACATGCGGATTCCACGGATTGACATGGCGGACCTCACGGCTGTTGTTCACCAGGTTTCTGGTCGGACTGAGGAAGACGCCTCCCATGTGCATAAGCTTGCTGAACGGGAAGTATATAAGCAACGAACTAACGAGGAACAGATGAATATAAAAGATGACGCCGACATCGGCGGTGGGGGCCGGCTTCAGCGCAAAGAGGCTCACTACTATCGCTTTCACCGCGGTAATATCTACCCGGATGAAGTACCGCATGAGGATGCCGGTCAGGGCGATGGCAAGGATGAGCAGAAGCGGGAAATAATCGGCTGCCAATGAAATGTAACGAATCTGCGGCAGGAGGACTCTGCGCAGGAACAGAAATGTCGCTCCGGCAACCAGCATGAGGTCGGTCAGATACATGAAGGGAACGCCGACCTGGAAGAAGCCGTCAAGCGACTCAATGATCATGATGATGCCCGGGACATTCTCCATAAACAGGCGGAAATGGCGAACAAAGATGATCAGAAATGCCCAGTGAAACATAAGACCGAACAGCCAGAGCCACTTGTCAGACCCATGCACCAGTTTGCCTTCATGAAGCTCGGTCTTCGTGTTCCGGAACAGCGACCGGAAAAGCAGCACCTCCAGCGCCATGCGAACCAGTACGCCGAATCCGCTCGACGGATTATCAAACGGGTTCGGCTTTACCCAATCCAGGCTCTTCATCTGGCCGGCCGTCGTCGGAATGCGGAAGGGAACCGGTGACGTACTCCACAAATAGACTCGGTACGCAACCCCGCCAATAAATGTCGCGATAGCGAGGTACGGGATAAGCGCACCGAAGACGAAATGGAGCCCCACCTGCACGCCGAGGAAGGCTAGAACAATAAGCCCGGCAACTGCAAGGAATGCTACGTACATGCCCATCAGTTTACCTCTTTCGTTGGCTTGACATTTGTACCGATGCCGGACGAAGCGCCCGGCTCATCCTCTATTTCAGTAAGAAAACCTGTCCTTTTCAGAAGCCACAGAGTACGATCGCGCAACTCATTCGCCTTGAGGTCATATATCTTCTCGCGGCACTGCATGAAGATATCAAATGACATAAGGGCAAGCTCATCTATCCGCCGATCATATTCCGCCAGTTCATCAAATGCCTTCTGAGCGTTTATTTTGCCGCCGCATACCGCGCGGATAGCCGACTTCAGATGGAAGATGAAAATCACCGCATTGGAGGCGGTAAATTCCTGGACGGCACGAACACGGATGATGCTGTCCAGAAAAGGCCTGAACTCCGCGAGATCGTCACCGTTCACAATACCGTCAAATATGTCGTCGATGCCCTGTGCGATCGCGTGGCCGACCGGATTGGTGAACGTGCTCTTTTTGCGAAAAAACTGCGCTGCGTCGGCAGGGTATGACGTAAGAATAAGATCAAACCATTTATCGACTATAGCGGCCTTTTCGGCGAGGAGCAACTGCGCCAGCTTCATAGGGCACTACTCCGATGCCCAACGGAATGAATGCGGGAATAAGCACGAGGAAGCGCAATAGTTTTCGGAGATGTGCCGGAATTACCGACATGCCGCATGATAATTATGATCTCTCTTTTCTCAATGCAGGTGGTGTGAGGGGTGAGATAGGGCGGTGCCCTATCTCACCATATGGAATTTTCTTTAGACGCAACCGGTCGGCTTCGGCAGTCCGGCATAACGGCATGCCTGCTTCGCCGGGCCATCCGGGAAGAGCTCGTACAGGTACTTGGTGTTGCCCTTTTCAGGACCCATAACCTTGCCGATCTCTTTGACGAGGATTTTGATCATAGGAGCAATCTGATACTTGGCATAATAGTCTCTGAGGAAGTTGATGACTTCCCAGTGATTCTCGGTAAGGGTCATGCCGTCCTGATTGGACATATAATCTGCAAGCTCCTTGGTCCAGTCATCAAGATTTACGATATAACCGTCCTCATCAACTTCGACCTGCTTTCCTCCAAACTCAACAAATGGCATCTGTGTTTCCTCCTTTCATTTTTCCCAAATGAGAGCAATCGTGTGGGCTCTGATGTACGAATATTCTACCCTATAGTGTTAGAAAATTAATACAGTATCATCCGACCGGTCAAATTAAATATCCTTATACGTTCATTAGTTCGTGAAAAACTGAGGATAATTACTTATTATCAACAAGTTGGAAGAGCCGAATCCTTTTTAGATCCCCCTCGTCAAAAAGCTGAATTTCCGCCGGATCAGCCGCAATCAGCGCCTCAAGTTCTTTAAGCTGGCGATGTTTGATTTGAATGGCAAGCAGATATCCGTAGCCGCGAACAGCCGGATTCGGATCGGCAATGACCTCATCGATATCCTGCACGACGGCAGATACAGCCCCAGGCGTTGTCTGCGACGCCCGATACAGCCCCCAAATCGCACCCGGTCTGAAGAGATCTTCGTCGCGACAACTCCAGATGAGCGGAATGAGATCCCCGTATTCCTTCGGATTTGCCCGAACAATTTCGCCGAGCATTTCCGGTGCCGACCATCCGATGCCGCCCGACTCATCCGTCATTGACCAAAGAAGCTTCCGCGTGGTCTCGCGGATAACGTCGACTTTCGCATGGTGGGCCGCCTGCCCCATCGCCTCAATCGCGCGCCAGGTACGCACATCCTCTTTATCGTACGATGCAGCAATAAGATATTTGAGAACGTTCTTGTCTGCTGCTGCGAGTCGGCCTATCTCTTCAATAGCCCCTTCATCAAGAAGTCGCAAAACCTCTTTTTTCACCACCATCGCGTCAGCTCCTTTTTTCCGAACTTCATCAGTGTGAACAGGCTTCGGCGCCGCGTCCGCAGAACGCATTTTTACGAACAAAAGTCTGCCGACATGCGCTGCGCTGCTGCGGCTGTAAATACGGATGTGCGTAGACATGTCGTAATCCATGACTGAAACGTCATAATCCTCACCTGGCGCAAGTTGATCAATTTCCCAATCGCCTTTTGCCAGCACAAGGGCATCGCGATATGCCTCGCCTTCATTGCGGCCGGTCGGATCGCACACATAAACGGCACCGCAGGCGCATTTTCCGGCGTCCGCCTGCCCGAAATCCATCCGGCAGACAACCGGGCGGTCTAT
>DATHDH010000167.1:0-5947 GCA_035319145.1 Dissulfurispiraceae bacterium | reverse complement strand
GTGGACGCCTGTCATCCTGCACCTGCAGTTCACCGCCCTTGACCGTAACCCTGGCGATTGAAAATTCCGTTGTGCGATCTCCGCCCGGCTTCTTGTTATCTCCACCGGCATCCGCTAGGGGATTTGCTATACTGCCGTCTTTCAGGATATGCACCTTAATGAACGGTTTCTCCAGTTCAAAAGAGGATAATGCAAGGCCGTGCTTGAAGAAGCCAAGCACATCTGCGGAGATAACGATGCGATCCGCTTTCGCAAAAAGTTCTCCGTCCTTCTCGACACGGATACCGCTCGCCTCGACCCCGCCCCAGCTGAGCGACAGCGATGCGATGCTGACGTTCGATCCGAGGGCTGCTTCAAGCTTCTCCTTGACTATCCTGCTCGAATTCTTTACCGCCAATGCGAGGGCAACCGCAACAATGACAAGCAGAACTGCAAGCGCAACCATGATCTTTTTCATGATTCCTCCGAGTGCATCCGACGGCAACAGTTCATACGGCTTCCGCGCCGGGGTTCTTTATCTTTTCCGCCTCACATGCCGCGACTTCGGGTTCCGTGAGAAGGCTCTGCACGGTATCACCCGAAAAACTCTCCAGAACGCAGACATCAAGCCGGTGCATAATCTTCTCAATCGCTTCTGAAGAACAGATATGCTTTCCGAAAATACCGTCGCCGTGCATCTGGTGTTCAACGGCTGCCATGACATCACTGATTCGAATCGTCGCAATATCCCGACCGGGAAGGAATGTTGCATCATCCGGGAAAAAGAGGAGCAATTTGTTTTCTTCAAGCGCATGAACAACCTCAAGAATCGGGGCTACCGGCAGCTGGAGCTCCCTGACCAGGGCATTCAGCCCCCACCGCTTTTTATCCTGGTGGTAATGAAGCGCAACATAATACATGACGGCTAAAGCAAGCCGATATTTGAATCGTTCGCTGAAGATCGATCTGTCCATTCGTAACCGGAGCATGGCAGGAAATTGATGGTAAAAGGCCACCTTAACTCCGGTAAGCATGATAAGCCAGTTGAAATAAAGCCAGATCATAAAGACCAGCACGATTGCAAAGCCCGAATAGACTGCCGAGTACTGGGCTGACGAGACGATAACACGCGCAAACGACCAGCTGAGCACTTGCCACAGGACTCCCGCAACAGCCCCCCCCACAAGCGCTGAACCGAACCGCACTTTCGCATTCGGCAACAGATAATAAAGAAGCGAGAAGGCGAGGATAACCAATAGATAGGGTACGAGCTTCGCAATGATAAGAAGCGCCGTCCCGAACGGTTCAATAGCAGCCAGCTTCTGAACAATCGATGCGTTCATTACGCTCGTTGTGATGCCGATGGCGGCCACCATCATGATCGGTCCGACCATCAGCACGCTGAGATAGTCACGGAACTTTCGCGTAACGCTGCGGGTACGCGTTATTTGCCAGAAGTGATTGAATGACGTCTCTATCTGCTGTACGGTATTGACGGCAGTGTAGACAAGAAAGGCGAGTCCGACCGTCCCGAGTACCTTCACGTTTATTCGATCAACATACTCCAGAACCGTATCGCCAATTTCAGAACCTTTTTCCCCCAATGGTTCAAGAAAACTATAAATGGTCGGCGCAAGCATATTATGCACGCCAAGCCCTTTCAGAACCGCGAAAGCAATAGCCAGCAGCGGAACAAACGTGAGGAGCGTGGTATATACGAGACTGGATGCCCGCACGGTAAGCTCGCCGCTCTGAAACGCATTCTGCAGTTTATAAAACAGGCGAAGCAGCAACACACCGAACCGGCGAGGGCGCTTCAGACTGCCCGAATCGATCTGCCAGAGAGTTTTTTCAAAAAAAGAGTTCAGAGAAACAATCATCTTTTTCATGGTGCCTGCCTCTGCGCAATTATACCGGAAATCAAAAAAAATAGTGAGCGAAGGCAGCGGGGAATTCATGACTGACGAACAGCATTGCGCGCGATTTCGAATGTGCAAAAAAAAAGGGGCTTGCTGCCCCCTGATTATCTCCTGTAACGGAATAATCGGGTACCGCTATTTGCCCGAAGCTTTTTCTAATGCATGACCGGCACTCGATACATCCTTGCCCACCCCCTGGACCGTATTGCATCCCGCCAGAACGGCAATGACACCAACGGTCAGGATGCCGACGAATATTTTTCTTACCATGACATACTCCTCCTTCTCAACACGACATGATGTGCGTATAGTATCATGCGAAATCACAATTAAGCCGTGGGGTTGTTGTGTGAATGTCTGAACTCTCCCGAACCGGCTTCCGGCATTCTTCTTTCGTAGATTCTGAATACCTTCCATCTCCTGCTGCCTATCATTTCGGCAAGTCGGATCGTCGAGAGATTTTCTTCCAGTATCCACGAAAATTCCACCCGCTTGTACCCACCGCTCTTCACGCCTTTGAATGCCTCGCGAAAAAGGATGCCGTCAACTCCCTTGTTGCGATACTCCTTTTTGACGCCGAGCAGAAGCATGCGCAAGTCCGTTATCTTCCGGGAGTAATAGAGCGCCTTCATGACGGTAATCGGGGTCAGTCTTCCCCGCATCTGCCGCAGGACAACGTTATAATCCGGCACCATTCCGATAAAGCCCACCGGTTCGCCGCTGTGAAATGCGAGCGCCATCACCTCCGGCTTGATAATCGGCTGTAAAAGCCTTACGCTGTCCTCGATTTCCTCATCGGTCATCGGCACAAAACCCCAGTTGTCCGACCATGCCGAGTTGAAGATATCCTTGAATGCCCGCATGGCCGCAGGAAATTCGCTCTTTTTCAACTGGTGCGCCGTGATCCCCCGCTTTTCTGCAATTGCCGCAGCACGCAGTATTTTTTCCGGAAGGGCGTCCCGGACATCATGGAGAAAGGCATACAGATCCCGGACCTTGCCGTACCCGCAGGCAGCCATAAGAGCATCGTAATAGCGCTTGTTATACGGGGTCATCAGGATGGACGGTTCATCAAACCCCTCCACCAGGAAACCCAACTCCTCATTCGTCGAAAAGTTCATCGGGCCGCGAACGGTGTCCATGCCGCGGGCACGGAGGTCTTCTTCCACACTGCCAAGCAGGGCGCCTGCCGCTGCAGGGTCATCAATGCTCTCATAGAAGCCGAAAAAACCGGTGCGGTCGCGGTGATAGTCATTATGCAGCCGATTCACGATTGAAGCCACACGACCCACGATTTCGCCGCTTCGATATGCCAGAAAATATCGGGCGCTTGCATGGCGGAAAAACGGATTCTTCGTCGAGAAGTGGGTTTTGAGGTCACGCGTGAGCTGCGGGGCGTAAAACGAATCGTTGCGATACAAAGAAAGCGGATATTCGATAAATGCCCGCATCTCCCGGGCTGTGCGGGCTTCGTGTATTGAAACCGTCATCGAAAAGACCGTATCAGATAATGCCGAGCGATTTGCCGACCCGCTTGAAGGCATCGAGCACGGCATCGAGATGCTCATCGGTATGGGTCGCCATATAACTGGTGCGGATAATCGCCTTGCCGGGCGGCACAGCGGGAGAGACCGCAACATTTGCAAAGACTCCCGCCTCTTGGAGCATCATCGCCATTTTAAAGGCCGTTTCATCGGTCCCGACAACCACAGGGATGATCGGCGTTTCGGTCGGACCTATTTCGAAGCCGAGATCGCGGAATCCCTGAAGCATCTTGTGGGTATTTTTCCAGAGCTGTTCGAGGCGTTCCGGTTCGCTTTCGATGATATCGAGCGCTGCGTTGACAGCAGCTACAGATGCTGGGGGCGGGCTGGCGCTGAAAATGAGGGAGCGTGCGAAGTGCTTTATATAATGAACAACGTCTGCGTCTCCGGCGATAAATCCGCCTATCGAGGCGAGCGATTTGCTGTAGGTTCCCATGACGAGATCAACATCTTTTTCGAGGCCGAAATGCTCCCCCGTGCCCCGTCCGGTCTTGCCCAGAACCCCGATTCCATGCGCATCGTCGACCATCAATCTGGCCCCGTAACGCTTGCAGATGGTTATCACCTCGGGCAGATTGATAATGTCGCCTTCCATGCTGAAGACACCGTCAACGACGACGAGGGTCCCTCGACCGTTTTTCTCGGCAAGAAGTCTCTCAAGATCGGCCATGTCGTTATGACGAAAGCGCTTCACTTCGCCGAACGCGAGACGACAGCCGTCGACGATACTGGCGTGGTCCATCTTGTCCATGATAACCACGTCGTCTTTCCCGACAAGCGCAGATATCACACCGAGATTGACCTGAAATCCGGTCGAAAAAACGAGTGCGGCATCAAGCCGCATAAACCGCGCGAGTTTTTCTTCGAGCTGAACGTGAATATCCAGCGTGCCGTTCAGAAAACGCGACCCGGCACAGCCCGAACCATATTTCTTTATGGCATCAATGGCGGCTTCCTTGACGCGCGGATGATTCGTCAATCCGAGATAGTTGTTGGAACCCACCATGATCATCCGCTGGCCATTCATTACGACGACGGGATCCTGAGCGCTCTCGATCGTCCGGAAGAACGGATAAATGCCCGCCTGTTGCAACTCCTTCGCGGTCGTAAACTTATAGCACTTTTCAAAGAGATCCATGTTTTCCCCTATATCCACCGATTAATACGATACCAATCAGCGGTCCACGAAGTTCCCGTCCGAATATCCACCTTTGGGCTATAGCCAAAGACGTTTTTCGCCTTGGAAGTATCGCATACCCAGTACTGATGCTGAATGTCCTTCATCCTGTCGCTGTTGATTATGCTCAGCTTTCCGGCGAGTTGCGACAGATATCCGACCATCGGCATCACCGCGCGCGGGATGTTCAACTTCAGCGGTCTGCGCTGCAAGGCCGACGAAATGGCATTTATGATATCATCGGACGTATAAATATTACCATCCGACAGGAAAAATATCTCTCCCGCAGTTTTTTCATGTACAGCGGACTCTATTATACCATTGACGAGGTCTTCCACATAGAGGAATGAATAAAGAGACGTCCCCCAAAAGGGTACGACACCCCGTTTCACCATTTGAAAAAAAATAAGAACATCCTTGTCGCGAGGCCCATAGACAGCGGGCGGCCGGATGATGGTTACCGGCAGCACGTCGCGCGCCCCGGACACGACCTTCTCTCCCTCGAGCTTCGTCCTGCCGTATGCCGAGGCGGGTGCAGGCGCACAATCCTCCAGCAGCGGTTTGCCGTCGCGACTAGGTCCGGCAGCGGCCAGGGAACTGAGATACAAAAAACGTCGGACCGTGCGATTATTCTCACGCACCGCCTGCACCACGTTTTGCGTAGCAAGTGCGTTCCCGCTGAAAAACTGCTCTTCATTCTTCGCCTTGGTCAGTCCGGCAAGATGAAAAACATAATCCACCCCCTGAACGGCATCGGGGAGCGTCTGCGGCTTCGTGCAGTCTCCGACAACGGTCTCGATATTCAGACCATCGAGATAGCCAAGGCGTGCGGCATTCCGCACAAGACAGCGGACTTCAAATCCTTTGCGCACAAGGGTTTCAACAAGATGACTCCCGATAAATCCAGTCCCACCGGTCACAAGTGCCTTCATAAGTTCGTTTGATAATACGGGATAAGGATGCGGGAATGCAAGGTTGACAAAAAGCCTTGTCTATCAACCCTCAAGCATGATGCGATATCAGCTGATCGGCTTCTTTACTACCTTTACGCGCAAGCCCTTTACTGAACGAATCACGATCGGAGAGCCTGCCTGAATCCGTTCTTCCGCATAAGCGCTCCAGAGTTCTCCATGTATGAGTACCGTACCGCCGTCGGGACCGATGTTTTCCCGCGCAATGCCTTCTTCACCGACAAGCCCTTCGGAACCAGTTGTTACCCTGGCGCGCTGAGATCGCACGGCCAATCGTATTGTCAGAAAGAAGAAGGTTGCCGACACGAGGACGGCAGGAATAATCACGGACAGGGAAAGCCTCATCAACGGTACGGT
>DATHDH010000166.1:0-2646 GCA_035319145.1 Dissulfurispiraceae bacterium | reverse complement strand
GACCTCGGTGAACTTCGATGCCTCTACCTTGATGAACGGCGCATGCGCAAGGCGCGCAAGACGGCGTGCAATTTCGGTCTTCCCGACGCCGGTCGAGCCAATCATGATGATGTTTTTGGGGAGCACTTCATCCTTCAGGTCCGGGGAAAGCTTCTGTCTGCGCCAGCGGTTGCGTAGCGCTATGGCTACCGCCTTTTTTGCCTTGTCCTGCCCGATGATATATTTGTCGAGTTCCTCGACAATGCAGCGCGGCGTCAGATTATCCATGCAGTTCCTCGATCATGATATTTTTGTTGGTGTAAATGCAGATATCTCCGGCGATCTGCATCGCTTTTTCCGCAATGTCGCGGGCGGAGAAATCGGTGTTTTCCCACAGTGCACGTGCTGCAGCCTGGGCATACGGGCCGCCGGATCCGATTGCGGCGGTGCCGTGTTCCGGCTCGATGACGTCTCCGTTGCCGGAAAGGATAAGGGTCTGCTGCTTGTCTGCAACGAGAAGCAACGCCTCCAGCCTGCGCAGCACCCTGTCTGTCCGCCAATCTTTCGCGAGCTCCACGGCCGCACGGGTCATATTTCCTTTATACGTCTGCAGCTTTGCTTCAAATTTTTCGAACAGCGTAAACGCATCTGCCGTCGACCCTGCAAATCCGGCAATGACCGAATCGTTGTAAAGTCGGCGAATCTTTTTCGCATTATGTTTGAGCACGGTATTTCCGAGTGTGACCTGGCCGTCGCAGGCGAGGGCGATATGTGTATCGCGTCGGACACAGAGTATGGTTGTTGCATGCGGCGATTGGTCGGAATTGCGGTGTTCCATGATTATTCCTTTATAGCGTCAGGCTTGCTGAGACCATCGCTTTCATGATCCTGAGAAAGCGGATGTGCCTTATCGTACACATCGATGAGGTGTCCGATATCAAGATGAGTGTATTTCTGTGTCGTAGAGAGCGACGCGTGGCCAAGCAATTCCTGGATTGTCCGGAGATCCGCCCCGCCTGTCAGGAGATGCGTGGCAAAGGTGTGGCGGAGTGTATGCGGCCCGATCTGCCCCTCAATGCCGATTGCGCGGGCATGTTTGACTACTATACGGCGGATCTGACGGTCTGTCAATCGCGCGCCGCTCTTATTGAGAAAGAGTGCCGCATCCGAGGGAGAAGCCGACTTTTTCTTCCTGAAAAGCAGGCGTTCTATTAGGTAGGTCTTTAACGCCTCGCGCGCCTTTCCGCCCACAGGCACCATGCGCTCCTTGCGGCCTTTCCCTTCAACCTTGACCATGCCCTCGCGGATATTCAGATCATCGACGTCAAGGCCGGCGACTTCACTCACGCGCAGTCCGCTCGAATAGAGTAGCTCAAGGAGCGCCCTGTCGCGTACCGGCAAAAGGCCTATGCCTTCAGGTTCCTCGACAAGACCGAAAACGTCGTCGACCGTCAGAAAATTGGGGAGATGCTTGGGCGTTTTTGGGGCGGCGACGAGGCGCGCCGGGTTCACGGTTATAAACCCTTCCTGATAGAGATAGGCAAAAAACGAGCGAAGCGATGCAAGCCGTCGGGCAACGGTCGTCTTGGCCTTGCCGTCCATGGTCTGCTGCGCCACAAAGCCGCGGATGTCGATCAGTTCAATCGCGTCGGGCGCGGAAGGGCAATACGCCGCAAAATCGAAGAGATCGCGGCGGTACGCCCTGACCGTATGCTCCGAGACGTTCCGTTCGATGAGAAGAAAGCGGAGGTATTTTTCGATGAAAGGATGAAGGGGATTTGTTCCTTCTTGCCTGGCTTCCGGAGCTTTACGATGTCTCGTCATGCGTGACCCCAGTCCGCAGCGATCAGCGCGCAAAATTCATCCCATGCCGACAAGGCAGAATCAGCCATCATACGCCGTTTCATTTTTTTGTCGCGGATGAGTCGCGTCTTTTCGTCAACGAGCAGAAGCCCGAAGTTGATATTGCTCGGCTGAAAATCCTTCAGATTGCCTTCAGTAAGATGAGCGACAAGCGCACCGTGCGCCGATTGTTCAGGGGCGGCGACGAAAGGCAGGCCGCGCATCCGCCGTGCCGCATAAATTCCCGCGAGAAGCCCCATGGCGGCCGATTCGATATAGCCTTCGACGCCGGTAATCTGGCCGGCAAAGAACAGGGAATCGCGGCCCTTGAGGGAAAGGGTCTGCTGCAGGTGCGCCGGGGCATTGATAAATGTATTGCGATGGATACTTCCGTAGCGGAGAAACTCGGCGTCCTGAAGACCGGGGATAATGCGGAACACCCGCTTCTGTTCCGGCTGACGGATCCTTGTCTGGAAGCCGACAAGATTGAACGCTGTTTTTTGGAGATTTTCCGCGCGCAACTGAACGACCGCAAACGGCCGCCTGCCGGTGCGTGGGTCGGCAAGCCCGACCGGCTTCAGTGGCCCGAAACAGAGCGTTGCGCGGCCCCTGCGTGCCATCACCTCTATCGGCATGCATCCTTCAAAGAACTTGGCATTTTCAAACGCATGAGCAGTGACACTATCGGCGGCCATGAGTGCGTCGTAGAAGCGGTTATATTCTTCCTCGGTCATCGGGCAGTTCAGGTAATCCTCGCTCCCTTTCCCGTAACGTGACGCTGCGAATACCACGGACCGGTCGATACTCTCCGCATCGATGATGGGT
>DATHDH010000165.1:0-5873 GCA_035319145.1 Dissulfurispiraceae bacterium | reverse complement strand
GTCTTCTAGGCGGGTGCTCGTCACCTGTCATTCGAAGGATAAAGGCCCCGACACCAAGAAAAACTGCCAGATCGGCTGCATCGCATGCGGTATCTGCGTCAAGGTCTGTCCGTTTGAGGCCCCCAAGGTGGATAAGAACCTTTCGGTCATCCATATCGAGAAATGCAAGGTCTGCGGGCTTTGCGTATCGAAATGCCCGACCAAGGCAATTTCCGATTTCGTACCGTCCCGCGGAAAGGCAGCTATCGACCCCGCGAAGTGCATCGGCTGCTCGATCTGCGCAAAGGTCTGCCCGGTCGACGCCCCGCACGGCGAAGCGAAGAAGCCGCATAGTATCAATGCAGCCAGCTGCATCGGCTGCGGCATCTGCACGGCCAAATGCCCGGTACAAGCCATCTCGGGGACGTTTAACACCAGGGAAGTCTTTGCCGCAGCGGAATTGAAGAAGGCGAAGGCAGCTGAGAAGGCGGCTGAAAAGGCATCCGGAGCCGCGGTCCCATCCTCAAATTAGCTTGACTTTTCGGTCGGGATCCGGCGAAAATTGTCCATTATGGCCAAGCATCGCCGGATTCTGACTGCCACGGTCTTCTGCAGTTTCCTTTGCTTTCTGGCTCACGATGTTCATGCAACAGGCACCGTCTGTTCTCAGCCTGCTTTCGTTGAACGACGTTCTGAGGCGGTGACGGTGGTCTCTGTCTGCGACTCGGGACAGGAAGATGCCGTCTCGCTTCTTAACCCGATCATGCCTGATGCACAGCTAGCATCACCGCCCTCAATGTCTCAAGCGGCTTCAGATAACGCCGTACCTGACGGGAAGGAAAGTCAGGCGTCCGCCGCAGCACCGACGCCGCCTGTCGCGGATAAATTCGCGCTTATGCTGCCCGCGCAGACAATGCCGCGCCTAATCACCCCCTTTGAGTCGGATGAAAATGCCGTTCGCGCGGTAGAACGCAATGTTTATCTTTTCTCGGAAAGAATGAAGGTCCGTTTTGCCGTCTGGCTGGAACGCTCCTCTCGGTATCTCGATGCCATGAAGGGCATCCTGCGAGACAACAGTGTGCCGGAAGAGCTCGTTTTCCTTCCGTTCGTTGAAAGCGGTTTTAGCACACAGGCATTTTCACGCGCACGTGCCGCTGGCCCCTGGCAGTTTATAGAAGGAACTGCGCGGCGGTATGGGCTTACGGTCGACTGGTGGCGCGACGAACGGAAAGACCCATTGAAATCAACGAGGGCTGCTGCTACGTATCTGGGCGACCTCTATCGCATGTTCGGGTCGTGGAACCTAGCCCTGGCTGCATATAACGCAGGCGAGGGCAAGATATCGAAGGCCCTGCGGCGCTCCGATGCCGACGATTACTGGGATCTGCTCCATACCAGCCATATTCGCCGGGAGACCAAGGAGTATGTCCCGAGATATATCGCGGCGACCATGATAGCCAGCGAGCCTGAGCGCTTCGGATTCAGCGATCTTGCCTATCATGAACCGCTCGACTACGATGAGGTTGTTCTTCACGGGCCGGTCGACCTGGATGTGATCGCTCGATGCGCGGAAACTGATACCGCAGAGATACGCGAACTTAATCCCGAGCTGCGCCGATGGAGTACTCCGCCGAACCTGACATCATACACCATTCGTATTCCGGCTGACAGCCGGGAGATTTTTATCGGCAATCTCAAGCGCATTCCGTCCAACGCACGCTTCAGTTACGATACATACAAGGTGAAGAAGAAGGAAAATCTCCAGACTGTTGCCAAAAAGCTGAGAGTGCCGGTCACCACGCTCTGCGCATTGAACGGCATGGGGGGCGTCGAGCCGGTTTCCGCGGGAGAGGTCATCAAGGTTCCGCCGAAAGACAAGTTCCAGACGGATGTCGGCGACAGAATGTCAGCAAAGAAGGTATCCGGAAAGAAAAAGTTTGCAAAGGGCAAGAAATCTCCCAAGACCAAACAGGTCGGCAAAAAGTCGACGGTCAAGGGGAAGAAGATAAAGACAAAGAGGGCCTGAAGCCTCTTTCCCGGCAGCATGTCGACTTAACCTGCTATATCAGCAGCCATAATTTGTCATGAAATATGACCATCCCGCCTGATTTTCTTGGCCTTCCGGTGCTAGAATTTGAGATGGTAACTATTATGAGCATATGTCTTGCCTTTTATGATTGATACGGCATAACTGTGAACATGGCGACCGAAAGTCAGAGGTGCCACCTTTGAGCAATGATGAGCGCTCAACGCACATAGCTGCGAAATTAATTCTGGTAACCCTGGTCCTCATGGGCCTTTTCATATCGAGCCTGCACAGTTACCTGCTTTTTCACAGCCTGGTCGAACTTTTCAGTGTCATCGTCGCATTTGTCATTTTCATCATCGCATGGAATACTCGCCATGTTCAGGACAATCAATACGTTCTGTTTGTCGGCATTGCCTCTCTTTTTTCCGGCACATTCGCCCTGCTGCATGCCCTCGCATACAAAGGGATGGGTATCCTCCCCGGTAACGACGCAAACCTGCCAACTCAGCTCTGGATTGCGTATCGCTACCTTTTCAGCGTATCGCTCGTAGTCGCATCATATTTCGTGAAAAAGAAGGTACCGGTCACGATAACGGTCAGCATCTTCTCGCTCGCTTCTTTTATCCTCGGCGCGGCAATTTTTCTCGGCCGGTTCCCGGTCTGTTTCATTGAAGGATCCGGACTCACCGACTTCAAAATAATCAGTGAATATGTAATAATCTGCCTCCTGCTGGCGGCTTTTGTGCGTCTATACAGGCAGCGGGCAGCCTTCGACAGTTGGGTGTGGAGTCTGATGTCTATCGCACTGGCGGCCTCAGCCGTCGCCGAGCTGGCATTTACCAAGTATGCAAGTATATTCGGTATGGCGAACCTTGCCGGCCATCTCTTTATTTTTATTTCGTATGCGTGCATTTATGAGGCAATTGTTGTTACCGGCATGGCTGAACCGACACGGCTGCTTTTCAGAAAAATGAAGGCAGCACAGGAAGATTTACACATAAGTGAAGAACGTCTACGTCTCATGAACGACAATCTCCCGGACAATGTCCTTTACCAGTATGCCCATGATCCTGGAGGCAAAGTCAGGTTTATGCACATCGGCTCGGGCATTGAGAATCTGAACGGAGTGGCGGTGGAGGATGTGCTACGGGATGCCGGCACGCTTCACCGCCAGATACTTCCGGAATACTTCGAACAGCTTGTTGAAGCGGAAGCCCGCAGCGCCCGCGAGCTCTCCGACTTTGCCATGGAAGTGCCGATGCGGCGGACAGACGGGCAGATTCGATGGATGAGTCTGAAATCCCGTCCGCGCCGGATGCCCGATGGCCGAATCATCTGGGATGGTGTTCAAACAGACATCACCGACCGCAAACTTGCAGAAACCGAGCGCTCCATGAGGGTTGAATTCCTCGATATTGTGAATAAAACCACCTCAACCGCTGATCTCATACGCGAGGCGACGGCATTCTTTCATAGACGCTCGGGGTGTGAGGCAGTTGGCATACGCATGCGGGAAGGATATGATTACCCCTATTTCGAGACGATCGGCTTCCCGCCTGAATTCGTCGAGGCTGAAACCCGTCTCTGCTCCAGCGATAAGGACGGCAATCCTCTTTGTGATGGCGCGGGAAATCCCATCCTTGACTGCATGTGCGGGAATATCATTTGCGGACGCTTCGATCCTTCGAAGCCTTTCTTCACTGCACGAGGGAACTTCTGGACAAACAGCACAAGCGAACTGCTGGCGAGCACCACCGAAGCGGACCGGCGGACAAGAACCCGCAACCGATGCAACGGCGAAGGATATGAATCGGTAGCCCTTCTCGGGTTGAGCCACGGAAAAGAGCGCATCGGGCTCCTTCAGCTCAATGACCGGCATGCCGGAAGGTTCACACCTCAACTTGTCTCCTTGTGGGAGCGGCTCGCCGATTATCTTGCGGTTGCCCTTGCGAAACTGCGCAGCGATGAAATGCTTGGCGAGCGGGAAAAGATCCTGAGATTGTTCATCGAACACGCGCCGGCAGCACTTGCGATGTTCGACCGTGACATGCGTTACATCAGCGCAAGCCGACGATGGGTGAACGATTTTAGGCTGGGCAATCGGGACATGCGAGGACTGTTGCACTATGACATCTTTCCTGAAATCCCGGAGTACTGGAAGGAAATCCATCGTCGGGCTCTGGCCGGCGATGTTATCCGCAGAGAACATGACCGCTTCGAGCGAACCGACGGGTCGGTGCAGTGGCTGACATGGGAAGTCCGCCCATGGTTCGGAGAGACCGACAAGCTGGCAGCCGGACTTGTCATCTTCTGCGAGGACATTACCGACCTCAAACAGAGCGAGGAGGCCCTTCGCGCCAGCAATGAAGAGTTGACGCGTTTTAACCGGAGCGTCGTGGACCGCGAGCTCAGGATGATCGAGTTGAAGGCCGAGATAAACGAATTGTGCGCAGGGGCCTGCCTGCCGCCGCGCTACAAGGTTGATTTCGAGATATCGAAACCGACCGCACCCTCAAAGGAGAGGATACGCAGAGATTAGGAGTGAGGTGAGAATGCTATGCTCATAAGGGCGCTTGCTGTATTGACCGCCGGACTCATCGTAATTTTGTCTGCATGCTCTCAGGCTGACCGACCGCCCGGACCGGCTGAAAAGGTCACTATCGCCATAGCCACCCCTCCCTTCACTGTCCTTGCCGATCTTGCGCTGGCCAGAGACTATTTCCGGCAACAGGGGCTGGAAGTGACCCCGCATTTTCATTCGATCGGCAAAGAGGCGCTTGACGACCTGTTGAGTGGAAAGGCCGACTTTGCGACGGTAGCCGAGACGCCCGTCATGTTTGCCGTCATGAAGGGGCAGAAGATATCCATGATTGCGACTATTGCGCGTTCGAGGAAGACCAATGTTGTCATCGCACGGAAAGACAGGGGGATCAGCGCTCCCAGTGATTTGAAGGGAAAACTGATCGCGGCATCCTTGGGAACCACGGCAGATTACTATCTGAATGCCTTCCTTACTACACACGGAGTAATGAGAAGAGATATAAAGATCGTCGACATGAAGGCGGATGAGATGGTGGCGGCATTGGCCGAAGGACGAGTGGATGCCGTTTCCGCCTGGCCTCCCTACTTGGAGCGGGCCGAGAAACTCCTTGGAACCGATGGAATCTCTTTCCACGAACAGGACATCTACACGCAGACCTTTAACCTTGTCGCCATGCAAGATTATGTACGGGCGAATCCCACAATTGTCAGAAAGGTGCTTCTGGCCCTGGCGGAGTCCGAGAAGTTCTGTGTCCGCAACCCCGCCGAATCACAGAGGTCTGTCTCCGATTTAAGGAAGATTGACAAGGACATACTGGCAGCGACCTGGGGCAACCATTCATTCGATCTTACTCTCGACCAGCATCTGCTGCTTTTTCTGGAAGACGAATCCCGATGGGCGATGAGAAACAAACTGGTCAAGGGGGCCGGTCTGCCCAACTATCTCGATACTATTTACTTCGACGGTCTGAAGTCGGTGAAACCTGACGGGGTAAGGATCCTGAGGTAATTGACTTGAACAAACCGCTGAAAAGGTGAAGATCATCCATGCAGGTTAAAGAACGGCTTCGCATTAATACGGGGGTTATTGCCCTGTCGGCCATTGCCGTCGTTGTCGTGCTCGCGGTGGCCGTGCAACGCGTCAACAAAGCGATAGAACAGAATGGAATTGCCAATGCGTTGACTGCGGCCCAGTTCGAGCGTCTGATGCTCCGTGAAGATTACTTGCGTACCGGCAGCATTCGCGCACAGGAACAGACCCGCGCCAAATATCGGCAGGTCAGCGACATCCTGAAACGGGCGTCCGCGGTGTTCACGGACTCCG
>DATHDH010000164.1:0-18380 GCA_035319145.1 Dissulfurispiraceae bacterium | reverse complement strand
ACGTCAGCAAAGATGTCGGCCTCAGCACTAAATATGGATGGACTGTAAATACATTACTGTCGGTCTGATTAACAAAGGAACTTTCACGTGCAAAGTTCTGAGCCGGGTCCAGTGATACTTTCTGGTAAATATCACTGACTTCCAAATAGAGATTATTGCTGATCAGAGCAGCACGGGCAAGCCCGTTAAAATAAAAAGGGTTATTGCTTTGCACGGTATTGCGCGCGTAAATTCTGTAGGTATATGCGCCCAAAATATTAGCATACAGAGATGGGTCATCAAGCAATAAACGCGCTGCAGGAGTGATGCCGGTGATAAAATCGCTTTTCCGGTTGGTTCTCGTGAGATAAATATTATCATTAAATTCTTCAGAGAGAGTCAGGGAGGGTTCGAATTTGAAATCCGCGGCTAACGCCCCGCCTGGCCTGTCGACTCCGCACAACAAAATCAGCATGGCAAAGACGGAAGGGATTAAAAAATCAATTATTTTTTTCATGGATTTCATCTTAGCACAAGCCTTCACGAAATGGAACCCCCTTTTTTATTCGAATAGCGCATCCGTTTAATGCTCCGCCCTCTCAGTCCCGAAAGACCGAGAAGGCGTGGTTCTCCCTTGTTTTTTCATGAACATGGTCACTGTCTCTTTACACCTCGAGGCCCGTTCTGCGGCGGCCTTCGGCACAGCAGACGGATAATCAGACAAAGAAACGCTTTAGACGCGGAAAAAGCTTGTCGTCACCCTGCGGGGCAGAGGCCCCTTCTGCATTCAGAGCAGGGGATTGAGCCTCATGATTCCTCTCAAGACTCCTCTCACGGCTCGTCGAGGAAGACTGGACTGCATTCAACACATTGCGCAGCTCAGCCAGAGTGGATTCTATGAGACTTGTCTGTTCATTCATCCGTTGCTCAAGTTGCTCGATCCGGTCGACAAGCACCTGCGTATCCTGGGTTGCGATCGGATTCATCTGCGCTTGAACGCGGACAGCTTCTGCGCCCTCGTTCAAGCCTTTGATGCCTCCCGCGGGGTTCACGTCCGCCCCACCGAGAGCATTCGGCACGCCCACTGCAACCGGCATTTCGTCCTGGACAGGAAGGGTCCGGTCTTCAACGGTAACTCCCCAGCATCGATTCTCGACATCCATATCTTGCGCAATATCGCGAACCATATCCTCATTGATTTCGGTAACCTGTTCGGCATATGCCGACAACAGGAGGAAATCGCACATCGTATTAATAAGCCTCGGGATGCCTCGCGTGTGATCACGAATCAGGCTGATAGCCTGAGGGTTGAACCAGACGCAATCGCGATTGCCGGCCTTATCGAGTCGATGGTAAATATATTGTTCGGTTTCTTCACGGCTGAGCGGATGCAGGTGGCAGGCAATACTGATGCGCTGCTGCAGCTGCCGGAGTTCCGGCAATGCCAGTTTCTGCTTTAACTCAGGTTGCCCCACCAGAATGATCTGCAGGAGCTTTGCCTTGCCGGTCTCGAGGTTCGATAGCATCCGCAAATCCTCAAGAAGGCTGCTGTCGAAGTTCTGCGCTTCATCGATAATCAATATCGCGTGCTGTCCCTGAGCGAAAAGTTGAATGAGAAAATCGTAAATCTTCTTCAGGAGGAATACTTTATCCCTGTCCTTATCCTGAACGGGGATGTCGAATTCATTACAGATCATCATCAGCAACTGCTCGAACGACACCCGCGTATTGAAAATGCGGGCCACCGAAACGCTGCGGTCCAGGGATTTAATAATCGTTTGTACCAGCGTTGTCTTCCCTGCGCCCACTTCCCCCGTCAGCAGAATAAAGCCGAGCCGTTCTCTGATGCCATAATCGAGGTACGAAATCGCCCGTTTATGCGTCGAGCTCGGAAAGAGAAAGTCAGGGTCGGGAACCAGGTCGAACGGTCGTGTATGCAGCTTGAAGAACTCAGTGTACATCTTTCACATCCTTGACCGTTTCGCCGGTTACATAGTAATACGACTCATAGTGCGCACCAAGATTTTCCGGTGAGACGTTATTGAACACAAGGCCGAGCATACGATTGCCGCGCAGGATATCCAATGCATCCCGAATTCCCTGTTCGGCTACCTTCCCCTCGGCAACAACAAAAATAATACCGTCGACCAGCGACGCCATAATGCGTGTCTCGGCAACCGGCAATACGGGCGGGGCATCAAGAATGATGTATCTGTCCCGGTATCGGTGTTTGACCTCCCCAAAGAAACTGCGCATTTTCTGGGAAGCAAGCAACTCCGTCGGATTGCCTACTTGCCGGCCCGCAGGAAGAAGCGTCAACCTGCCGATATCCGTCTTGATCAACGTTTCACTGGGATCCACGCCGTCAACAAGGCATTCGGTAAGCCCCGGGCGCTCGCCAAGATTGAAATAGGTGCCGAGAGACGGACGCCTGAGGTCGGTATCTATTAAGAGCACCGTATTATCGAGTTCTTGCGCGAGGGTTATGGCGAGATTGATTGCCGACAGGCTTTTCCCCTCGCCGGAACCCGCGCTGGTAACCATCAACGTATTGCCGGCATTCAGATGCTTCAGCTCTCTGACAACCATCGACTTGAGCTTCCGGTATTCTTCTGCCAGGACGACCCAACTGGAAGGATCACTTATGATATAAGGACTTGATACCTCAAGAGATTCCGCCCCTGTCCGGTCATACTTAGGGATCGCAGATGGATGGGGTTGCGCATCCGCAGGAGCCCCGCTTTTACGCATCTGCATCGCTTTTTCAAGTGCTTGTTCAATTCTGCCCATGGAACGTATGCCCAGCCCTTTCTAAAGTGCCTTGGGGGCAGAAGTCTTCACCCCGGAGAGCACGGAATGCATCTGGCCGAAAACAGCATCAACCGGCGAATATCCGAGCGTTTCCAGCACCATGATTAACAGCACAACCGCCGCAAAAGCACCCGCAACTTTATAGGTAGCCTGATCCGCCTGGCGCTGCTTTGCAAGATCGGATTCAAGAGTCATGTGCGGAATAATCGCGAGTACCGGCAGGCCGAGATTCTTGACCGTATCCACGGAACGCACGGATGAATCCATGCGATCTCGTATGATGACGAACCCTGCAGCACCGACAAGACCCGCCAGGATTCCCATCAATATTATCTTCGGGCGATTCGGACTGATCGGCTTGGTCGGGACGACAGCAGGATCGATAATCCGAAACGACGGTATGCCGTCTCCGATGGCAATCTGCTTGGAAAGCTCGGACTTGCTGAGGCGCGCCACCAGTTCTTCATAGGTCGTCTTAATCGCCTCGCGGTCCCGATCAAGAGAAATAAGCTTGATTCTGTCAGCCGCCGAGAGCCCCTGCATCGAATATCTCCGGCCCGCTTTGTCGTTGACAGCTTCATCGGGGACAGCCGTTGCTGCCGGAGCATAGCGCTCCGAGGACGGACGGCTCTTCAGCGCAGCAATCTCATCCTTCAGCCTGACAACATCCGGATGATTATCAGTATATCGGAGCTGCAAGTCCTTAAGTCTCGCTTCAAGCCCCCTCACCCTGTCTCCGCCGCCTCGCGCTCCACGGCCGGCAGCACGAATGCCCTTCTCCCTGACGAATGCCTCAAGATCCGCCTCCGCCTTATCAAGTTTTTTCCGGAAATGGGCGATCTGATCCTCGATAAAACGATTTGCCCCCTGAGACTCCTCCCGTTTCGAAGCAACATTGTCTTCAATGTACCGGTGAATCAGGGCGTTCACAAAATTGCTCGCCAATATCGGATCCGAACTCTGGTATGACACCGTAAAGAAATCGGTCTCACGCCTGTCTTCCTGAGTCTTAATTATCGTAGCTTTCTGGAAATTGTTGAGAAGCCCTTCTATCTTTCCTTCGTCCTTGTTGCCGGAGCTGTCACGGCCAAGCCCCAGGTCATCGATGGTCTTCAGTAACATGTTTCTGCTCAAGAGGGTATAAACAAGCACCCTAACGCGATCTTCCGTCGAAGGAGCGACCGCCATGTCTTTTGTAAGCGCATTAATAACGCTCCTCTCGATAAAAACCGTTGACTTGGCTTCATATGTGCGGGGAGTCACATAACAGGCCAGCACGCCCAGAAGCATGATCGCTACTGCCATGGCGGAAAACACCCTCTTGTTGCGGGCAAGTAAGCCCAGATACCGCCGAAAATTCAAATCACTTGTGTCATTCGATTCCATAAACCACTATCCCCCTGAAACTAAAAGATACCTTCCTGCACAACGACGTAATCACCCGGCTGCAATTTAATATTCTGGCTCAAGTCTCCGCTCTTCATGAGGTCTTTCAAGCGGACATTGAGGATGGTATCCCTGCCCCCTTCTTTTCTCATGACAAGCGTACTGCTTTCACGGGCAAACTTCGTAAAGCCGCCCGCCTCCAGAATGGCTTCCATAACCGTCATGTTCTCCCGATAGACAATCGGTTTCGGCGTGTTGACGGCTCCGACAACATATACATTCCGGTCATGGAGCGGCGGAATGAAAACCGCATCGTTTATTTCCATGTCCATATTCTCAGAAACATTGCCCTGCACAAACAGACTGTAGAAATTCTCCTTAATCTTTTGGCCGTTGCGCATCAGATAGGCGCGCCGCAAATCAGCAGAGCGGACATCATCGACCATGCTGAGGAGCTGCAAGAGCGTCGTGCGGCGCTCAAGATTATACACGCTCGGCTTCACACCGTTGCCGAAGACATACACTCTGTTATTGGAGATTGTCTCAACCGTTACGGTTACGGTCGGATTCCGCACAAACTGGGAGATTTTCGACTTCAACGTATCACTCAGCGCTGCCGGTGTCATGCCTGCAGCCACAACATCACCGACCGCGGGTACCGTAATCTTGCCGTCAGGGCGAACCTTGACCTGCGTGGACAGTTCGGCGTTGCCCCAGACGGCCACCTTCAGCGTATCGCCTTCACCGACATAATAATCCGCCGCAGAGGCAACTACAGGAAGCATAATACAAACAGAGAGAACCAGCATAATCATTCTCGCCAACATTACCACCCTCCTTTTCAAACTCTCATTAATGATTACTATTTACTGCCGCGACCGAATAATACCGTCTTAATCGTCTCAAGAACAACAAGTATATCAAACATCAGGCTCATATGCTTGATGTAATACAAATCATAACTCAGCTTCTCAAAGGTGTCCTCCACAAGTGCGGTGCCGTAAGAATAGCGGACCTGCGCCCATCCGGTCACGCCGGGCTTTACAGAATGGCGCTCAGCATAAAACGGTATCTTGCTGGCGAGTTCCTGGACGAACTGCGGCCGCTCGGGCCTCGGCCCCACGAAGCTCATCTCCCCCCGCAGAACGTTCCAGAGTTGGGGAAGTTCATCAATGCGATAAGTCCGCAAGAAACGGCCGACGCGCGTTACGCGGGGGTCATTTTCAAGTGCCCAGACAGCACCCGTCTTCGATTCAGCATCCTGGCGCATGGTTCTGAATTTGAGCACATTGAATGTTTTGCCGCCTTCCCCGACACGCTCCTGCCGAAAAAGAACCGTCCCGGGAGAGTCCATTTTAATAAGGAGCGCGACGATGGGCAGCATCGGCGCAACCAAGAACAAAAGTCCCCCCGCGCACGCCAAATCGACGACGCGCTTGACAAAACGGGTCGTATCGTTAATCCTGAAGCCGTCGGAAAAAATGAGCGCACTCGGCGTGAGATGTTCTATCATAAGTTTCCCGTTCAATTCCTCATAAAATGTTGCGGCATCCACAACAGGCACTCCGCTCAATTTGCAGTCAAGGAGGTCGCGGATCGGTACCTGCCCCCTCCTGTCTCCCAGCGCCACAACAACCTTGTTCGCCGCAGTCTGGGCTACTACGTCGAGCAGCGGCCGCCCATTGGGAATGACAAGATGTTCCGGCACTTCGACAGGTCCGGAAGAAGATGCAACATGCCCGACCAACCAGTATGTCGGATTATGCGATGTGATAAGCCGCGTCATCTTGAATGCCAGCGCTCCGGTGCCGATTACGAGAATGCGCCTCGCAAACTCCGGAGATGCCTGCAAGCGCGCCATACTCCAGTGCCATAAGGATTGCAGCACGCCGAATACGAGAAGGCCGCCGAGGAGAAGAACGCGGCCGAGCAAAAGGCTCTGTATGACAAAGCCAATAAGGGCGAGCAGGCAGAGCGCAGCCATGAGCGACTGAAGCGTCTTCATGAGGAATCGCTTCATATTGTGATTCGTATCAGTCACGTACAATTCAAAAAGATACGATGAAAAGACTACGATAATCACCCATATCGCAGGACGAATAATGTCAGTATGCTCCGGGCAGTTGCCCTGCATAAAGCACACGCTGAAAAATATGCCGAGCGCGATGATCACATCGCCGGCAACAAGAAGCAGCGTGCTGTCGGATACCGTGCTACGCATTAATCCGAATCTTCCCGAACAGTCCGTGTATCGTGCACAAAAGCCTCCGCTTTCTTAAAAAATCCCTCGACAATCAAACGCACAAAAGAACTAATCGACAAGCACTTCTCCCCGCTCCCGAAATGAACCGGCCAAGGCATCCTGCACGACAAGCCTGAATTTGCGGTAATCAAGCGGCTTAACCATGCAGCAGATATTTCGGGACTCAACGAGCACATGAACCATATCGCGGTCAATACAATTCAACAACATAATCGTGGGAACCTTGGAGCCCTTTAATAATTTGAGAACATCATGCCCCACCGGATAGCTGGCAACTATCAGGCTGGCACTGTCGGCATCCGATGAAAGAGCACGATGGAGCGAGGTTGCCTCTGCTCCCACGATTTGCACTGTATGGCCGTCTTCAGCCAAGAGCGCAGCACAAACCCGTGAGAACGGCCCTTCTTCAATTATTAAAATGGGGGATGACATATTTCGATTGGATTAAACCAAAAAGCATGCCAACAACAAGATTAAAGCACATCCGATTGAATTATCGACAATAATTAAAATCTATGGGGAGAAGGGGCGAGCCCTTAGCAATGCCGAAGATGTTTTTTGTCTCCATCAGATACAAATAGAAATTGAATCCTCCGAATCGATAAAATAAATTGTACAAATTGGAAACAATCAAAAGAATAGGGGCGAAGATTGTATATTTCACAGGCTTTGCGGCTGTGTCAATGAGAAACAGAAAGAACAGTTCAATTTTCCTTAATATCGTAATCCTGGATCTTTTTATAAAGAGTTTTCCTTGAAATACCAAGAACTTTTGCTGAATCAGACTTATTGCCTTCGCATTGCCGCAGGGCCTCGACAATCGCATCGCGTTCGAGATCGCACAGGCGAAGAGTTCTCATGCGGGGAGCCTCCTGTTCCCGGACAACGCCCGCAATTTCGGGAGGCAGATGGCGCACCAGGATGCGGCCCGCGCGGCCAAGAACAACAGCACGCTCGATTGCGTTGCGCAACTGTCGAACATTGCCCGGCCAGTCATAATTCTGCAAGACCTCGAGCGCCTCATCGGAAATAGTGACGGTTTTGTTCTCTCTCACGCAGAATTCCTGGATGAAATCGGATATCAACAGGGGGATATCAGCCCGTCTCTCGCGAAGCGGAGGCATCTGTATCTGGACAACGTTTATCCGGTAATAAATATCTTCGCGAAAGGCCCCGCTCGCCACTTCCTGGGCCAAATCGCGATTTGTTGCGCAGATAAGACGGAAATCGACATGGATGGTTTGATTGCTGCCGAGAGGATGAACTTCTCGCTCCTGCAAGACCCTCAGCAGCTTCGCCTGAACCGACAGGTCAAGTTCTGCAACCTCGTCGAGAAAAAGTGTCCCCCCCGAAGCCTCGACAAACTTGCCGATTCGTCTGGTGACGGCGCCGGTAAAAGCCCCTCTCTCATAGCCGAAGAGTTCCGATTCGATAAGATTTCGCGGTACCGCGGCGCAATTGACCGCAACGAAAGAGCGTCCGGCCCTGACACTTCCCATATGCAGCGCACGGGCGACCATTTCTTTTCCGCTCCCCGTTTCTCCGCAGATCAGAATACTGCTCTGAGAATCCTTGACTGCTTCAATAGTCTGATAGAGCTTCTGCATCGGCGGAGAGGCAAAAATCAGCCTCGCCCCTCCCTTGCCTGACTCCTTTTCATTTCTGAGGCGGGCGACCTCGCGCCTCAGCCTGCGCCTTTCCACGGCAATGGCAAGCACATTGCGGAGGTGCGCATAATCCGGGGGCTTGATGAAGTAATAGAAGGCACCTTGCGTCACTGCATCGACCGCCGACTGAACGGTTCCATACGCAGTGAGCAGGATGACGGGAATATCGGGGTAGTGCTCGTGGCAGTGCACTAGGAGCGAAAGGCCGTCGCGACCCGGCAACTTGACGTCGGAGATTATGGCGTCGGGGTCTGCAACCTTGAGAATGCGCAGTGCCTGATCGACATCCGACGAGCTGACGACTCCATAACCGACCTCGCTCAGCAAAGCGGTAAGCACGCGAACGGAAGACGGATCGTCATCTACGAGCAGAATAGTTCCGCGGGCCGGCGCGTTCACGATTCAGTGCTCCAATGGGAAAACGGGGCAGGAATATAAAGGCTCACCGTTGTTCCGGCTCCCTCCATGGTCTGAATCTGCATATGGCCTCCCATAGCCCGCAATACCTCTCGTGTAATAAAAAGACCGTATCCGTGCCCGTCACTCGGAGGTTTCGTCGCAATATCCAGCATAACGCTGCCGAGCCCCGGCCCGGTATCGCCGACCGAGATAACCGCATAGGCCTTGCCGTCAATTTGCTCCCTGGTGCCCTGCAACGTCAGCACGCCGCTTGCAGGCATCGCTTCCAGGGCATTGTTGACAAGATTCAGCACCGCCTGTTCAAGATGAAACGGGTCTGCAAGCACATGCCCAGCGGATACCCCCGAAATAACGATCTGAATATCACGGCTTTGCGCCTGAAGCCCGACTAGCAGCTTTATCCTTTCGATCAGGGCGTCGAGATCGACCAAAACAAATTCGCTTCCCGACGACGTGGTGGCAAGAAATCTCGATATGAATGAATCAAGGCGTGCTATCTCGTCATCCATGATAGCGACAAATTCCAGAAGGGTTGCTTCCTCGGAGTACTTTTCACGAAGGTAGACAGCCGCACCCTTGATGGCATTGAGCGGATTTCTGATTCCGTGAGCGAGGGTTGATGCGAGCGTGCAAACATCTATCTGAGAACCGCCCGGATTTGCGAAATTTTCTGAAGGTTCAATGGTAACTGAAGCCCCGTTGACAGTACCGTCGGCAACGCTCATCGGCCTGATGCTGATATCCACATAACACAGCCCGGCAAAAGAGTGGACGGGGTGCGCCTGCAATGTTATCAGTCGTCCGTCTTCCATTGAGCTTGTCAGCATGTCCAGACCGCCGACTGCTATTGGGACAACTGCTTCACGATAAGGACGCCCAATCACATCGGCGGCACGCATGCGAAAGACCTGCTCGAATGCGCGGTCACATGCAGTAATACAGAGGTCCCTGTCTACCTGAAACGAATACCGAATCATTTCCCCTGAAACGCCTCTCAATTATGAAAAGCGCGTCCCCATTTAATGTGAACATAGTATACAGCCTTTAGTTAGCCTTGGCAAATAGTTTTCATAAATAGGGTTATATTATAAAGTTAAATCTGAATTAACGCTTAAATTTAGACCATATTCAGATCTATATGCTCCTGTTGCGTCCGCCAAGCTCAAAATAGAGAATCTTCAGACTTTCCAAAAGAATCTGTTTGGCAGCATGCGGATCTCTCCACCATGAATCCGGAAACGGCTCATCGGGAGTTGCGATAACGGATACCATGCAATGGCTGACAATGTGATGAAAGATTATCCGCACGCGGCGCACATGATAGGGGGATGTGACCACAAGGAAACGGCAGGGACTTTTCGGGAAGATGCGCGCAAGCACCTCTGCTTCTTCGGCAGTGCTTATTGTCGGGCCGTAATAGCGGATTGCAGCTTCAGGCACGCCATGTTTGACAAGGATCATCCGGCTCAGCTCCTCTTCGGGAAGCCATGGGACTCCGGATATGCGAATCTTTTCCTCACCGGCCGTCCGCACCGGACGATCAACATATATCGCAGGCGCAAAACCGTCCCGGTACAGTCTCGCGGCATGAAACGCACGCACTATACTACCACCGGGGACAATGATCGCATCTGCTTTCTGCGGCGCGTCGGACACCGAAAGAATCCGCGGCGCGAAGTAGAGGCCTACTCCGCCTGCAACCAGGAAAAAACAGGCGCAGTAGCCGAGGAAATTGAGAAATCCGCGATCATTCCGTCTCTTTTTTTTTGTGCCGAAATTCTTTTGCATATCCTGCTGATAGTGTTGACTAATATGTGTTGAGGGCTCCGATGAAACTCCTGAGACGGCCAAAATCATGGCGATTGAAATCGACAAGGAGCCGTGGAAGTTCGGCAAGGTCAGGCTCATCGGCCTCTGCCGGCAATCCACCGGATTCTTGTATTTTGCCGCCGTCCAACAGCATATCGGAATAGCGAACCGCGAGCTCATTCACTGCCCCTTCCGGCAGCGGCGTCAGCATCCGGATGACCAGCGTACCATTCACATAGCGAACGCTTTGAAAGCGTCGATAAAAGAAAACAATGTGCTCAATAGCGGCGGCTATCGAATCAACCCGCTTGAAGAGGGAAAAATCGCTTTTGCTGATATATCCCTCGCCAAAAAGCTCATCCTCGAAAAACCGAATCCATTTTGTCCAGTAGGTCCCCCCCGGCTCATCGATCAGAACGAGAGGAATTATGTTGGCTTTGCCGGTCTGCATCAGGGTCAGCGACTCCATCGCCTCGTCGAGCGTCCCGAAACCGCCCGGGAACAGCGCTATTGCGCACGCTTCCTTGAGAAATGCGACCTTGCGGTTAAAGAAATACTTGTAGGTTATCAGCCGCGGATTCCCCTCCAGCGTCTCATTCGGCTTTTGCTCGAACGGGAGACGAATGTTGACACCGAAGGAATGGTCAGGGCCGGCTCCTTCATTTGCGGCTTCCATGATCCCCCCTCCACCGCCGGTAATCACCATAAAGCCCCGCTCCGCCAGCTCCCGGCCAAACGCAACTGCCATCTGGTACACTGGTTCATCCTGCCGGGTGCGCGCCGAACCGAAAACAGTCACCTTCCTGATCTTGCGGTACGGAGCAAAAACCTTGCCGGTGATGCGCATCTCTTTCATTGTGGTATTCATCAGCTTGAGGTCCGCCCGGCTATCGCTTTCCTGCCCCGCCTTCAGAGCGGCAATGATCATCTCCCTCACAAGCTCGGGGCAGCAGACAGGGCCGACCCTCTCAATAAGTCCGTCTATTTCCGTATCGATTTCCTCGTTCGAACGGGTAAAATGGAGTCTGATCATGACGATGCAATTCCCTCCTCAAATGATTGCGCAGTGCGGTAAACGAACAGCCAATAATCAAATGGAATACGGTCATGGCGAATCGCGGCATGCGGAGACAGCTCGTCGAGGGCGAAGCAGAGCATGCTCTCTGGGTTTGAATAATTGAGTTCATAGTCCTTTCGCGGGATGTGATCAGACAGGGCATTAAACCCGAGGCCGATTCTGCACCGTGCAAACAACTTGCGCAGGACGTTCCTGATCGTATCGTCTATCCCCTGCACCTTGAGGTTGAATACGCCGCACAGCAGGATATAATCGAACTCCTCATCCAGCAGCTCTTCTTCGATATCGAAAACCGCAAAGCCGGCACCTGGGTATTTCTTCTTTGCGTGCTCGATAAGGTGCGGATTTATGTCGCAGCCCCGATAAGATACATTGATGCCCTCGCTGCGCAGAAATCCGTAAAACCCGCCGGTCCCGCAGCCGTAATCAAGCAGGCTGCGGCCGCGGAGATCTCCGATATCTAACGCAGCCCGATAGTGCTCCCTCTGTCCCGGCGCCGTCCACCTCACGGCCTCTGGCCGATCGCCGTGCAGCATGAGCGTGCGCTCGAAAAATGAAACCACGTATTCTTTTGCCAATTCGTCCATCAGGGCATTATAAAGCAAATGCCGCAGGACACGATAGGCAGCGGCACTTGCGGCAACGCAGGTTTTGCATCAAAGGAGGAAAGAAACAGCCCAAGCGTTCTCACCCCTTTTTCTGCATAATACAAGGAGGGCCGCATTGTTCATTGAATAGATGGCCGCCGATACGGCGGTATGAATAATATGAGCCGGAGTTTAACGTAAGGATGTGGTTTCCAATGAAGAAAGTGATGTTTCTCTGCACGGCCAATTCGTGCCGAAGCCAGATGGCTGAGGGCCTGGCGCGCGAGATCGGTAAAGGCTTATTAGAGGTACATAGCGCCGGAACCATGGCAGTCGACGTACAGCCTCGCGCGATAGCGGTGATGGCCGAGATCGGCATAGATATTTCGCATCAGAGGCCTAAAGTAATCGATGATGACCTCATGAAGCGGATGGACTACGTTATTTCACTCTGTGACTATGCAGCGTCTATCTGTCCGGTTCCTCCGTCCTCGGTGCGTCGCATCCATTGGCCGATAGTCGATCCTGTCGGAGCGCGTGGCTCTGAAGCCATGATTATGAAGGAATTTCGCCGCGCCCGTGATGAGATACGGGCGTTGATTGAGCAGTTCGTTAGTGAACTTAAGACGAATATGAAAGGACGATATCATGGCTGAAAAGAGCGTTGGGTTTATCGGCGGAGGAAGAATTGTGCGAATCATGCTGCAGGCACTGAAACGTGCCGCCTCGTTGCCCCAGTCCGTCATCGTCAGCGACACGAACCTTGATGCTATCGCCGCATTTCCCGCAGTTTTCCCTGGAGTGTCCGCCGCACATAATGACAACCGTCGCGCAGCAGGTCAGGACATTGTATTTCTCGCTGTTCACCCCCCTGTTGTCACTGAAGTTCTGGCCGAAATTCGAGACTCTCTGAGGCCCGATGCGCTACTAATCTCGCTAGCCCCGAACCCTTCGATCAAAAAGATGGAGGAATTGCTCAGAGGGTTCAATCATATTGTACGAATGCTGCCCAATGCCCCTTCTCTCATCAACTCGGGCTTCAACCCGGTCGTTTTTTCGCCGGCTATTTCCGCGGAAAACAAGACGTGGCTTCAGGAGATGTTCGGCCTTTTCGGTTCATCGCCGGAAGTGCCCGAAGACAAGCTGCCAGCATATGCAATTCTCTCCATGCTCGGTCCCACCTACTTCTTGTTCCAATTGCACGAACTGCACCGATTGGCGGAATCTTTCGGGTTGACGCATCAGGAAATCCAAGACACGATGTTCGGCATGGTAAGCGGAACCCTCAAGACACTCTACATGTCGCACCTGCCAGCCGAACGTGTGATGGATCTCACACCGCTAAAGCCGCTCGCGGACATGGAAGAATCTGTGAAAGAAGCATACAGAAACAGGCTGTCCGCGGCATACAACAGCCTCAAACAACCGTGATAACGGAAATATGCAGGGTCCTTGCGCACAGCACCCCTGTCCCGCGCCGACGGGAATGAATACTGCATGCCTTTTCAGAAAAGCGGGGACATGAAACGATCATCTCTCGCTGAAATAGTGCGTGCAAAGGCCGCCCGCATGCGAATGCCGAAACTGGACTGGATCCAGGTCGAGGTTACTTCGTGCTGCAATGCCTCCTGCACGTACTGCCCGCGAACCGTCTATAAAGAGTCTTGGCAGAACCGCTCTCTGCCGCTCGATATGTTTTTGTCGCTCAAGCCGGACATGGCAAAAACAGGCATGATTCACCTTCAGGGATGGGGCGAACCGTTTCTGCATCCCGACCTGTTCACCATGATTCAGACGGCAAAAAAAGAAGGGTGTCTCGTCGGCACGACAACAAACGGCACGCTTATTGACGACGACTGCATCGACAATATATTCTCTTCCGGACTCGATCTCATCTCTTTCTCACTTGCAGGGTTCGGATCGACCAATGCAGCAATCCGCCGCGGTACCGACAGTTCTCACATTACGAGAGTTATCCGCACGATCCATTTGAAAAGACTCGCCCTCCGGACGCCGCGCCCGCGAATACATATTTCTTATATGCTCCTGCCGTCGACGCTCTGGGAGATTGAATCGCTTCCGCATAGACTGGCTGGCATCGGCGTTGACGAGGTCGTCATCAGCACGCTCGATTTCGTTGCGCATCCCGATCTCCAGCGGGAAGCCATCCGCCCCTTTTCGGAAGACGACTATGCGGGACTTTCGGCACAACTGGACCGCTCCGTAAAAGAATGCCGGCGCGCGGGACTTGCAGTCCATTACCGGTTGCCGTCACATTCCGCTCAACACGCATCGTGCACTGAGAATATCTATTCTTCAGCCTTTGTCGGTGCCGAAGGCGCGATACATCCGTGTGTCTTTGCGGGGATCCCTGCGGACGGGCAACAGTATATGGATACGGAAATTCAGCCGTATTCCCGCATTCATTTCGGCACGCTTGCCGAGACGCCGTTCCCTTGCATCTGGCTCGGCGACAGCGCCAATGAATTCAGAGTCGCTTTTGCCGCCAACCGCGGCTCCGCACTCTGTAAGAACTGCGTAAAAAGGGCTGAATAGCAATTTACCTTCCGACGGGGTCGGGTCGGCTGGGCAGAACCTCCCGTGCCCGCCATCGATAGTGAGAGTTTTCGGATTCCATAAGTTTGATATACTTTTATTAATACTTCATATTTCGTCCCCGCGGAGGATATAATGCGAAAAATACTGGCAGCCGTGTTCATCATGGCATTCGTTTCAGGATGCGCAGGTTCTGCAGGCATGCAGTCAAAAACGGAAACAGCAGCCATTGATGCACTCGTCGCTCCGGGCAAGATTCACGAGGCATGCTACGAAATGCTGAAAGGACAGGTACTCCGGTATCGCTTTACGGCATCCAAGCCGCTGGATTTCAATATTCACTTTCACGAGGGCGCACACATATCATATCCGGTTGAACTGAATGGAGTGGCCGCGCAGAACGGCGATTACGTCATCCCCCAAGATCAGTTCTATTGCCTGATGTGGACAAACAAACAGGCCGAACCGGTTACACTCGGCGGATCCGTCGTTCTTTTAAGAAGCCCTCAGTAGACCACGGCAGGTGTCTGCAGGTTTGAAGCGGCATGTTTTCCTCATAGGATTTTTCTGTAGTTGCATAGCGTCGGGGGTGGGAATCCCTGCCCCCGACGCTATGCTCGCTTCTGCACCATCAATCCTCTCCTGCGACGGGAGTGTTCGACAGTATAGCCTGCCCTTCATTGCAAACAACTCCAGCGCGAATATGGATAGCGCAGAAATGCACAAAAGCTTCACGGTCTTTTTTTTCGAAGGAGAAGGCTGTCCTCACTGCGCCGAAGAAAAGGCATTCCTCGCTGCACTGAAGACAAGATATCCGGACTTGCGTGTTCTGGATTATGAGGTCTGGAGTAACAAAGAGAACGCTAGGCTTCTGGCAGCGATGACGCAAGCGTTGCGCCTGCAAACGGGAGGAGTGCCGGTGACGTTTGTCGGAGACAAGGGTTTTTTCGGTTTTTCCGGCGCGACGAAGGAAGCCATTTCTCAGGCAATCGCGGTCTGTGCGGAACAGACATGCCCCAATCCGCTGGACATCATGAAAGCGTCTTCGGGAGAAGCCCCTTCGTTGCTGAACGACATTCTCCTTCCGGCCTTGGCACTCGCCGCAGCCGTGTGCGTCACATGCGTGATTGCCTTTATTACCCGCAAGACTTGACTGCTGCACCACTATGGGAAATAAGCAAGGGGCAGAACGCGACAACATTCCGCCCCTTGCACATGCATGAGGGTAAGCTATTTAACAACAAGAACAGGGCATTTCGAATAGTCGACTATCTTGGACGAGACGCTTCCGATGAGGAACTTCTTTGTACCATGGCGGCCGTGAGACCCTGTGACGATAAGATCCACCTTCATCTTCTGCGCGGTCTCGAGAATCTTTTCCGCAGGATCGCCCTGCCGGACCAACGTCTTCACCTCAATCGATTTACCCGAAAGCGTCTTGCGAATCTTTTCCATCGAATCAGCCGATTCCCGCGTCAGAGACTCCACAATCCTGCTCCGCTCCGCATCGGTCAGCTCAGTCAAATAAAGTTCAGGTACAACTGAAAGAATCGTAAGCGACCCCCGTAAGCTGACGGAAAGCTCAATAGCCTTTTTCAGCGCCTTGTCGGATGCTTTTGAACCGTCGTGGGCAACCAGAATCTTCTGCATGAATGTCTCCTCCTTCAGGTGCGATGCGGAGGGCCGGCGTCATGCCGGCAGAATCGCATGGCTGTGCTATGTATTTTATCATATTTTACCGTGACTTAGCATAAATGCGTATCGGCGTCCCCGCAAATCCGTATTCAGCGCGCAAGGCCTTCTCAATATAGCGAAGATGAGCATCCTTGACCCCCTGCGCATGGCTGACGACGAGATTGAAGACCGGAGGCTCCGTTCCGGTTTGAGCCATATACAAGAACTTGACCGGTTTCCCGCGATAGGATGGGAACGGCTGAGTACTCAATATGCGACCGAGAAACCGATTCAGCACGCCGGTGCCGATGCGTTTGCGCCTCTCCGCCATAATCGTATCGATGAGCGGAAATATTTTTGTGATGCGCTTGCGTTCAAGCCCCGACGTCGTGAGAAAAGGAATGCCGACGAGAAACCAGTAGCGGCTTTCAAGCTCCTGCTTCAGTTCCTTATAGCGCGCATCCGGGTCTTCGACAAGGTCCCACTTGTTAAAGAGCACGATAACGCTTTTCCCGAATTCCTCGGCCATGCCCGCGATACGCTGGTCCTGCTCTGCGATGGGCATCGTGGCATCAAGAAGTATCACCGCAATGTCCGCACGCTCGATGCTTTTCACGGCCCGCATCAACGAGAGTCGTTCGACAGCCGCCTCGTCGATCTGCTTCGATTTTGACGCGCTGCGCAATGTCTTGGCGTAGCCTCCCATTTTCTTCCGAATTCCGGCGGTGTCTATCACAAGATAGCGGCGGCCATAATATGAACAAACGGAATCAATGGCATCGCGCGTGGTTCCCGCGACCGGACTCACAACAAGACGTCTTTTGCCGAGCAGCGCATTTATCAGGGTGGACTTGCCGACGTTCGGCCGTCCGACGACGGCAATGCGCGGCATGTCCTGGTTCGCGTCTTCAGAGACAGAACCGAGGGCCGCCTCCGGCACAAAAGAGACGATGCGATCCATCAATTCTTCATAGCCGAGGCCCGTAACTGCGGAAACCGGGAATATCTCGGAGGCGCCGGTCCCGTAGAATTCGAGTGCGAACGACTCCTTTTGGGGTGAATCTATCTTGTTGACGGCCCAGAGCACCGGCTTTCCCGAGCTGCGCAGCATCGATGCCATTTCCGTATCCGAAGGACTCAGGCCTTCCTTGCCGTCGAGCAGGTGGATGATAAGGTCTGCCTCCTCAACAGCCAGCAAGGACTGTTCGCGAACCTGTCGCGCCATTTCCTCTTCTTCATACGGCAGCCCCTCGGCATAAAATCCGCCGGTATCGATTACGGTGAAGCTTCTGCCTTCCCACTCCGCCGTGCCGTAATTGCGATCGCGGGTTATGCCGGGCATCCTTTCGGCGATGGCCTTTACTTTTGCATCGCCTCGGACAAGCATCCGGTTAAAGAGCGTTGACTTGCCGACGTTCGGTTTGCCGATGATAGCAACGATATAGCTCATCGGTCGTCCGCTTCCTTGATGTCAGTAATGCCATATGACTTGATTTTTTTATGGAGGTTGCTGCGCTCGATGCCGATCAGCTCAGCCGTGCGCGAGACATTCCCGTCGTTTTCCTGCAGTTTGCGAAGAATGAAATCACGCTCAAACGCCTCGCGCGCATCGCGCAGTGAGCGCATACCGAAATACATATCGCCAGGCACGAACCCCACCGCATGGAGTATCCCCAGCGTCTCAAGATGCTTCCGCGTGACAGGCTGCCCCGCCGACATGATCATGACACGCTCGACCGCATTCTTCAGTTCGCGGATGTTGCCCGGCCACAAATGCTGCTGGAGCGCATGCAGGGCATCGGCATCAAGCCTCTTGGGCTTGATGCCGTTTTCAGCGGCAAACCCTTCGGAAAAGAAGGGAACGAGGTCGGAGATGTCCTCCGCACGCTCCCTCAATGGAGGCACGGTGAGCGGTATCACATTGAGTCTATAGAAAAGATCTTCGCGGAATGCCCCCTTCTTCACCTCGTCGGGGAGGTTCTTATTGGTCGCCGCGACAATGCGGACATCGACCGAGATGTTCTTGCTGCCTCCCACCCTTTGGAACACCTGAGTCTCTATAACACGAAGAACTTTCGCTTGCGTTTGAAGGGACATGTCGCCGATTTCATCGAGGAAGAGCGTCCCCCCATGGGCAAGTTCGAACTTGC
>DATHDH010000163.1:0-8991 GCA_035319145.1 Dissulfurispiraceae bacterium | reverse complement strand
AAAGAAGCGCAACGCCTCGGCTACGCGGAAGCCGATCCGACATTCGACATTGAAGGCATCGACACTGCGCACAAGCTTACGATTATCGCCTCTCTTGCTTACGGCATTCCGCTCTCTTTCGATGCGGTATACAAAGAAGGCATCACGCGCATTACCGCTGAAGATATTCAACTGGCATCGGAACTCGGCTATAAGATCAAACTGCTTGCTATTGCAAAGGCCGTCGATGGCCAAGTGGAATTGCGTGTCCATCCGACCATGGTTCCTGCCGATTACATGATCGCCAAGATAGACGGCGTGTTCAATGCGATTTATGTGGAAGGCGATGCCGTCGGAGCTACGCTTTATTACGGGCGCGGCGCAGGCGATATGCCGACCGGCAGCGCAGTGGTTGCCGACATCGTCGATATCGGCCGCGACATCGTATCAGGCGGAGTGCGACGCAGCCTGGGGATCTCTGCTGCAGGCGCCGAATACTCGGTCCGGCCGATGTCCGATATAGAGAGCATGTATTATTTCCGCTTCACGGCACTTGATCAGCCGGGGGTGCTGTCGAAGATTTCCGGAATACTCGGAACATACAATATCAGCATAGCGTCGGTGATCCAGAAGGGCAGGAGTACCAGCAGTTCGGTGCCGCTGGTAGTGCTTACGCATACTGCCCGTGAGCGCGATGTGAACCGGGCGATTGCCGATATCGATGCGCTGCCGGTTGTTTCTGAGAAGTCGCTCGTCATCCGCGTCGAGGGGAAGGAATAACGGCAATCGGGAGGCGGAATTCGAGCAAGGAGCTCTTTTCTTATTCGTTTCCCCGATCCTGAAGACTGATTTCTAGCCGATGCATTTTTCTACCGAACAACTGCAACGTTACAGCCGCCACATCGTTCTTCCCGAAGTCGGCGAGGAAGGCCAGATAAAGCTTGCCCGCGCCCGTGTCTTCATCATCGGTGTCGGCGGGCTCGGCTGTCCGGTCGGTTATTATCTTGCGGCGGCCGGAGTCGGCACGATAGGCCTTATCGATAATGATGTCGTTGAGATTAGCAATCTTCAGAGGCAGATTGCCCACAGTATGGCGAGTGTCGGCATGCTGAAGGTCGAGTCGGCGAAGAAGACCTTCGAGCGCCTGAACCCCGATGTTGCGGTTATTTCTGTTCCGGAGAGACTCACTGAAGAAAACATTGTCCATCATTTCAGTTCTTACGATGTTATTGTCGATTGCAGCGATAATTTTGCGACCCGGTTTCTCGTGAATGATGCGTGCGTTCTGATGAGGAAGCCTCTCGTGAGCGGTGCGATCCTGAAGTTCGAGGGACAGGTGATGACTATTCTCCCCGGCAAGGGACACTGCTACCGCTGTCTTTTTGAAGACCTCCCGCCGCAGGAAATACGCCACTCTCTCCAAACGTCGGGCCTGCTCGGCACCGTGCCGGGCGTGATTGGGCCGATCCAGGCTATGGAGGTGCTGAAGTATCTGCTCGGCATCGGGAAGCTCCTTTCGGACAGGCTTCTCACGTATGATGCGATCAATTCCCGTTTCCGCACCGTCAGGGTGCCGCCCAACCCTGCCTGTCGTGTCTGCGGCGATACAAAAAACAGATAAGATCTTCCTGCGTGATTCAATAAAAATCGTTCTTCAGCAAAGCTGGCCACGCAGTGCCGTGTATGGTTGAGCCGGGCGAGACTTCTCATTCCCTTTGTTTCGTGCTATGATTTGCTCATGGATTGGCAGACATTCAACAAAAAGATATCTCTGCTGAGACCGGGGTGGTGGATAGTTCATGTCGTCGGGATTTCAGTTGTCTATGCCCTTGGCGTCTGGTTCGGAGGTTAGCATGATTCAGTATTTTCTTCGTTACAAGCCCGGCTGGTGGATTCTTCATATCATTGCCGTTTCGGCAACGTTTTGGCTTGGCGCCGGCGTTCGTTTCACCTTCTGATGGCCGAGCGCCGAGCACTGATTGCGGCCCTGTTTCTGATATCTCTTGGCGGGCTGCTGCTCCATTACCGCATTCATCCCTTTCTCATTCCCGATAAGGCGAATCCGGCCATTCTGATCTTCAGCGGAACGAAGCTTGTCGCCTCGCTGCTGTCTTTCGTCGACGTAGTTATTGTCCCTTTGCTCTTCCTTTCGCGCCGGACGGCCCTGTACGGATATCTGCTGAACGGTCTGCTCGTGATTTACGGATCCGTTCTGATGGCACACTTCAGCATAGCGGGCTTGGCAGGCAAGACATTTCCGGTGTCTGAACTGATCCTTCGCTCAACACTTCCTGATATTGCGATCGCTTGGACCGACTTCTTCATCGGCAAGGCATTATATGACAGCTACATGAACGCGCCGGTCAGCCAGTCCGCATAGCTTATGAATAACCGAAGCGCACCGCGTATGAATCAGGCGGATTGAAACGGCATCACTGATTGTTCTTCTCAAACTCTTCGAGATCATCCTCGGTCATGCCGAAATAGTGTCCGACTTCATGCAAAAGCGTCACGCGTATTTCCCTGATCAGTTCATCTTCGGTGCGACATGCAGATTGTATGTTCTGCTGATAGAGATATATTTCGTTCGGTGCGGGAATAGGGACGTCGAAGAAACCTCCCCCTTCGCCTAATGCAGCGCCCTTGAAGAGGCCGAGCAGTTCGTCCTTCGGAACGCCCGTCAACTCGGCATCCTCACGCGAAGGCAGATCCTCCACAATAATCGATATGTTCTTAAAGAGGTTCCGGTATTTTTTTGGAATTGAAGCAAGCGCCTGCTCGACATAACGCTCAAACTCGCGCCGTGCGATCAGCATAAACCGTTTCCCTCTGTCATCAATAAAGCGGCAGATTGTGTGTTCTTGCAATAAAGCACACGGGCTGTTTTCGGTAGGATTCGGAGAGTCCCTTGTTTCATGAAGAAGTTCTTCCTTCAAGATCCGAGAGGATGCGCATGGCGTCTTGACGATTCGACCCGCAGTGTTCCCGTGATGGACGGAATGAAATGCAAACGGCAGGGCGCTCTGCATGCCCGTAAAGCGAGCAGCGAAAATCATCGGCGAGATGGGGACAGCGCACTCCCGCCTCCTTGCCATGGGGCAGAAGGGGCATAGGCGTCGAAAGCGACGGGGCAATGCAGCAGGCTCCGCATTCTTCTCTGCAATGGTTCATCATCTGTAGTCTAGCCTATTTTGTTTGTTCATTGGGCTCTCTATCCCTTATTATGCATGGCCGGATACGGGTGAGACCTATGGTATCGTAATCAAATGTATACAGTTGCAATGACTGCAGTAAAACCGGAAATGGGCGGATTGTGGGCCGGTCCCATATGGGGGCCGGTTGCCGAGATGAGAATAGACTGCTTTCGCCCTGAAGGCAGTCCGTTCCGTCCTGTCACACGGTTGAAACTGCTCTACGACGATCATGCATTGTATGGTCTTTTTCGAGTCGAAGATCGATATGTGCGGTGCGTCTTTACGGAATATCAGGCCCCGGTTTATAAGGATAGCTGCGTCGAGGCCTTTTTTCGGCCCAGAGAGACATCGGGCTATTTCAATTTCGAGTTCGGCTGCGGCGGGGCATTGCGCTGCGGCTATATTACCGACCCGGAGCGCACTGGTGACGGATTCCGGGAATGGATGCTCCTGCCCGCAGAAGATGGAGGCCTGGTGTCCGTCAGGAACTCTCTCCCGAAGCGTTTGGACATCGAGATTGCCGAGGCTGCGATGTGGCTGCTGGAGTTCCGAATTCCATTGAGGCTTATCGAAAAATATGCCGGGCCTGTCCGTCCTATCAGGGGTAGTTTGTGGACGGCAAATTTTTTCAAGTGCGCCGATGCGAGCAGTCATCCCCATTGGGCGTCATGGCAGCCGCTTCCGGAGAAAAACTTTCACCGCCCGGATTGTTTCGGAGAGTTATTCTTTTCGTAGGAAGGGAGATATTTGCATAACGCGTGTGAATAGGGAGCTGCCGGAAGATTCTCCGGCAGCCCGTCAGCAACGTTTCAGATGCTATTTGAATGTCTTCAGGATGTACTGGGCGATGGCCTGAGCCTCTTTGTCAGGGATTGTTTTCTTGTCGAATTGAGTCATTCCGGGTCCCGGAGCCCTCATCTTCTTGATAATATCGGCCGGCTTCTTGATGCCGTTTGCGGCAAGGTCTTTTGAGCGGAGCGTTTTTTGTGGATTGACGATATTACCGCCCTCCGGGTGGCAGACCGCGCAATGTTCTTTAAATTCAACGGCACCCGACAATGGCTTCCCCTTCTTCACATCCGCACCGACGGACGCGACGGAAAGAAGAGTAAATGCAGTTAAAACGATGATGCCTACAGCGTGTTTCATGCTTAGATTTCCTCCTTCTCGAAAATTAACCTCATTGCGGAACGCTTCCCTATAATCCGGAAGGGAGAAGCGGTACCGAGAGGGCATGCTCCGGAATCTTTCCGGTGAGTGCAGACAGGAATTCCACGACGGAAGCGGCCTGTTCTTCACTTAATGCCTTGCCCAACTGGAGCTTTGCCATGATAACGACAGCCGCCTGCAGGCTATCGACCGATCCGTCATGAAAATAGGGCGAAGTCTTTGCGACGTTTCTCAGGATGGGAACTTTGAAGCGGTACTTGTCTGCCTCATCTTTGGTAACCGTGAACCTCCCTTCATCCGGTTTATCGCCGCCGGTCAGTTTCCAGTAAGCATCCGTTACGCCGAATTTCTGGTAAGACTGCCCGCCCAGATATGTGCCGGTGTGGCATGCGACACAGCCGGTTGCGAGAAATAATTTCAGCCCATCCTTTTGCGCGGTCGACATCGCTGCCTGATTGCCTTTCAAAAAATCATCGAACGGCGACGGGGTAACAAGAGTCCGCTCAAATGCCCCGATTGCTTTGGCGAAATTGTCTGCCGTGACGGGATCTGTGTCATCGGGGAACGCCTTTTTGAACAAGGCCGCGTATTCGGTGGATCGCCGCAACTTCGTTTCAACCGAGGCGTAATTCGGCATGCCGTACGACGGGGGGCCGACAAGCGCTTGTTTCGCCTGGTCTTCGACACTGACCCTGTTGCCGATCCAATGGGCCGATATCTGCCCCGCGGCATTCAACAATGTCGGAGCATTGCGCGGGTTCTCCCTGCAAGTGTTGCCGACGGATTTCCTCAGGGCATCGACAGCATAGAGGCTCATGGGGTGACATTTTGCGCAGCTCACCGTTCCGTCAATCGAAATGCGGGGCTCATAAAAAAGCAATTTCCCGAGGGCGGCTTTTTCCGGCGTCACAGGGTTCTGCGCTGACTCCATGACTGCGGGGAGCGGTGTAAAGTACTGCTTGGCCTGTTGCTGGATGTCCTGCCCCCATGATTCAATCGGAGCGAAACAGCAACTGAGCACTGCAACCATCAGGGACGCGACCAGCGGATTCTTCATCGATAAGAGCACGACGTATCTGCAGAAAGTCTTACCCATGCGAGCCCTACTTTCCGTATGCTGTCGACAGGTATTGAATAATAATCTGCGCGTCCGCATCCGAGATCGGAGCGCCCATAACTTGCCTCATCTTTGTGACCGATGCGGTCCATACTGCCTTGGGAGAAAGCGGCTGCATGGTAATATAGTCGAGACTGTGGCAGATATTGCAGAGTACGGAAACCTTGTCGCGGCCTTCTCCCGGCTTCAATTCAACAGTAACCTGCGGAATTTTCAATTCCTTTTTGACCGGAAACTGCTGATCCTGCGCCGATGATGACACGGCGGCAACCCCAATCAGTATGACTGCAAGCAGAATAATCGATTTCTTCACAGCATCCTCCTATATGACCACGACTTCGTGCCGCTCGACTTTGTTCCAGAGGTATCCGGCAGGATTCCAGAGCCCCTCGAACGGCTGCGATTCGCCGATACTATTGGTTGCCTTCGCCATGAGCGTATATTTTCCAGGCTTCTCCGGAGTCCACGGGAAGAACCAGTGGATCCATGAATATTTCCCCATGTCCTTGCCGAGGCGCGCAGGCCGCCAGGATGAGCCCCCGTCAACAGAGACGATGACATCACGAATGCTATGGCCGCCCGAAAATGCGATGCCCATAATCTCAACAGGGCGTCCGCCCTTAATTGTGCTGCTTTCGGCTGGATCGATTATGAGTGACCGTGTCGTCATGCGGTGTATCGGGATGGTCTTCTTGGGCGTAGTCCCCGGTTCGACACAGCCGCAGTCGGTATCCGGGATGCGATATGCAGTCTTCATCCAGAAGCCCTCAAACGGTTTCGTCACGACAGTAATTGATGCAAGCGATTTTACCCAATAGGTGGCATACCAACCCGGCACCACAAGCCGCGCCGGGAATCCGTTCAGCATCGGCAGCGCTTTCCCGTTCATTTCATAAGCAATAATAATATCGTCTTCAATCGCCTTGTCGACCGGCAGGCTTTTCATGACATCGGGCACTGAGGCAAGAGGCGGGGTGTCGAGCCCGTCAAATACGACCTCAACAGAGCCTGTTTTGATGCCTGCTTTAGCCAGCACATCTTTAAGCCTGGCACCGGCCCAGGTAACATTGCCCATAGCGCCGTGGCCCCACTGACCGCCCAGCACACGTGGTTCGAAAAAGCTTCTGCTGTTTCCCGAGCACTGAATGACTGCGGTGTATCCGGCCTTTTCGAATGATTTCAGGTCATCCATCGAAAGCGAGAGCTCTTTTTCGGTATTGCCCCCGATCTTAAGCCGCCATGTTGTTAAATCTATCGCCGTAGGCAGTTGCGATATATGCCATCTCACGAAGACCGCTTCGTTGGGGGTAACGGCATCTTTGAATAGCGCGAGCGGTGTTTCGAGTTGCGGTGGCCTTGCCGTAAGAAGAATCAGGTTGGTCTTTTCGGGAAATGTCGCCATTCTCTGCTGCGCCCCGAACGAGAACGCCGGCATCCCGCCGAATGCCGCAGCCGCGGTCAGGGCCCCGGCCGTCTTCAGAAATGCCCTTCTGCTCAGTTCATAACTGCTCATCATTGATACCCTCCTTGGTCTCACGCAACCCATGCAACAAGCCTGAAGTTCTTATAAAGAATGTTGGTTGCGCAATAGCATCCATAATTTCTTTAGCACATGTTGTGAATGCGATTGTCTGTAATAATTATATCGCGAAAACATCCCATATGACGGGGGCGAAGAATTATTTAAAAATATCCGTGCAGCAGATGCCCCGCCAATTGGTAGACTCTGCCGGGGATCTCAGTGGCGGCTAGTGAAGCAAAGAATAACAGCACGCCCAAATAGCAGTGCAGCACGCCGAAGGCTGTTTTGTACGAGCGGCCGTGAGAAGCCAAGAGTCTCCATGCCTGTATGATGAGGAGGACGGATATGATGAGAAGCGAATAGCCGGAGGCTGCGGTCTCAGCCGTCCCATAGAGTCCGACGGCGAGGCCGCCGACGGCCACGGTGCATAACCATATCGAGACAAGACGTATCAGTCGCTTTTCCCCCCACACGTCCAGAAACGTAGGAAAGCCCGCCTTCGCGTAATCGTCGCCGAATTTGAGCACCAGGAGTCCGTAATGGGGCATCTGCCAAATGATAAGGAACAGGGCAAGAGCCCATATTCGAGGGGCCGCAAGGTCGGCATTCGCGGCTGACCAGCCAATAAGCGGAATGAGGGCACCCGACAGCGAACCGAACATGGCCGCAAATGCCGTTTTTCGTTTCAAGTTCGTATAGATGCCGTTATACCAGACGAGGGCCGTGAGCCCTAACAGCACGGTCACGGATGAGCCCTCGGCCAGAAGCAATAGAAGCCCAGTCATGATGGCTGCTCCCGAAAGCAACAGTGCACTGCGTACTGAAATGCGCCCGGCGGGCAGGGGTCTGTTCTTCGTCCGGTTCATCAACCGGTCCGTCGATACTTCCTGGCACTGGTTGAAGGCGGCAGCCCCTCCCGCAAGCGAAGCGACTGCAGCAAAAACGGCCGTACAGGCGAGGATGTTTCCACCGCCGCCCGCTAAATATCCCGCCGCGGAAGCGCCTCCGCTCATGAGGGCGACAAACGGGCGGAACAATCGGCAGTAATCGGCAACGCGGCTCATTTCAGCGATCCGATATAGGCGATGACTTTGTCGAGGTCTTCATCGGTCATATCGATAGCCGGCATAATCGGCGGGTAACCTTTGATGACATCAATGTTGGGATGACGAACATAATTCTTGATATACTCGGCATCGACGGTAATCTCCCTCTCCTGTCCGTTTGTCACCACGGCTTCCTTTTTCCCCAGCAGGCCTTTGAACGTCGGCCCTATGCGGCGCGATCCGTCCGTGCTGTGACAGCCCGTGCATCCTCTTGTCTGCGCGATCTGTTGTCCGAGTGCCGCAAGGCCCGACGCTTCGGCGCCGCCATACCATTTTTCATATTCTTCCGGCGGCATGACGATCACCTTCGCAAGCATGTGAGCATGTCCGACCCCGCAATATTCAGTGCAGAAGATATCGTATGATCCCGCTTCGGATGCCTGAAACCAGAGATGGGTCTTCATGCCGGGAACGCAGTCTTCCTTGATCCTGAATGCGGGAATGAAGAGGCTGTGAATCACATCTTCCGAAGTCAGCCGTAATTTAACGGGCTTGTTCAGAGGGACCCTCAGCGCATCGCTCTTCTTGCCGTTTTCGTACTGAAAGGTCCACGACCACTGGCGAGCGATGACGTCAACCAGCATTGCATCCTTGGGAGGCGTGCGAAGGAATTCGAAATTGACCCAGCCGAAATAGAACATCGATACCGCAAGAGCGGTCGGTACGGCCGTCCAGAAGACCTCGAGCCAGACGTTTTCGCGGACATGCTCCGGCTCGGGATGGCGCGAGCGATTATACTTGAGCACGAAAACGATCATGCTCGCTGTCACGATGATGAGAAGGACAACGGCAACGGCAACGATATAGAAAAAAGGTTCTTCAACCTTGCCTGTCGTATTTGCAGGGCCGGGAAACATTATTTCCTCATCGGTACCAGACGTCCGCGAATGTCAGGATCATAAT
>DATHDH010000162.1:0-2224 GCA_035319145.1 Dissulfurispiraceae bacterium | reverse complement strand
TTCCCGCACCCAACCCTGCTGCTCGCGTGCTTCAATGAGCCCCGCATGCTCCGACAGGAAATCATGAACGAAGTTGCGCATGATTGCAAATCCATGAGCCGGTATTATCCGGCCGATGCCGGACTCCGTCTGCATAAAATTTTCTTCCCAATTGCGACTCACATGGTCAAGCTCGCTGAACCCCTCATCGTGCGCACAACTCGGTAACGAGAGGTGTACCCTGGCGAGCCGACTCCCGAGGCACGTCATAAGCTCAGGCAGTTCCGGACTGTCGGCAGCCAGCAAGTGGCTGAGCATGCGATCCTCTGGGAGGCGAATCATCATGACGAGATATTCAATCGGTTCGCCGGGCTGCCACAGATGTATTCCGGCTGAATCCGCACATACCGCCGTGACATCGAGATATGTATCAGGGCAGAACCTCCGATTAAGCCGCACTTCTTCTTCGCAGAAGAATTTTCGTTTTTCGAGGCTTGTAAAATCGAGGAATCCGAAATTGACCGGTTTTTTCATCTTGAAGACAAGATGGTCTAGAATATAAACATGTGAAATGTGCGTTTCCCGATGCTCCACGGACAAGGGGCGGTCGGGCAGGGGATAGAAAGCCGGCTGCATCAGGAGGCGGTGAAGCTCGGACTGATTCATTGGCTCCTCTGTCGCATGGTCTTCTTTTCAAACTATAGCAGTTCCGGCCTGCGTCTGCCAGCGGCATGCCGTTGTGTGCGCCATGCATGATGACGCCGATTGCAGGCAGGAGAGGAGGCGGAATGATAATCGGGGTCCCGAAGGAGATCAAGCCGCAGGAGTATCGAGTCTCCATGACGCCTGACGGCGTATCAACCCTTACGCAGGCCGGACATACAGTCCTTGTGCAAGCGGGGGCCGGAATCGGCAGCGGATTCCAGGACGATGAATACAGAAAGGCCGGGGCCGAGATGGCGGACAGCACGAGCATATACATGCGGGCGGATCTCGTCGTGAAAGTGAAAGAGCCGCTCGAAGGCGAGTTCGACGCCTTGCGGACTGGGTCGACGCTGTTTACCTATCTTCATCTCGCCCCGAACCGACCATTGACGGAACTTCTCTTAACGAAGAAAATCACGGCCCTCGGTTACGAAACGCTCGAACGCAACGGAAAGCTGCCGCTGTTGCAGCCGATGAGCGAGATTGCGGGCCGCATGGCGCCGCTGATCGGTGCCTATTATCTCCAGAAGCCGCGAGGCGGTACAGGTGTTCTTCCGTGCGGCGTGGCAGGCGTAAGACCCGCCAAGGCGGTCATCATCGGTGCAGGAACGGTCGGTGCGAATGCGGCGGGAGTGGCGCTCGGCATCGGCATGGATACGGTTGTCCTCAACAGGAGCAGGGAGAGACTTGCCGATATTGACCAGTCGTATCGGGGCATGATCAGGACGGTTTTGCTCTCACAGTCTGCGTTGGAAAACGAGCTCAGTACGGCCGATGTCGTCATCGGCGCGCTTTATGTCCGGGGCGGGAGGACACCGGTGCTCATTGCCCGCCGCATGCTTGCCGGGATGAAACGCGGCGCGGTGATTGTCGATGTCTCGATAGATCAGGGCGGGTGTGCCGAAACATCGCAGCCGAGGACCCACGACGATCCCGTCTACATGGTCGATGATGTGATTCATTATATGGTTGCGAATATGCCGGGGGCGTATCCGCGCACATCGACACTAGCCCTGACGCAGGAGACCTTGCCGTATATCAAGATGATCGCTTCGAACGGCATCAAAAAGGCCCTTGAGGACGGCATACTCCGCACGGCGCTCAATACGCGCAACGGCGAAATTGTCCATAAAGGGCTGATCCGGTCGATGCAATAGGCCGGGCCTCGGTTGCATGGGCCATACCACGATGAAGGCTGGCACAACATGAAAAAGACGAATCTCAAGGCGCTCTCCCTGCAGGAACTCCAGTATTTCTTTCGCGCAGAGGGGTTGCCTGCGTTCCGCACAAAGCAGCTCATTCATTGGGTGTACGAGCGGCGCGTGGAAGACCTCGGCTCCATTTCGGAATACGCAAAGGCTCTCCGCGAGAAGCTTGCCGGGCCGGCATACATCGGAAATCTGGTTCTGCTGAAGCGCCTCACCTCGGCTGACGGCACCGAGAAGTATCTCTGGGAACTCGAGGACGGCCAGTCGATAGAAAGCGTTCTCATCCCCGATGACGATCGGCTGACGCTATGCATTTCGTCGCAGGCCGGTTG
>DATHDH010000161.1:0-4592 GCA_035319145.1 Dissulfurispiraceae bacterium | reverse complement strand
AGCCCTGCATCCTGACTTGAAGCGCAAAATGAAAGCGGCCTTGCAGACGATACTTGATGCCCCGGAGTCAGGAAAGGTACTGAGAAGTGAATTGTCCGGCATGCATAGTTTCAGGGTGGGGAGATTCAGGATTGTGTATAGAGTTGCGGGCGGCTGCAGTATCGAAATTGTTGCTGTCGGCCCTCGCACAACCATATATGAGGAAACATTCCGACGTGTCACGGAAAAGAAACGAATATGAGTGCGCGAATTGACAAAAAGACCGCGCTGAAGCTGCTGATGAAGGCAGATCTTCTCGACCTCGGTGAGCGTGCAGACGCAATGCGCAAAGAGCTGCACTCCGAAGGGCGGGTTACGTTTATTGTCGACAGAAACATCAACTATACAAATGTCTGTATCAATCAATGCACCTTCTGCGCCTTCTATCGCGCGGCAGATAGTCCCGATGCCTATGTCCTGTCGCAGGACGAGCTGTTCCGGAAGATCGAGGAAACACTTGCCCTGGAAGGCACGCAGATATTGCTGCAGGGCGGTCTGCATCCGGATCTCGGCATTGACTACTACATCGATCTCCTCAGAAGAATCAAGGAGCGCTTCGACATCAACATTCACGGCTTTTCGCCTCCGGAGGTCACCTACCTTGCCAACAAGCATGCGCTGACCGTTCGCGAGACGTTGTCGCTGCTGCGCGCGGCGGGGCTTGACTCGATCCCCGGCGGCGGGGCCGAGATACTCTCCGACCGGGTGCGTGAAGTGCTGAGCCCCCGAAAAATAAAGTCCGGGCCGTGGCTGAAGGTTATGGAAGAGGCGCATCGGCTCGGCATGCGGACGACGGCAACCATGATGTTCGGGAGCGTCGAGACCCTGGAAGATATCGTCGAGCATCTGGACGTAATCCGATCTCTGCAGGACCGGACCGGAGGATTTACCGCATTTATTCCGTGGTCGTTTCAGCCGGGCAATACGGAATTGAGCAGGAAGGCGGCAGGCGGCAGGGAAAAGGCTGAAGCAAACAAAAAGGCACCTGCAAAATCTCCTGTTCTTCAAACATCAGGGATTCAAAGGGCGACGGCGGTAGACTATCTGCGTGTCCTCGCACTTTCGCGCATCTATCTCGATAATGTGCAGAACGTGCAGGCCTCATGGGTTACACAAGGGTTGAAAATGGCCCAGGTTGCGCTGCGATTCGGTGCGAATGATTTCGGCTCCACCATGATCGAAGAAAATGTCGTCCGGGCCGCCGGGGTCGAATATCGCGTGTCGAAAGACGATATCATCCATGCGATTCGCGCTGCCGGTTTCATACCTGCTCAGAGAAATACGCGGTATACTATTCTCAAGACGTTTTAGCTCTCTCGCAGTAATATGCTGATTCCAGTGGAGGCGTGCTATGTCTGAAACCGTATATGACGTCATTATCATCGGAGGCGGGCCCGCGGGCCTGAGCGCCGCACTCTATGCGTCGCGGGCGAAGCTGAAGACCATTATCCTTGATAAATCACACACTGCCGGGGCTCTGGCATGGGCAAGTCTGATCGAGAACTATCCGGGGCTCGAAAAACCGTTGTCCGGCAAAGAACTGCGGCAACTGATGCTGAACCAGGCGGTCAGCTTCGGGACCGAATACCGAGACGAAATGCAGGTCATCGGCGCGATGCTGGACGCGGAGATCAAGCAGGTTTTTACGATGGAGGCTACATTTCAGGGCAAGACGGTCATCATCGCAACCGGCTCGATGGGACGGAAGGCATCGATCAAAGGTGAAGAAGAGTTTCTAGGGCGCGGGGTGAGCTACTGCGCCATTTGCGATGCGGCCTTTTTCAAGGGCAAGACCGTATGCGTGCTCGGCAATTCCGAAGAGGCGGCGAAGGAGGCGGGCGTGCTCGCGCGTTTTGCCGAAACCGTTTATCTCATCTCACCGACACCGAAGCTCAAGGTCGAGGACGATTATCCCTCACTGGTCTTGCCGAATGTGAAAGTCCTTGCCGGCAAAACCGTTACTGCTATAATCGGCGGCGATCTTGTCGAAAAGATAACCATGAAGAGCCCTGAAGGCGAGAGCAATGTTGCACTGGACGGAGTCTTCGTCTATTTGAGCGGAAGCAAGCCGATTGTAGATTTCCTCCAGGGAGCGGTTGAGATGTCGGAGGAAGGTTGTATTAAGACAAATTCCGCGATGGAGACGAATATTGCCGGTGTGCTTGCGGCAGGAGACGTGACCTGCACCGAAGCCCGCCAGGTCATTATTGCGGCGGCTCAGGGAGCGCTTGCCTCCCTTGCCGCCGAAAAGCATGTGTTCGGCCGCAAGAAGGCCAAGGTCGACTGGCATGGTTAACCCGCCGGTACCAGATATCCCGTGCCGCGTCGTTATTTGCGGATATTGATCAAGACAGACAAGGTCGCTCATGTCGACTGATTTCGGTCATCGTCTTCGGTATTACACCCTCCTGTTTATGCTGGTCCTTGCGGTCAGCGTAATCGGTTTCAGCCATTTCGAAAACCTGTCGGCCTTTGATGCAATCTATTTCACGATTGTAACGCTCGCCACCGTCGGCTATGGAGATATCCATCCCGTCACGACTGCGGGGAAGATGCTTGCAATCGTTGTCATCAGTTTCGGCGTGACCACCTTTGTCACGTTTTTTGCGAGCCTCTCCGACTATTTGCTGAACAAGCGGGAGAAGGAATTACGGCACGAAAAACTGAACATGGTTATAGAGATCTTCTTCGGTGAGGTCGGAACAGAACTCCTGCGTCGCTGCGCGCTCGCGGACCCCGATCTCGCACATGTACAGACTGCATTGAAGGTTTCGGGGGCATGGAGTCCCGCCGATTACTCCGCTGCTTCGAACGTGCTGCACACGAAAACGTATGCTATTGATATCCGCAAGGTTGATCTTCTGTCGCTCCGCACGCTGCTGCGCGACAATACGACGCTCTTTCTGCGCATCCTCGAAAACCCTTATCTATTGGAGCATGAGGCGTTCACCGAAACGGTTCGGGCGGTGCTGCATCTGAAGGAAGAGCTGAATCAGCGCGATGATATTGAGCGTTCGCCCGAGACGGACCTGAAGCATCTGGCCGGAGATATCCAGAGGGCATACGGCCTTCTTGCGCAGCAGTGGCTTTCCTATATGAACTATCTCTGCAGGGCATATCCATTTCTTTTTTCGCTGGCGGTCCGCATCAACCCGTTCAGTGCGGAACGTTCTGCAGTAGTGAAGGAGTGACAAGGACGCAATGACGAACGACGAGCTGAAGCAGATGATACTTGATCATATGGAACTCGGGTTTCTTGAAAATATTGTAGACATGTTCCGCGCCGACGAAACCCTGTTCCCGATGATAGTCGATATGTTGCAGGACGAGCGCATGCGGGTTCGTCTCGGTGCGACGGCCCTTGTGGAGGAACTTGTCGGCACTCACCGACTCCGCTTATTGGAGCTGACCCCCATGGTTGCGGAGATGCTGAAATTCGAGAACCCGACAAGCCGGGGAGATGCCGCCTACGTGCTCGGCATGTTCAGGGATCCCGCCGCTTTGCCTTATCTGGAAGCGCGTGCCGAGGATGAGAATGAGGCGGTGCGCGAGGTCATACAGGAGGCGATCCTGGAGATTCGCACAAACTGTTGACCCAACATTATTCACGATCGTCACGGGATATCCGTTTTCAAGCGAGCTGATTTGCCCTTGTGCAGCAAAAGAGGGCATAGTTATGAAGCAGGCAGTATGTAACAAGAGAAGCTTTGCCTTGCCCGCTCGCGCGGACCGTGCAAACTCAGGCATCTCGCTTGGAAGCGTATATGCCGCACCGGTTCTGCGAATAGGTTTATGAATTATATATAATGTGCGTTAAGCAGTAGCGGCGCCTTTGAGGGCCGCTTGCAATCCCTTGCTGAATTCGGTCGGAACCGTCGTCGCGCGTGCGGCCAATTCGCGGTCGAGCAGAATGAGGCCCTGCGGGTCATTGCTGATCACCGCCAACTGTGCAATGATCTCGTTGTCATTGCTCTCTTCTTCCACCTGTTCGGTCACGTACCAGTGAAGAAAGATCTGTGTTGCATGATCTTTTTCGGCAATGGCGAGATCAACCCGTTCATTTATCGACTGCGTGATAAAGCGTTCATGTTCGAGGGTCTTTGCGAATGCGTCCGCCATGGATGCGAATTCGGACGGCGGTTGAGGAATCGCCTTTAATATGGCGCCGCAGCCCTGAAGGTTAATGTACTCATAGAGTTTCATGGCGTGAAACATCTCTTCGTGATACTGGACCATGAACCAGTTGCCAAAGCCTTTCAGGCCCTTTCTCGTGCAGAACGAAGACATGGACATATACAGATATGCCGAATACATCTCGCGGTTCAGTTGTTCATTCAATGCCTCTTCAATTTTTTTGCTGAGCATGGTGTTCTCCCTCCGTTTCCAATGTTCAATAAGATTTGAAATCTATTTGCTGTATGCCGCGACAACAATGCGATAGCACCGAAGGCATCGGCTTGCCTCGGCACGCGCTTCCTCGGGCGTGAATCCCATATCGACCTCGCGAAAGTCATGACGCCGCTGCTGCGCATCCTCATGACGGATTTTAACGC
>DATHDH010000160.1:0-4256 GCA_035319145.1 Dissulfurispiraceae bacterium | reverse complement strand
GCCAGCGGTCTCCGGTATGCCTCCGGAGGCGTCTTCTGCGCTTCGATGTCGGACAACTTTCCGTGCCAGAGGGCATACCCCATGCAGGTTCTCACACATGCGGGCGGAAGTCCTTCCTTCAGGCGGTGATAGCAGAGACTGCACTTATCCACCTTCTTTTTGGCCGCATCGAACTGCGGAGCCCCGTAGGGGCAGGCCGCCATGCAGCGCTTGCAGCCGATGCACTTTTTCTGGTCATGAAGCACCACGCCGAACTCAGGCTCCTTGGTATATGCCCCTACCGGGCAGGCCTTGAGGCACGCAGGCTCTTCGCAGTGATTGCATGCGGCGGAGATATAGCGTACCTTCACGTTCGGATAGGTCCCTTCTTCCTTGATGATCACCCTCCTCCGGCGCACGCCGATCGGGAGGTCGAACTCCTGCTTGCACCCGGCTTCGCAGGCCCTGCAGGCGATACAATTATTTTCGTTATAGTACCAGCCGATTTGATTCGGATTTTTCGCCATGATGTTCTCCTCCCTATGCTTTCATGATCCGCACGCCGATTTCCTTATGCACGGCCATGCCGGAGAATTTTTCGGCCTTGCCCGGCAGAAATTGTCCGTCGCCTGTGCCGGCCGCTGACCACTGGTTCAGCTTGTTCAGGGCCCCCCTGGCGACCTTGCCGAAGCCCCAGTGTCCGTATCCGTGCTGGAGCGCCACGACCTCAGGATGGATGCGCTCCGTTGCCTGGACCGTTGCTTTCGCCTTGGCAAAAGGAGACTCGACCCAGATGGCGTCGCCGTCCTTGAGGCCCAGCCTTGCCGCCGTTGCCGAGTTTATGAGCAGCGGGTTGTCGCATTTCATTTCCATCAGGTAGTCGTTGTTGAAGGTCCGGGAGTGCGTGTGCTCGTTCTGCTTGAAATTGACCAGGTAGAGCGGAAAATCCGCGGTCGGTTTGTCCTCGGGTTCGCTGTACTCCGGCAATCCGGAATACTTGCTCTTCTTGAGGAGTGCCGATGTGATCTCGAGTTTTCTCGTCGGCGTCTCAAAGCCCTTGAATATCTTCTCGCCGATCTTCACACCGACGGCCTTGGCCTTCCCGTCCGCTCCCGGCTTTTCCTTGACCACGCCGGTCTTTTCGTCAACGCTGCCGCCCTCGGGCATCGCGACCGCTTTGCGGAACTTCTCGTATTCCGTTTTTCCGGTCAAAGCGAGCGTGGACTTCTTGTAGGCCTCCCAGTTCTGCTCTTTGGCATAGGGCGTCGGGTTGTACTCGTCTGCATAGTACGCGTCGTAGGTGTTATCGGCCGGCGAATATCCCTTCTTGTCTTTCATGCCCATCTTCTTCATGACCGCCATCCAGAACTCAACCTCGGTCATACCGTTGATAACCGATTTGACCACCGGCTTCCTCAGACCGAGTACAGGCCAGGTTACCCAATATCCCGTGAAGTCATAGCGCTCCAGGTAGACTGAGCCGGGGATCACGATATCGGCCAGCTCTGCCGTTTCGCTCATGTGGGTGTCGTTCACCACGACGTATTCGAGCTTCTTCATGAATTCGATGTTCTTCTTCGTATTCGGCACGGACATGACGAAGTTCTGGTACACGAATACGCCGGCTTTCGGCACGCCCGACCCCTGCGTTGTTTCCTGACCGGACAGCACAACGTCCCTGGTTTCGATGTAGATGCCGGACCCGTGCCCGAGGAGGTACTTGCCGCCTTTGCCGTCAACTCGGGGCTTCTTCAGCGAGGGGAAATCCACTTCCAGTGCGTGGTAGGCGTTCCCCTTCTTGCTGGGATTCATCATCGTGCCAGGCTTGTCGACCATGCCAAGGAGCGCGGGAAGGACTGTAATCGCATATCCTCCCAGCGTGGCGTTCGTATGATGCCCAGGTCCGCTCCAGGTGTCGATGCAGACGCTCTTCCCTGCCTTGGCTGTCTCGCCGATCTCCGTCGCGATCTGCTCGATCGTCGCGGCGGGCACGCTCGTAATCTTCTCCGCCCATGCCGGGGTCTTGTCTTCGACATATTTTGCGTACTCGTCGTAGCCCGCGCACCACTCGTCAATGAAAGGCTTGTTGATGAGGTTTTTCTTGATCAGCACATGACCGATGGCAAGCGCCATGGCGCCGTCCGTTCCCGGCCTGATCGGGACCCACTGATCGGACTTCGCCGCGGTCTGGCTGCAGAACGGGTCTACATAGACCATCTTCGCCCCGTTTGCCCTGCCACGGTTCCAGATACCCGGCAGATGAGACCACTTCGTCGCCCCCAGGAGGTTCCAGCCGAACACAAGCGCATAGGAGGTGTTCTCGAAATCGGCGAGAGGCCGCTCGTCGCCCATGACAAGCTTGAACGACGCCTTGCGGGCCACGTCGCACAGATTGGCGTGGTTGTGATAATTCGGCGTCCCGTACATTTTGCAGAAGTCCTGCTGAATGTGTGTAAAGCAGTGGTCCTCGCTGAACCAGGCGAGGCTTTCTGCTCCGTACTTGTCCCTGATCTTCTGAAGGTTCTCGGCGACGCTCTCAACTGCCTTGTCCCAGGTGATCGCCTTCCATTTGCCGCTGCCGCGCTCACCGACGCGAACCATTGGCGTCTTCAAACGATCGGGATCGTAGAGGGTCCGCAGACCGGCATTGCCCTTTGAGCAAAGCCGGCCGGCGCAGTCCTTGTCGTTATACAAAGATCCCAGCTCGGCAACCACCTTGTCATAGCTGGTGGAAATGTTCGCGATGTTGTTGGGGTTTGCCATGCCCTCGATCTTCACCGCCCTGCCGTTCACCACCTTGACCTTGATTCCTGACTGGCCACCGCACATGTTGCAGTTCGAGTAGATCCACTCTCCGTCCTTCAGGCTCTTCTCCTGCGCCGTCGCCTCCCGGAACAGACCCAGCTTGTCATCCCACAGAAGGCCGCTCGCAACTGCCGCTCCGGCAAGGGCTGACGTCCATTTTATGAATGAACGCCTGGTGAACTCCTTTCCGGTCACTTGTTCAAAAAGACTTTCTTCTTCCTTGGTGATGATCCGATCCTCGCTCATCGAGACATCCTCCTTTACTGTGCGAACAGGACTTTTGCGCCCTGAACACCGCCGCCGTGACACCCCGCGCAAATCTGCGGATCGACCTGTTTCCGCAGCGCGGCAGCTGAACCGTTCGTCACATCCACTGACTGATGGCATGCGTTGCATTTCTTGGGCGTTCCTAATTTTGACTCCAGGTGTAATCGGTGAAAGGTCTTGATCTTCTTGTTGAGGGAGGTGTCCTTCATGATTGCCGCATGACAGGCAAGACATTCCTTGCTGCTCAGTTTGCTTGCGTCCTTGTGCAGAGCAACAAGATTTTTCTCAGCGGCCCCCGAAGCCGCCACTAACAATAGGAACATCACACAGCTCATCGCTAACCTCTTCATAAAACCTCCTTTCAAAATATGGTAATAATATAGAAAGAAAAACGAGACACGTCCAGTCGCTCTTTACATCATTTAATCGTATCAACCCTGCAATATTCGATTGTAAAATACCGCTTTTGGAAATATCGAGCTACGTTCACTAAGCCGATCAAAACCGGCACCTCGACGAGCGGTCCTATGACTGCGGCGAATGCGGAACCCGAATTGATCCCGAAGACCGCTACTGCGACGGCGATCGCGAGTTCAAAGTTATTGCTCGCGGCGGTAAAGGACAGGGTTGCAGTTTTCGGATAGTCCGCTCCGATTTTTCTCCCCAGATAGAACGAGACCAGGAACATGACCACGAAGTAGATGAGAAGCGGTATCGCGATGCGGACCACATCGAACGGAAGCCGGACAATATAGTTGCCTTTGAGAGAGAACATCACCACGATGGTAAAAAGCAGGAACACGAGGGTCAGGGGGCTGATCCGGGGAATGAACACCCGCTCGTACCATTCTTTTCCCCTGATCCTGAGAAGCGCGAACCGTGTCAGCATACCTCCGAGGAACGGGATGCCGAGATAGATAAAAACACTCTCCGCGATCTGGCCGATGGTCACGTTCACGACAACGCCGGTGAGCCCGAACCAGCCGGGAAGAACGGTTATGAAGATATAGGCGTACACGGAAAAGAAAAGGACCTGGAAGATCGAGTTGAACGCCACGAGGCCCGCAGCGTACTCGGGATCGCCGCAGGCAAGATCGTTCCAGACGATCACCATGGCGATGCAGCGCGCGAGGCCGATCATAATGAGCCCGACCATATACTCGGGATAGGACCGGAGAAAGACAATCGCCAGAACGAACATAAGG
>DATHDH010000159.1:0-3020 GCA_035319145.1 Dissulfurispiraceae bacterium | reverse complement strand
CAATGGCGGCGTTCGCGATGTGCGAGCAATGCTCGGCAGAATATTACGATCCCCTCGACCGGCGTTTTCACGCGCAGCCGAACGCATGCCCGGACTGCGGACCGCATGTTTCATTTCTCTTAGAAAACTCAGACCTTCATGTCGATGAGCGCAAACCTATTGAAGCCGCAAAAGCAATCATCCGCCAAGGAGGGATTGTCGCGGTCAAGGGGCTAGGAGGATTTCATCTTTGCTGCGATGCTGTGAACGCAGAGGCAGTGGAGAAATTGCGGACACGGAAGCGGAGGTTGAACAAGCCTTTTGCGCTCATGTCGGGGCGTATAGAGGATATTCGAAAATATTGCGAAATCAGTACTGCCGAAGAATCGCTGTTAAGCGATAGACGACGGCCGATTGTCCTCCTGCGGAAACGCAAAGATTGTTCGCTGCCGTATGGTCTTGCTCCATCCAACGCCACACTCGGATTTATGCTGCCATATGCCCCGTTGCACTATCTTTTGTTTACGGATGAACGGGGAGCCCCCGGCGCTTTTCCCGCGCTTGTCATGACCAGTGCCAACCTGTCGGAGGAGCCGATTGTTATCGGCAATGAAGAAGCACGCGATCGTCTGACAAGCATTGCCGATGCATTTCTCTTTCACAACCGCGATATATTTATGCGGGTCGACGATTCGGTCGTCAGAATAGTGAACAATACCGTTCGATTTATACGCCGCTCGCGCGGATATGCCCCTGAAGCGCTTTCTCTGGGTAAGGAGATGCCGGATCTGTTGGCCGTCGGCGCCGAGGTCAAGAATACCCTGGCTATTTCGAAGGGCAGTTACGCGATTGTCAGTCAGCACATCGGTGACATGGAGAATTATGAAACGCTGCGTTTCTTTGAGGAGACGCTCGAGAACCTCAAGCAGGTCTATCGATCCGATCCGATCCGGCTCGCCCATGATCTGCATCCGGGATACCTCTCGACCCGATGGGCCGTCCAGCAATGCGAAGGGCATGGAGTTCCCTGCGACGGCGTCCAGCATCATCACGCCCATATTGCCGCGGTGATGGCTGAGCATGGTCTGCATGATCCGGTTATCGGTGTTGCACTGGACGGCACGGGATACGGAACTGACAGCATCATATGGGGAAGCGAATTTCTTGTCTGTACCCGAGCATCGTTTGAACGTGCTGCGCATTTTGCGGCGTTACCATTGCCGGGTGGAGAGGCAGCAATACGCGAGGGCTGGCGCATTGCGGCTGCACTTTTGCAGCAATCTCTCGATGATGTCGAACTCTGGAGCGCGTTTCGGGAAATCGGTTTTGTGGAACGGTATGGAGAAGCCCGGCTCAAGCAAGTCCTTCAGATTGCTTCCGATAGCCGCTTCAGTCCGCGCTCATGCGGCGCCGGGCGCTATTTTGACGCTGCAGCTGCTCTTGCCGGTGTTTGTGATAAAAATACTTTTGAGGGTGAAGCGGCTATTGCCCTTGAGAGCATTATCACGGATGACGGCAATGCCGATGATCATTATGGATATTCGATGTGCGAAGGTTCTGTGCGGCAAATAGATTTTTCTCCGATGGTTCGTTCTTTAATAGCGGACGTAATCGCCGGCATTGATTCAGCCACACTTGCCCGGCGCTTTCATCAGACCATAATAAATTCGGTCATTGAAATGGTCGATATGCTCAGCGCCCAAACCGGCATTACTCATATTGCACTCAGCGGCGGAGTATTTCAGAATGCCTACCTTTCTGTCGAAATTGAGCGAAGGCTGTCGGACCGCAACCTCAAGGTTTTTTTGCACGAGCGGGTTCCATGCAACGACGCCTGCCTCTCCCTCGGTCAACTTGCGGTGCTCGCAGCGCGCCTTAAGTAACCAATTCTAATTCCAACAATTTTTTTTGGGCATCTGCCTGCCTTCACTTTTTGTAATAGGTCTCCTTAGAAAAATTTATACAGTTATGAAAATATTTCATGATTCTTTTTGTTGACCTTCTATAGGAATTGAACTACACTTCATATCATTAGATTTGCAATTCTCTCGAGGAGGTGTGTATGGCTGGAGGTATTTATGATCATCTTCTTAGCCGTGGTGTTACCCGAAGGGACTTCTTGAAGTTCTGTTCGGCTACTGCCGCGACACTCGGGCTCTCGTCTTCCATGGTGCCGCAGATTGCGAACGCCCTGGAAAAAAAGGAGCGCCCCTCGGTTGTATGGCTCCATTTTTCGGAGTGTACCGGTGATTCTGAATCGGTAGTGCGGGCTAGTAAGCCGTCAATCGGGAAAATCGTTTTGGACGTCATCTCGCTCGATTATCACGAGACGCTGATGGCACCTTCGGGTCACTATGCAGAGAAATCCCTGCATGATACGATCACGAAGAACAAGGGCAAATATATTGCCGTTTACGAGGGAGCAATCCCGAGAAAAGACGGTGGTATCTACTGCTGCGTTGCCGGCAAGTCGGCACTGGAGACTGCAAAGGAAGTTGCTGCCGGTGCAGCTGCCAACATTGCGGTCGGCAACTGCGCCTGTTTCGGCGGTGTGGCTGCGGCCAAGCCGAATCCGACCGACTGCTGCGGCATTCAGGACGTAATCGGCGGTACTGTCGTGAATATCGCCGGCTGTCCGATGAACTGCGAAAACTTTACTGCCGTTATTGTGCATCTTCTTACATTCGGTTCGCTGCCTGCGCTCGACAAGCACGGCCGTCCGTTGTTTGCTTACGGAAAGCTCATCCACAACAACTGTGAACGCCGTCCGCACTTTGACCAGGGACAGTTCGTCCGTCAGTGGGGTGATGCGGGCCATCGTCAGGGATGGTGTCTCTATGAAATGGGATGCAAGGGTCCGATGGCATATCAGAACTGCCCGACAATCCGCTGGAACGAAGGTACTAGCTGGCCTGTTATGGCGGGACATCCGTGTATTGCATGCGCTTCCCCGAACAACTGGGACGATGCATACCCGTTCTACCAGCGCATGAAGGGGCTCCCGGGCGTTGGCTGGCAGGCGGATGCCGATAAGATTGGTC
>DATHDH010000158.1:0-3805 GCA_035319145.1 Dissulfurispiraceae bacterium | reverse complement strand
GAGGCTTTGGCCGTCGGCCGAGGTCGTCGCCAGGCTTGAAGCTATCGTCGAGCACGGTGGCTTGAAGCCTGCGGAGATTGAGGCACGGCAGGCGGCTTCCCTGTCGCTCGCAACAGTCGGCGCGCCGTCGTCTCTCGGGGTTTTCGAGCGGGTTTTGCGTTCCAAGAATCTCTTCCGGCATTCTTCGTTGCAGATCGTTAAATTCGGCATCATTGACGCACTCGGTCAATATACGGGCACCGGGGCTCGAGGCCTTCTGTCGCGCATTAAGTCATTCGGGAATAAAGACCTTGCGCAGAAGGCTGAGTCCGTGGAAACCAGCATATGCGAGAAAACGTATGCAAGCTGAACGCATAGAACGTATCCAGGGATTTCTGCGCTATTTTGTCATTGCACTGTCCAATGCGCGCATGTACACCGTCGGACATCCCCAGACGATCCGGATGGCGGCAGAGACGGTGAAATCGCTCCATGACGTTGTCGCAGACGGCTTCGTGCTTTCGATGATCCTCCTGGAAGACCAGATTGTCGTAGAATCGGAACGTCTCCCCGAATCGGTGTATGCACAGAGGTTTTCGGCGGTCTTTCGCGAATGCGGCTGCAGCCACATTGCATTCAGCAACGGCATGACCCGCGAAGAAATGCTCAAACTCATCGGTGTCTGTGTCCGTCCGGGACCCGGGGTTCTACGACAAGAAAGTCCGGCTGTTGTTTTCGGAAGGATCGATGTGGCGCAGGAGGGGGAAACGTCGGGGCCGGGAGGGAGTGTGGCGCGGGCGCCCGCTTTGCCTGATTTGCCGCAGATCGAGGTTGATCAGTTGAAAGAGATTGAAGAGGCGCTCCGGATGGGCAAGCGGTTTCACATGGGCGGCCTCTATGCCGTCGTGGGCGGATTTATTGAGGCATTCCGGCAGGAAAAAGGAGTGCTCTCGGCGCTGGCGCCGATACGGATGCTTGATGAATACACATTTACGCACTCCATGAACGTCTGTGTCCTGAATATCGCACAGGCCATCGGATTAGGCATTGAAGGAGAGATTTTGCATGATGTCGGGGTTGCAGCCTTGCTGCACGATATCGGGAAACTCTTTGTTCCCAATGAAATCCTGAACAAGCCCGGCAAATTGACCGATGAAGAGTGGACGATCATGCGCTCGCATCCGGTCCGCGGGGCCAGGTATCTCATGGATAATCCGAGCGTGCCGCGTCTGGCAGCGATAACGGCATACGAACACCATTTGAAGTATGACATGAGCGGCTATCCGGCTACATCGTCTCCTTCATGGTCGCAGAATATCTGCAGCCAGATGACGACAATCGCAGACTTCTTTGATGCGATGCGTACTACCCGTCCTTACAGAAAGGCCGTCGACAAGGCCACCATTGTCGCATCGATCGCGAAACAGGCCGGTGTAGACTTTCATCCCATCTTGGCAAGAAATTTCGTGCTCCTTTTCGAGAAGGGAATGGTTGGATCCGAACCGGCGGAGCAGCGAAACAACAAGGTCGACCAACCTGCGCCGGTTTCTCCGCAGCGTCCCGCCTAGCCCACTTTATGCATGAAATCCGGAGAATCGTTGGCGCGGGATATCCGTTTCAATCAAGCCTTTGAGCCCTTGTGCAGCAGCGCAAGGCATAGGGATGAAGCAGAGGTTGTGTTGTAATAGTCACATTGCCCTGCCTGCTCGCGCGGGCCGTGAAAACCTAGGCACCTCGCTTTAAAGCGGATATCCCGCGCCCCAGCCATGAATGATGTCGTATTTAAACATATGCGGGATTTACTGCAAAGGACATTGACTTTTTATATTAGCTATGTCATATTTATGACATGCAAGGTCAGGCCGCACCGGGCGGCCACTTTCACAATCTGGTAGGCAATTCCCCTGAGATTCGTCGGGTCTATGACCTGATAGAAAAAGTTTCCCGTTCAGACAGCACAATCCTCGTTCTCGGCGAAAGCGGTACCGGCAAGGAACTGGTCGCAAAGACCATTCATGCCAGTAGCAAGCGCGCTGAAAAACCGTTCGTTCCGGTTAATTGCGGCGCCATTCCTACGGAACTTCTCGAGTCCGAACTCTTCGGTCATGAGAAAGGGGCCTTTACCGGAGCCGTTGCCATGCGCATCGGCCGCTTCGAACTTGCCGACGGCGGGACGGTTTTTCTGGATGAAATCGGTGAAATGCCGTCCATCTTGCAGGTAAAGCTCCTCCGCGTGCTTCAGGAGCGTGCATTTGAACGCATCGGAGGAACAAAGACCGTTCAGACAGACGTGCGTATCATCGCAGCGACGAATAAAAAGCTTGAAGATGCCGTAAAAGAAGGAAGTTTTCGGGAAGATCTTTTTTATCGCCTGAATGTTATTCCGGTGACGCTTCCTCCGCTTCGGGAAAGGTCCGACGATGTCATACAGCTCACCGATTTTTTCATGAAAAAACAAGCCGTGCGTCTCGACCGGCAAGTGATTGCACTTTCCCAGGAAGTTGTCCAAGTCTTCAAGTCGTATGAATGGCCGGGCAATGTCCGGGAGCTCGAAAATACCCTCGAACGTCTGCTGGTGTTGAGCGACGGAGATGTCATTACACTCTATGACCTGCCCGAAAGAATGACCGGCAGGAGACTGCCGGCGGTTCCCGACGTGGCAGATAGCGACATCAATCCGTTTGTGGAAGGCATCGATCTGAACATAGCACTTGAAGAATATGAGCGTAAACTCATACAGCATGCTCTGAAATTGCATACGAGCGTAAAAAGTCAGGCAGCGAAGTATCTCAACATCAACCGCACGACGCTGATCGAGAAAATGAAGCGTCTCGGCCTGCAGTGAAGAAGGTCAATCTTTTGACTTTGTCTTGACTTCTTATATACAGTTTTTCCTGAAATTCCCGATAAAACTAATTGAAAAACAGCAGAAATAAAACGTTATGGAGTCCGGCTTGCCGAGTGGTACAGTTCTTTCATGATTAGCGAGTATGGTGCGTTACAGCAAATTATATAGCGTCCTTCTCGGTATCCTTTCTTTCCTGCTGATGTCGTCTTTTTCGTCATGGGCATGGGAAGAGTTGCTCGAACGTGCCGATACCGACCTCAAGGCAAAGAATTACCTGAAGGCAAAGGAGAATTACCGCCAGGTCTATCTGACCGAAAAAAAGGGAAGCCTTGCAGACAGGGGCATGTTCGGCATGGCCAAGGCTGATTATCTCCTTAAAAATTATAGTGAGGCAACACTCAATCTGAAGAGATATCTGTCTTCAGCAGCAACAGAACAGCGGAATGAAGCACATTTGATGCTGGGCTACATATATATGTTCGATAGAAAATACACTGATGCGGCGCGGGCATTTGAGCAGGTCGGCGGTGATTTTGCCGAGAAGGCCATGATAGGCAGGGCCGAGATAGCGCTGCTCTCCGGTAAAACTTCGGAGGCTGAGCGCCTGTTAGAACGCGTCGGCAAAGGTCAGTTCGATGGTAGCCCAAGGGCACAATATATCCAGGCCTTGTTGTTTGCACGGAAGGGGCGCGGAGGGGACGCGCTCGCGGACATCGACCGCCTCTCTCCCCAGGCGCTGAAAGATGAAGACCTGAGAGTTGAAAAGGCCGAGATTTATACGGCCTGCGGTAAGGCTAAAGAGGCGGAAGTCATGCTGAAGGGCATTGTTTCCGCCCCGATGGGGATATCGGAGCAGGTCCGGGCGCGCCGCGCACTGATGCGTGCCTATGAAGTGCAGGGCAAACGGGATGAGATGCTCGCTCTGGGGCTTGAACTGCTTCCCTATGACACCAACGATGAAGTTCGGCGCAAAATTAT
>DATHDH010000157.1:0-5150 GCA_035319145.1 Dissulfurispiraceae bacterium | reverse complement strand
AATTCGTAAAGATCGGTATAGCGCTCAAGCGCGGAAACTGCTTCCTGCCTGGTCCGCACAAGCTCCTCGTTCTGCATCTCGAGCTCAACCTGATGCACCTGCAGTTCATGGAGGAGGCGCTGCGTTTCCGCGTTGTTCGGTATGCCGCAGCCTTGCCGTTGAGACGCTATCTTTTTCTCGGCCCGACGGCGAAGGTCGACGGGCTTGGTTGACTCATTATCGTCTTTTTTTGTCATGCACCCTATGCTCCAGCGCGATGCGGTCTATTACGGGCCCGCTGTTTCGTCGATAAGCACGCCGAAGCGATCGGCGATTTCTCCTGAACGGAATACCCTGCAGTGGTAATGCTGGCCTCCCGGCATGCGTGTCAGATTAAAGCCGGCAGGCAGCCCGCTGGCGGCCGATTCGACGCATGCCTTGCCCCAGTCGGCGCCGGCGCCGGGCCAAACATTGCTCAGCGTTCTTCCCCGTACCTCCTCGCCCTTTACCCCAAGTATCCTTTCAAAGGCGCCGTTGATGAATATGATACGACCGTCGGCACATTGTCCGGCAGCATTCAGCACCGGCTCGAACAGGGCGAACCCCAGCGGCATATACTCGAAAATCGACTTTAATTCGATCTCCCGCTTCCGGAGCGTATCTTCAAGTTGCTTTGCCCAGCTGATGTCTGAAAATGTTATTACCACGCCGTCTATGCGGTTTTCGAGCGTGCGGTACGGCATGATGCGAACCTGGTAGTACCGGCCGTCGTGGGTCGGTACCGGCTTTTCCATGAATACGAGCGTCTGGAGCACCTGCCGAGCATCCGCGGTCAATGCCGGATAGTCCAGGTCCGTCACGATATCGGTAATGGGACGCCCGACGTCGCCGGGAATCAGCTTGATGATGCTGGTTATCTGCGTCGTAAAGCGCCGCACATTCAGCGCATCGTCGAGGAACAACGTTGCGATATCGGTGCTGTTGAGGAGGTTCTTCATGTCGTTGTTGGCGCGCGAGAGTTCGTCGACCTTGGCCTGCAGCTCATTATTGACCGTCTGGAGCTCCTCGTTCAAAGACTGCATCTCTTCCTTCGATGTGGTGAGCTCCTCGTTGGTCGACTGCAGTTCCTCGTTGGTGCTTTGCAACTCTTCATTTGCCGACTTGAGCTCTTCCTGCGATGTCTGCATCTCCTCGTGGGTGGTCTGGAGCTCTTCGCGCGTTCGCTGCAGCTCTTCTTCCATTTGCTTTACCAGCACGGCTTTTGTGGCTGCTGGTTGCTGCTTGCACGGAAGGGTCATTGTCGAAGAGGCGGGCGAGTCCCTGAATACGATCAAGACCATTCCCTTCAGCGCAACGGGCTCGGCCAGCGGCTGCAGGACGATATCCACGATCTGGGTTCCGCCGTTGATCCCGACCTTCAGGTCCTTCAGTACGATGGTGTTCTTGGTCCTAAGAGCCTTCTGGAAGGCGTTGGTCAGGTCATACCGGAGCCCCTCGCGGCTCATGGCGAAGATATTCCAGTTTGCCTTGCCCGCTGCCGGCTCTAGGTACTTGCCGGTGCGGCCGCTGATATAGACGATATCGCCCTTATCGGTCGTCAGCACAGCCGGAGGAGAGTACCCCTGCAACAACAGTTGGTCGGCTAGCGTCTGAAAATTCGGCAGGGAAACGAAAGATTTAGGCACAGGGGGGATCGCGGATGCCTTTGTCGCCGAAGGAGTCATGAAGGACGACGGGAAATCGACCGGCTCTGTCAGGACAGAGGTTTCAAGACGGCGGAAGATGCGGTTTTTCCCTTCTAGCGGAGAGAAGAGGTCTGCGAGTCCGCTCGTGGTTTCGGCAGTCCCGAGGAAGAGGTATCCGCCGGGGTTCAGGCAGTAATGAAAGAGACGCAAGAGCTTCTTCTGCACCGATGCTTCAAGATAAATAAGCACATTGCGGCAGATAATCAGGTCGAGTTTCGTGAACGGCGGATCCATAATCATATTCTGCTGCGCAAAGATGACCGATTCACGGATACCCTTGCCGACCCGGTATCCGCCATGCTCGTCTTGAACAAAAAACCGGCGGAGGCGTTCCGGCGAGACATCCGCGGCGATGTTGGCAAGATAAACGCCTGCGCGCGCCTTGTCGATTGCGTCGCTGTCGAGATCGGTCGCAAATATCTGCATGGCGATATTCTGCGCCGGCTTTACTTTTTCAAGTACTTCCTTGAAGACGACTGCCAGCGAAAAGGCCTCTTCCCCCGTCGAGCTGCCGGCTGCCCATGTGCGAAGCACATCGCCCGATTGATGCGTCGCCAGGATCTCCGGGATTGCCTCCTCCTTCAGCTGCTCCCATGCCGCCGGGTCGCGGAAGAAGCTTGTGACGCCGATAAGGAGTTCCTTGAAGAGCAGTTCCACCTCTTGAGGATTTTCCTGCAGATATCTCAAATAGATTGCGATTCTTTCAATCTGATGTATGCCCATGCGCCGCTCGATGCGGCGATAGATGGTGCTTTTTTTGTACATGCTGAAGTCGTGCCCGGTCTGAGAGCGGAGTAGGATGATGATCTTTTCAAGGGCGCCCTGTGCCTTCTGGTCCTGCGTCAGATCGGGCTTTTCCAGCGTGGGCGCATATTTCAGGTACGATAGAATGCTTTGCGGCAACTCTTCTACGGGGAGAACGACATCGGCAATGCCGGCATCGATGGCGCTACGGGGCATACCGTCGAACTTTGCCGAAGACGGCGACTGAACGAAGGCCACCCCGGCTTTCTCTTTGATCGCCCGCAGCCCCAGCGTTCCATCCGACCCCATGCCGGAAAGGATTACCCCGATGCTCTTGTCGAGGCGATCCGTTGCAAGCGAGCGAAAAAAGAAATCTATTGGGAGGCGCAAGCCGCGCGGTGCTGTCGGCTCGAAGAGATGAAGCTTGCCCCGCAAAATGGACATGTCCGTGTTCGGCGGAATAATATAAACGGTGTTCTGCTTGATCGGAATTCTGTCCTTGGCCTGAACACATGGCATAGGAGTCGAGCGCTGGAGCAGCTCGGCCATGACGCCCTTGTGGGTCGGGTCGAGGTGTAGGATAATGATAAAAGCAATGCCGGTATCGGGCGGAACATTTCCGAGAAACAGTTCAAGTGCCTCCAGCCCCCCCGCTGATGCGCCGATGCCGACTATCGGAAAGGAGCCGTCTTTAGCAGGCAGAATGCGAAAGCTTGGAGTTTTACTTGCCTTGTCAGACTTCTTTTGAGCGGCAGTCGGCAGCTTCTTCATCTTCATCGGCCTTCTCCTGGGGTAGTGGAAGAAATCGTTGTCCAAACAGTGCCAGCCGGCCGAAAGAACGTGCAACCCTCCGGGGGATTCCCGACCGACATCCTTGCTTGAAAGCGTGAAACCCTTTGTAAAATCATATCATGAGATACCCGCCTTTCATAGGGGTTGTATGAGATGAATGTTCGCGGAGATACTTGAAGCACAGTCTGGGAGAATGGCGGTTCCGACCGATGGCCGGAGATTGAGCCTCTGACATGTATCATTGTAGCAAACTCAGCACGCCGATTTTCATCCTTTAAGCGATGAATGCTCCGGGCGTGAAAAATCCAAACTACCTGATTCCGGTTGAAGGCTCGCTCTGAGCTGACGGAGGTGCCGCAAGCCCTCCCCATCCTCCGCCCAATGCTTTGATAAGGAGGACAGAAGCTGCCATCCGTCTTCCCTGAATATCCACGGCTGTCCGTTCATTCGCAAGAGCGATTGTCTGAACCGTTACAACATCAAGGTATGTGATAGTGCCGGCTTTATATTGATTCGTACTGATTGTTACTGCTTGCCTTGACGCCTGTACCGCGTCGTCCTGCAGACGCGCCTCTTCCTCAAGAAGACGAATTGCGGCAAGATTGTCTTCAACCTCTTTGAATCCGGTCAGAACCGCCAGACGATAGGACGCTACGCTTGCATCATATGCTGCTCGCGCTTGCTCGGTCAGCGCATTTCTCATGCCCCCGTCGAACACGGATTCAAGAAGGGACATTCCGATTGCCCATAAGCGATTGGGCCAGGAAAGCCATTTGGCAAGGCTCGCGCTTTGAAAGCCACCCGATGCGGTAAGGGTAAGATTGGGATAATACGCCGACTGCGCAACGCCAATCTGCGCATTTGCAGACGCGACACGTCTTTCTGCAGCCGCTATATCCGGTCTGCGTTCGAGCAGGACGGAAGGGACGCCTACAGGTATCGCCGGGGGCGCCGCCGCCAGGGGAGACGCGGGAATCGATAACACTGATGCCGGCTTTCCGACAAGCACGGCAATAGCGTGTTCAACCTGAGCTCTCTGCAGACTGATATCGACTGCCTGGCTTTGGGTCGCCTTTAGTTGCGTCTCAGCCTGCAGCACGTCCGCTCTGGAAGCGACACCGCCCGCATAACGATTTTTTGTCAGGTCGAGATATTTTTGATATGCAATCACCGTAGAATCATAGAGCTGTTTCTGCGCATCAAGCGTCCGCAGCTGAAGGTAATCCTGAGCAAGCTCCGCCTGCATGCTGAGCCTGACGGCCTCAAGATCAGCAGCACTTGCCTGCATATTTGCCTCGCTTCCTTCAAGGGAGCGCCGGACTTTCCCCCAGATATCCGGCTCCCATGCGGCGTCCCCGCTTATCAGATAATTGGAAGCAGTTTCCGATTTTCTTGTTGCAGGTGTAGATGTTCCAGCGCTGATAGGCGTTCTCGATCGCGTGTAAGAGCTTCCGATAGTCACTGTGGGGAAAAAGCTTGCACGCGAAGCCTGCACCAGGGCGCGCGCCTGTCTGAACTGGGCTTCAGCAACGGCAATGTTCAGGTTCGAGACGGCTACCTGCTGTTCAAGCTCATTCAGCCGAGGGTCTCCGAATATTTCCCACCATGCCCCGCGAAAATCGGCCTCCCGCGGCTGAGCAGGCCGCCAATGAACATCATCCTGCATTTCTTTGTAAGCGGGGGGCATGTCAACAGTGGGCTTCACATAATCCGGCCCCACTGTGCAGGAAGACAAAAGGAATCCGCCTCCTGTCAATACCAAGACAAGAAATAACACTGCATTGCTATTCTTAAAAGCCACGAGCGCCATATGCCCTTCGAGATTCTACCATCTATTCCCCCAGTTGCGTTCTTCCTGCTCTTCTTCCGAGTCTCAATCGATCAAGGGAG
>DATHDH010000156.1:0-6089 GCA_035319145.1 Dissulfurispiraceae bacterium | reverse complement strand
GAAAAGCACGGCGAAAAAGCTCAATGCATTCAGATAAAAGCATGCGGGGATGCCGACATGTGCGATCACGATACCGGCCACGACCGGTCCGATGACGCGCGCGCCGTTAAACGCGGCCGAGTTCAGCGCAACGGCATTAGTGATCGAATCCCTATCGACAACCTCGGCCAGAAACGACTGTCGAGTCGGCACGTCAAACGCATTGACGATACCGAGCATCAGGGCCGCAATTCCGACATGCCATACCGTAATGATGCGGAGATCAGCCAGCACGGCCACAAACAACGCAGGCAGCGCCGAGAGGAACTGCGTCACCATCAGAATAGTTCTTTTGGGAAATCGATCCGCGACCATGCCGCCGAGCAGCGTAAAGAGCAGAATGGGCAGGGATGACAACGAGGCGATAATACCGAGATACAATGGCGAATGCGTCAGCGAATAGACCAGCCAGCTCTGAGCTACAGAATGCATCCATGTTCCTGAAAGCGAGATAAGCTGACCAATCCAGAAAAATCTGAAGTCCTGATGGCGCAAGGCCGGAAACCGAATGGCGTTCTGCATTGTTTTTGAGTATACCTGATCTTTTTATAAAACATGACCCAAGAAGAGTTTCGACAACATTTCGTCATTACCATGACACATTGCAGGCTTGCTTTTTTCCTTTTTTTGTAGTACAGTCTCCCTAAGCTTAAAGAACAATCGGCGAAAGGAGGTGACCAAAGCATGAAGAAACTTATTCTGTTGGTAGTTGCAGTGCTTTTCGTCTTTTCATTCGGCTGCGCCACGAAGGATTATGTGAAGCAGCAGATTGACCCGCTTGCAGATAGAATCAGCAAGCTCGAGGCAAAGACCACCCAGATCGACGGCAAGGCAGCTGACGCAGCGAAGGCAGCGGCTGAGGCCAAAAAGATGGCGCAGGATTGCTGTGACAAGGCTGATGCAGCAGCAAAGAGAGCAGAAGCAGCAGCAGCTCGCGCAGAGGCAGCAGCAGAGAAGTCAGCAAAGGCTTTCGCACTCGGCCAGAAGAAGTAGTATCGATGTTCAGAGGGTCCAGAACTCCGGAGCAGCCGGAGGTTTTGGACCCTCTTTCTTTGTGCCCCGCGAGATATCTGTAGGAACGCCGTCCTTTTTTCGAACAGCTTTCAAGAGCTTTTCAGACTCGACATTCTTTATCAGCCCTTTTCTCTTGAGCAATTCATTCGCCGCGTCAAAATAGTTGCCGACCTTACTGTCCGGGTCTTCATGGATTTCCACAAATACCCGTCCGTCGAGCATCCCAGCCTTTACCGGCTGTCTTACAATCTCGACCCGCGTTCCTTTGTCGACAAGATCGAACAGGATGGGAATCTCTTCGGGATAGAGGCGAATACATCCGTGTGTGGCTCGCCGCCCTATGGCATACGGTCGGTTTGTGCCATGAAGCAGGTACGAGCCCTTTCCAGCCGACAGGCGGAGCGCATGTGACCCCAGGGGATTATCAGGCCCCGGCGGGACGACAGCCGGCAATTCCGGGCGTTCTTTCCGTATCGATGCAGGGGGATGCCATGCAGGATTGGCTATTTTTGCGATGATCTTGAATGTCCCCACAGGCGTGTCGAGACCCTCGTCGCCGATGCCGATAGGAAACGTGCTAACCATTGCTCCATCGGGGTGAAAATAGTAAAGCCGCATCTCCGATAAATTGATGACGATAGCGCCCGACGATGCCTGCGGCAGAACCCATTGGGTCGGCAGCACCACCTCACGGTTTTCACCAGGTACAAAGGGATCGACACCCGGATTGGCAAGCGTAATCGAATTGTACCCCACCCGGGAGGAGCGTGCCAGTTCGATAAGGGAATCGCCCTTCTGAACTGTATGCTTACCGGTCTGTCCGATGACCGAAGTATCGCGGTCAACGTTGAACGTCTGAGCGAATACCGGCATCACATGAAGAAGAGCTATGACAACTATTGTTATGGCTATTAAGTATCTCATGGAAAAATAATACCAAAAAGCCGGAAAGTTTGACAAAGAGAGCTTCCTTATAGTTAAATAAATGTCGCTTCGCGGGCGGATAGCTCAGCCGGGAGAGCACAGCCCTTACAAGGCTGGGGTCACAGGTTCGATCCCTGTTCCGCCTACCACGCGCAGCTCCCATTTTATGGGGCGGTAGTTCAGCTGGTTAGAACGCCGGCCTGTCACGCCGGAGGTCGCGGGTTCGAGCCCCGTCCGCCCCGCCATTTTTTCAGTACAGAAGTGCTTATGCCCTTCTGTATTTTTTTTTGCAGAAAACTGCAACCTTGAACCCCATTGATAAAGCTCTTTACGGCGTAGATCTGTAATAGGAGACGACGCAGCTCAATTCCCTCTCGACCGCCGAAGCCATCCGACGCAAAGCACATACCCCGCCAGATAGAGTGTCGCAGCGACAAATGATGTGAGGGTGCCTAGGATGATGCCTTGGGACGAGTAGGTAAAAAAGACCGAGATGGAATATATGATCAGGCTGCCGAGGCCAAGCGGAAAATTCTTGATAATGGTATGAACCGCACCGGAGCCATACGTTGCATGCACTATAACCATAAGGGGGAAAAGCGTCGTCGGGAATGCCGCAAAGAGACCGGCATAGGCCGGTCCTACATAATGGGCAGCTCCGGTCACGATCAGAACGAGTGCTGCGGCGACTGCAGCCCGCAACAAGAGCACTCGCCATGTGAGGGCTATGCGTTGCGCGATGATTACATTGGGAATAGTTCTGAACAACCTGACATATATGAATATTGAGAGCACGGGGACGAGTATCGCCTCCGTCGAGCCTATCGAAAACTGTTTCAACATGAGAATGACCAACAGGTATCCGGCTATCGCTGCAAACGAAGGCACTATTAGGGCGCGCTCGCCAGCCCACCGCGAAGCAAGATAATAGAAATATACGCACGCTTGTGTAGCGACGAGTCCTGCGGATGTATATAAGGCGCTTTCCGCAGCGAAGGCAGGGCCGATTTCGAGTCCGAAAAAGAAGAGATTGATTGCTATGCCTGCGGGATATCCCGAAATAATTCCCGCAGTCCGAGGACTCACCCGTTCGGCAATAATCGCCAAAAGCAAGACGATAGCTGTTGCAACTACGAGCTTGAGAATATCGATAGAAAACGGCATAGGTATTATTATACTGCCTGGATTAAACGCTGAGGTATAATTCAGAATGACGCGAATACAGTCAGCATCTGCCGATGCCATTTACATTGCAGTCCGTACGCTCAATGACGGTGGGGTAATCGCCTACCCCACGGAAACCATTTACGGGCTTGGTGTAAAATATTCGTGCCCCGATGCGGTCGCCCGCGTATTCCGCATCAAGCAACGCCAGTCCGACAAGCCTCTGCCGGTCATAGTCGGTACACCCCGGATCCTTTTAGAACTGACCCCCCCTCTTTCCCCACAAGCGCACCGTCTCATGGATACCTTCTGGCCCGGCCCCCTCACCATTATCCTTCCAGCATCGGATGTCGGCCACAAGGGCATCACCTCGCAAGGGACAGTGGCCGTTCGCATACCCGGGCCCTCGTTTGCTCGCGACCTGGCGATTGCCGCAGGATTCCCGATTATTGCCACGAGCGCGAATGTATCAGGACAGGCCCCTGCTCGTGATGCGGAGGCGATAGTTCGCGCCTTTGGAAACACCGTTGATGTCGTCTTTGATGGCGGGGAAAATCCTCACTCTGTGCCGTCAACCATCATCGATATGACCGGGTCCGCCTACCGCATTGTCCGCGTCGGGGCAATCTCGGCGGCGGACATCGCAGCCGTCCTCCGCTGAAATCTGTTCTCAGACGCGCCCTGTTTTCATTTCTTGAAACAATCGTTGCAATTTTAGATTCAATTGATTACATATTTTTTCAATAATGATATTCTGCCATCAGGATTAATCATTCATAACGACTTATACCAAGCGTTTGCATCATAAAATCAAGTTTTGCAACAACTGTATCAAAAAATGGAATGTTCACAAATAAAAAACAATCGTTTAAAAAAACAATTTTTTTGTTGACAAATTGTATTTTCTCGGGTATAGTGAATTTCAGGTACAGGAAATGGAACTATGCTGAAGAGTCTGTTTTCATCATCGATTCGAGCAGACGTCCTTTCGCTTCTGCTCAACAGTCCGGACGATAGGTTCTACGTGCGGGAGATAGCGAAGCTTCTCCGAAAGAATCCGTCCGGGGTCAAGAGAGAACTCGACAAGCTGGAAGAAATGGGAATCGTCTCCAGCGAAAAAGTAGCCAACCTCAAATATTTTCAAGCCGACAAAGAATCACCCCTCTTTTCCGAACTGAAAGAACTCATTGCGAAATCCCTCGGACTTCCCGGCGCATTGAAGAGCCTGCTTCGTGCAAATGACATAAAGATCGCCTTCATTCACGGTCCCTATGCAGAGGACGAAGAGACTCCGACCGTCGACCTTGTCGTTGTCGGTCCGGCAACCCCGGCACTGCTTATGGGCCTCAAGGAAATGGAACGGAAATTTCAGAAGGCAATCCATTGCTCCGTGTTGGAAGAAGAGGATTACCGGGCAAAACGTCGCAAGGACACCGCCTTTAAGCGCATTTTGGCCGGCAAGCGGATACCTCTGCTCGGAAGGGCATAGGCAGTCAGTTCTTCACATTATCTCACTCTCAAGGGAAGTGAAGCTCTTGGGAGAATGAAAGGGGGTGACTACTATGGCAGCAACGAAAAAGGCCCCGGCAAAAAAGGCCGCAGCGAAGGCCCCGGCAAAAAAGGCCGCAGCGAAGAAGAAATAAGAATCGAAGCGGTGTTTTTACGGGAATACCCAAAAAGCTTTGCCAATAGGGAGGCGAACCCCTAGTCAGAGCTTGTACTATACGGTGCGTTTGGGTATTCCCGCTTTTTATTGTTTTTAGTTTAATACCGAGACAGCGGGGCGGTCAACATCTTCAGTCACGACAACAAAAGACTCCGGGGATTGAAGCAGCACAGTTACGAAGTTCACATTAGCCCGATGTCCTGATTTTTCAAGGAAAACATGCCCGAGGAGCGGCATGCCGACCAGCGACAAATCACCGATTGCATCAAGCGCCTTGTGCCGCACAAACTCATCGCGATAGCGGAGACCGGTCGGATTCATAACGCCCTGCTCGCCGATGGCTATGGCGTTTGCCAGCGATGCCCCCTGCGCCAGCCCGTTTGCCCGCAGCGCGTCCAAGTCCTTCAGAAATCCGAAGGTTCGCGCCGGTGCAACCTCTTCCACAAACGTCTGTTCATTGAGTTCCAACCGCAGTTCCTGCCGGCCGAGCATGCTGTTGCTGAAATCTATCTTGTATGTGATGCGCCTGCCATCATAAGGAAGCACCGAGATGCGAGCATGGGCATCCTCATAGGAAACAGGCTGCAAAATACGCAGATGAGGCATTATCTTTCCCTGTCTGGCCACCCCGGCATCCAGGAAGGCACTGACGAAATTCAGGGCGCTGCCATCAAGCACCGGAACTTCGGGGCCGTCAATCTCCACCAAAAGGTTATCTACCCCCAAACCGGAGGCGGCAGCCAGCAAATGCTCGACAGTTCGCACCTTGATGCCTCCCCCGCCCAGCGTGGTGCAAAACGAGGTTTCGACAACGGACCGAACGTCAGCACGGATATGCACACCCTTGTCGGTCCGAAAAAAGATGATGCCGTGGTCAGGCGCCGCCGGAAGCAGTCGCACTGATACGGATCGACCGGTATGAACACCTATTCCGGTCACGGTCACTTCATTGCGAATGGTTCTTTGGAATCGCATCAGAAAAAGTGTAGATGCAATAGCAATGCCAGAAAATAATTATTATAAAACAAAGTGTTCTTTAAATAGACCTGTCACCCTGCAACTATAATGTGGTAATAGCACCACACTTTTGTCTTATAAGGCGACTTCACCCCCGACCACAATTTCGGGGATTCTCAGCGTCGGCATGGCATCGGACACCGGCACTCCCTGAGAATCTTTCCCGCACGTGCCGATGGAAAAGCCGAGATCAGAGCCGACCATGTCGATGGACTTCAGCACCTCGGGTCCATTACCCACCAGTGTTGCACCCCTAACAAGTTCG
>DATHDH010000155.1:0-4306 GCA_035319145.1 Dissulfurispiraceae bacterium | reverse complement strand
CGTTATTGCCTTGCGGAATGCTCTCGATCAGCTTGAAATCCCGTAGCGACCTGCCGCGTTATGCTGTAATGGTCTTCTGCTCTTCCTGGACTGCCCGCACTCCGAAGAGGATATACCCTGCGGCGAGGCTGATGTAAAGCGCCCACTCAAACGGCATCCCGAGTCCAAAAAAGCTTGCAAGAGTATTCATGACAATCATCGGCGTCAGAGCGATTGCAGTCAGCCGCATAATCGCCTTGAATCCAAGCGCCAGCTTCATCAGGCGGGCGCAGGACACGGCAAGTAGCGAGAAGATGAGCAGTTGAGCCAGTCTGTACAAGAAGTTCATTATCAGCGCGATCGGATAAAAGAGAATGGCGAGCCAATCGCTGAGAAAATCGAGCAAGGCGAAGATCTTCTGGTGATCGAGCACGGCATCTTCAAGCTGCGAGAGCTGGAGGACGAGCGGTTCCGCGGATGTTTTCATGATCAGTTGCGTGCTTGTAACAAGTATTCTGGCCTGCGTTTGATCGAGAGTCGGGATTTGGCCTGACGTGTCGATAACCGCAACAGTTTGCCCCGACTCGGGGTCATTGATAAAGTAAGGGCGATTTTCGGGCAGGCTCAGCCTGCCCTTGGAGATCGTCAACGTCGGGAGCTGTTTGACATAGGCAGGAGCTTCCCCCCCCACAAACGACGTCAATTGTCCGTCGAGCTTCACCATTCCGGATATGGTGCACAGCGCAACGAGCGAAAAGAGATAAAACAGCCCTGCGCCTTTCCAGTACCGGACGACATCGCGGTAGACGGCCTTGGAGTAAAACGACAAATAAAGCGGATCTGTCAGACCAAATTTCTTCATGGCGGCAATATGCCTGACTATTCTACAGGTGTGCCGGATGAAAAGACAATGGAACGCCTGCTGCGGTCTTGGCCCGCTTTCCTTTACGGGCCGGCATATTTTCTGATAAAGTAATATGTTAATTTTGCCGCTATTTCAGAAGCTTATCAGCATGAAGGAGACATGGGTGCTTATTATCGGAGAGAAGCTCAGCATTATCGCACGCCGTGTCCGGGAGGCGATTCAGCAGCGCGACAAGGCGCCGATTCAGGAAATCGCCGTGGCTCAGTGGAAGGCGGGCGCCGGCATGATAGACGCCAATATCGGTCCGGCCGAGGAAGACGGGCCGTCTCTGATGGAGTGGATGGTGACGACCATCCAGGAGGTGGTGCCGTTGCCGGTCTGCCTGGACACGACCAATGCCGCTGCTATCGAGGCAGGGCTCAAGGTGCATAACAATACATGGGGGAGGCCGATGGTCAATTCGACATCGAACGACCCCGAACGGTTTCCGATGCTCGATCTTGCCGCACAATACAACGCGCTCATCATCGGACTGACGGTCGGCAGGGGCGGGCTGCCCGCCGACGCCGAGGAGCGGTGCGCGATTGCCGCGGAGATAATGGCTCGTGCCATGGAAACGGGGGTCCCGCTTGAAGATCTCTATCTCGACCCTCTTGTGCTTCAGATATCAACGTCTCAGGATCATGCCCGCCATGTCCTGAACGCCGTTTCGATGTTTCAGGAGCTGAACGACCCTCCCATGAAGACGGTTGTCGGCCTCAGCAACATATCCAATGGTTGCCCGAAGCATGTCCGGCCTATTCTGAACCGGCATTTTTTTGCGTTATTGATGCATGAAGGCCTCTCCGCAGCCATCGCGGACCCTCAGGAGGTCTTCGAGACGATCAGAACCCTTGACGTTTTGTCGGGCAAGACCTTGTATGCACATTCGTATCTCGAAACCTGACGGTTTGCCGACCGGCAAATTAGAACCAAGCAAAGCACGGAGGAGAACATGACGTTTGCCGCACCTGTTGAAACCTGCCCGGGAAGCATTTACAGCGTAACATTTGGCTCTGCCAAAGCGCTTACCATCGGCGGGGAAACCATGCTTCCTTTTCATTCGTTCGAAGGAGCTGCTCCTGCTGCGCCTGCAATTGCATATGAGATTCAGGATATCTTTCCCGACGACTGGCCTGAGACGCTGCAGCGCGTCTATGCCGACGTCTGCGGCAATCCGGTTGCATGGGCACACTACTGCGAGGATGAATGCAACGCTCAGGCCATTGCGCTGCGGCTTGTCGGGACTCACCCCGACCGCGGCAACCGAACATCGGGCGAGGCCGCGCAGGTCGTGTCCGATGTTCTTCGAGCCGTATCCGTGCCTCTGATCATTCTCGGCAGCAACCATGTGGAAAAGGATGCGGAAGTGCTTGTTGCAGCCGCCGATGCGGCAAAGGGAAGGCGCTGCATTATCGGGAAGGCGCAGGAGAAGAATTACAAGACCATTACAGCAGCCGCAATGGCGAATGATCATCTGCTCATCGCCATGTCGGAGCTCGACATAAACCTCTGCAAGCAACTCAATATCCTGATAACCCAGATGGGATTCGCGCGTGACCGCATTCTCATAGACCCTATGTGTTCTGCGCTGGGCTATGGGCTTGATTACACATGGTCGGTCATGGAACGCATCCGCATTGCAGCGCTATATCAGAATGATGCCGTAATGCAGCAGCCGATGGTCGGCGATGTCGGCATGTACACGTGGAAAACGAAAGAGGCGCAGGCTCCGGAGGCAGAGATGCCGAAATGGGGTTCTTTGGATGAACGGGGAATAGCGTGGGAGGCCATGACGGCGGGCTCCATGCTTCTGTCCGGCGCTGAACTGCTTATCATGCGCCATCCTGCGGCAGCGAAGGCGGTCGGCGATTTTGTCGCCGAGCTGTCGGCCTAGGCACGGAATCAGGAGGAATCATGGCCCTCAGCGGCGTTCAGATATTCAAACTGTTGCCCAAGACCAATTGCAAGAAGTGCGGTCATCCCACCTGTCTTGCCTTTGCAATGAAACTGGCCCAGCGGCAGGCGTCGGTCGATGCCTGCCCGGATATGAGCGTCGAGGCACGGCAGACGCTCGGTGCAGCAGCTGAGCCGCCTGTCAGGTCCGTGACCTTTGGCGTCGGACAGTATGTTTGCACCATGGGGGAAGAGACGGTCCTATTCCGCCACGAAAAGAAATTCGTGCGTCAGACGGTACTCGCGGTGCGTATTGCCGATTCGCAATCTGATGAAGTGCTCAGGAGCACGATTGCGGCGGTCCGCGACTCCGAAATTGAACGCATCGGCCAGAAGCTCAGGATAGATGCGCTTTATATCGATAACGCCTCCGGCGATTGCGAACGCTATCAGCAGGTCGTCCGCATGGTGATCGAAACGGCTCCGCACGTGCCGCTTATGCTTGCGGTTGCGGATCCCGTGGTTGCGGATGCGGCGTTGAAATTGACGGGAGAGGCAAGGCCGCTTCTGTGCGGCATCACCGCCGATAATATAGAGATGATGGCGCCGCTGGCTCTTGCGTATAAGGTGCCGGTTTGCGTTCGGGCCGACGGGCTTGAGTCCCTCTCGGGTCTGACCGAAAAAATGAAGTGTCTCGGGGTTGCCGACATCGTAATGGATTCCGGTGTCCGCACCGCCGCAGAGATCCTGCGCGACAATACACTTGTCCGGCGCGCGGCCATCAAAAAGAATTTCAGACCCCTCGGGTTTCCACTGCTGACTTTTGCCGCCCGCGAAGACGGGATGCTTGAGGCACTTGTTGCGATGCTCGGCATCGCGAAATACTCGTCCGCGGTTGTGTTGGGGAGTGTCGCACAGTGGCGAAGCCTGGCGCTTTTCACCTATCGTCAGAACATCTATACCGACCCGCAAGTGCCCATGCAGGTCGAACAGAAGATATACAAGGTGGGGGAGCCCGGGCCAGAATCGCCTGTGATCATCACGACGAATTTTTCGCTGACATATTTCATCGTAGCGGGAGAAATTGAAAACAGCCGGATACCGGTTTGGCTTGCGGTTATGGATTGCGAGGGCATGTCGGTTCTCACAGCTTGGGCCGCCGGGAAATTCACTGCGGCAAAAATAGCGCAATTCCTTAAGGAAAGCGGTATTGAAGATCAGCTGACCCGTAAGGAACTCGTTCTTCCGGGATATGTTGCCATTCTGAGCGGCGCGCTCGAAGACAAACTCGGCGACTGGGCGGTTACCGTAGGGCCGCGTGAGGCGAATCAGCTCCCCGCTTTTCTCAAGGCACACAATAAGTAGCCGGACAATGGTTATAGGTTTGCGGCCTGCGTTGCCTTGCAACGCGGGATTCGTTATTGGGCGTCGTTCTTTTTGGAGGTAGGTATGTCACTTCCGGATACAATCGTTCAGGGTGCAGAGTCGCTTCTGGCAATAACGAGGACGATGCTGAACGGAGTTCTG
>DATHDH010000154.1:0-7191 GCA_035319145.1 Dissulfurispiraceae bacterium | reverse complement strand
GTTTGTGGCAATACGTCCGTCAGCTCCGACGTCCACCGGAAGGGCACAATTTTTTGCGTCTTGCGGACCCAAGCCAAGATAGCACGCATCGAATTCAGTGAGCAGTGTTTCCCATGGTACGGATCCTTCACGAGCGCTGCCGACGAGGCTGTTCAGGTGCGTCGCGACGCTTAGTTCGTCAAGAAGCGAGAAATCCTTTGCGATCACATCTTCGGGTAGAATCCCCCCGTGAGCGGTACGAATTCTACCTCCCAGACGCCCGCCAGCCTCAAAGACTTCAACTGTATACCCTTTTATGGCGAGGTCTGCAGCGGCGGTCAGACCACTCAGTCCGGATCCCACAATCGCAATTTTCCGGTTTTTCCCGGGGAGCATGCCGATCTTGCGTGGTGGTCTTCCACTCAAATCCGTACAGGCCCGTTCGAGGGCATTTATCATGATTGTCTCATCAGCATCCACCCGTTTGCATGCACTCTGGCACGGGTGATCGCAAATCCTGCTGATAATGCCAGGAAACGGAACTACTCTATGAAAAAGCGCAAACCCCGCTGAATAATCTCCCTGAGTAATGCAACCAATCATTCCTCGCACATCGACATGTACAGGGCATGCCGCGGTACACTTCGGCGGCTGCTCCTGAATACATTGATTTTCACGCTCTTTGGCTTTTTGGTGGTCCATACCGCTTCTCCTAATCGGTCGGTTACAACCAGCACTCTGCAGGCAAACACACCTGAAACGAACCGGCGGATGCTTCGACCGGTCCGCTTCAGGTGGCTAATGACTTCGGATGCTGCTCTTACTTCAATTATTACTTATTTCTTCTTCGCTTTTGCATCCAGCGCTGCCTTGATTACCTCTGGTTTTGCAGGAACACTCGTGATTCTGACTCCGCATGCATTGTAAACCGCGTTCAGAATGGCCGCATGGGGTGATGTCAGCGGCGCCTCGCCGACACCTGCAGCTCCGAAAGGCCCAAGCGGCCGCGGCGTCACATTGTAGATGATCTGGAAATCGTCCGGAACATCTTTCGTGTACGGCAGACCGCAACCCATCAGCGAAGTGTGCTTTTTCAGATCCTCGAAATCTTCCGACAGGGCCAGGCCGATACCTTGTGCGATACCGCCGTAGATCTGTCCGTCGACCGTCGCTTTGTTGATGATGGTTCCGAGGTCGGCAATGGTCGTGAACTTGACGACCGTAGCCTTACCGGTCTTCATGTCGACTTCGACTTCCGGCATAAACAGTTCGTACATATAAATCGGGAACGGGCTGCCTTGGCCGGTTTCGCTGCTGCAGGCCGTGCATGCCGCCGCTGCCCACTTGCCGTTGTAGCGGAGCGGGATCTTCTCGGCGACCATTTCATCGTATGTCCGATAGGTTCCGTTTGCCTTACGCATGGCATTCAAGAGCATCTCGCACGAGACCTTGATCGAGTTGCCGGTCATGACGTTGTTACGGCTACCGCCTGACGGTCCGCTGTTGGGGCATGTAGCCGTATCGTTCATGTGCAGCTTGATTTGATCGGGTCTCAATCCTAATGGTTTCAGCGTTTCATGCGCAAAGGTGAGTGTCCCGATATCAGCGCCCTGGCCGTGGTCTTCCCATGAGTTCAGAACCAGTACTCCGTCAGCGGTAAGCTCGACAGCCGACTCTGAACCATCGGGGCCGTCGAGGCCGCATCCGTATATGCCGAGCGAGAGGCCGACGCCGCGCTTGACATCTGCGGTGGAAAGTTCCTTGCAGCGCTTTTTCGCGTCTTCGTACAGCGGACGCAGCATGTCGAACATCTTTTCAAGACAGTAGACGTCCGGCTGGCAGCCGGTCGGCGTAGTGTCTCCTGGGCGATAGATGTTCTTATAGCGCAGATCGAACGGATCCATGCCCATCTTTTCCGCAAGCTCGTCCATAAGACTTTCCGAGGCGAGGAAGGATTGCGGTGAACCATACGCGCGGAATGCTGATCCCCAAGCATGATTGGTGCAAACCGTGCGTCCCTTGCCTCTGATATTCGGGATGTTATATCCGGCACCGATAAACTGTGCCTGGCGAACGGTGAGGAGGTCGCCGAATTCGGAATACGGACCGTGATCGATCGACCAATCGCTCTCCATGGCGATCAGTTTTCCGTCCTTGTCGGCTCCGAGTTTGAGTTTGACGAACCCGGGCGAACGCTTGCCGGTATACGTAATATGTTGGAACATGGAATACGTCATCGACACGGGCTTGCCGGTAGCCATGCAGGCGACGCCGAGCAATGCCTCCATGGTCGGGCTGAACTTGTAGCCGAACGTTCCGCCGGTCGGGTTCTGGACAATACGCAGCTTCTCCGGCTCGATGCCGAGGCCCGGACAGATCATCGCGTGGTGCAGATGAATACCAATGCTTTTCGACTGAATGGTTAAACGACCCTCTTCATCAAAGTAAGCGCAACCGCAGTCGGGCTCCATGGTAAGATGCGGCTGGCGGCTGCAATAGTAGTCGTTCTCAACAACATATGCAGCCTTGTCCATGAGCTGCTTGGTCTCGTCGCCCTTGACGATGCCCTGCTCGTAATAAACATTCGGGACGCCGGGATGAATTTCCATCGCATCCGTGGCCATGGCCGCCGGTGCACTCATGTAAGCCGGCAAAACTTCCAGATCGACTTTTACTTTCTTGGCCGCAGCCCTGGCGTTCTCAACTGTGTCGGCGCAGACAATCGCTATGGCGTCGCCGTACTGGAAAATCTTGTCCTTGCAGAGAATAGGGCGATCCCATCCGTCACCCTTGTTAGTCGGGAAGGTAATCAACCCGGTGATCGCGTTTTTCCCCTTCACATCCTTGTGGGTGACGATCTTGTAAACGCCCTGCATCTTCTCGGCTTCCGAGGTATCGATACCTTTGATATTGGCATGAGATGCTTCGGCCTGAACCAGTGCGAGCCGAAGGGTATCCGCAGGCATCTGGAGCGAAACATCATCTCCGTAATCCCATGTGCCGGTCACCTTGGCAACGGCAGATGGACGCTGGTAGGTCGATCCGATAATACTGCCGTCTTTACCGGGCTCGAAGAGCAGGGCTTCTTTCTTCACCTCGCCACGCAACACTTTGGCGGCATCCATAACAGCGTCGACAAGGGGCTTATAGCCCGTACAACGGCATGCGTTTCGGTTCTTTTGGAACCAGTCGCGGACTTCTTCCCTTGTCGGATTCAGGTTGGTGTCCAGCAGCGCCTTGGCCGACATAATAAACCCGGGGCTGCAGAATCCGCATTGCGCGCCGCCATGGGCCATCCACGCCACCTGCAAAGCATGCAGATTTTCTTCCGTGCCGAGCCCTTCAATAGTTAGGATATCAGACTTATCAGGCACCGTCTTCATCTTAACGATGCATGACCGCACAAGCTTGCCGTTGAGGATAAGGGAGCAGGAGCCGCACTGGCCCTGTCCGCACCCGACCTTGCAGCCGGTCAACAGCATCTGCTTGCGCAGGACTTCGGCAAGCGACCCTTCAGGATCGACGATGAGCGACCGGGAAACGCCGTTGACCTTGAGAACTTTTCTTTGCATTTATCCCTCCTTGTTTAAGTTAAGAGAAGCGACGCCTCTCTAAGCACCCTTGCCGAATGAGCAGTCGGGATAGCGGCATGTCGCGCAGACAGTACAGAGCCCACCGTGCGCAAGGCATGCAATGTCGGCACGCGTCAACCGCTCGCCCGTCAATATCCTCGGCAACACCAAATCGAATACCGTTGTCTTGTGATACATCACACAGCCTGGAAGTCCCATTACCGGGATCTTGCCGATATAGCCCAGCATAAACATCGCTCCCGGCAGGACCGGGGCTCCATAGGTAATGACTTCAACGCCGGCCGCCCGTAGCCCGGCAGGCGTCACATCGTCAGGGTCGACGGACATGCCCCCGGTGACGACGATGAGTTCCGCCCCGTCGGCAATGAGTCGGTGAACCGCTCCAGCGATGCGCTCGACACTGTCGGAGACGAAGATCTGCTGCATAACCGGGCATTCCATATCTTCGAGCTTCTTTTTAACGACGGGGCCGAACCCATCCTTGATACGACCGTGAAAAACCTCGCTGCCGGTGGTGATAATACCGGCCTTCAATGTTCGAAGCGGTTTAATCTCAATAACAGCCCCACTTGATGCACAGATCGATTCAATGCGCTCAATTTTCGTTTCATCAATAATGAGGGGAATAATTCTTGTGCCGGCAACAATGCGACCTTCGCGAACCGGTTGATTGGAATGAAGCGTTACGAGGACTATCTCTTCTGATTCATTGATTACATTGAGGGCGGCAACATTCACCTTGAGCAGACCGCTTGTTTGGGTGACAAAATCTATCTTTCCTTCTTTCGGTTCTGAAAAAAAAAGCCCATAGCCGCCGGCAGCCGCTGCAATGCGGCGCGCCGCATCATTTTCATGGAGCAGACCGTCTTGCATTTCAAACACATACAGGTGTTCCTTGCCCATATCAAGAAGACGCGGTATGTCATCCTCCCTGATGATATGTCCCTTCCTGAATGCGGGCCCCTTAAAGACGTCGGGAACAATCTGCGTCAAATCATGACACAAGACAGTGCCTATGGACTCCTTCACTGCCACTACCTTCATTGCATCACCTCCCTTTTTGGTTGATGTCTCAGCCAGGGCCCCAAGGGGGCATTATGCTTGAAGTAGCATAACGATGATCGTAATTATCTTATATTCTGTTTTTAAGATCCCGTTATTCTTCGTACTAATTTGACTGCACAATACCGGACGGCAATGAATGCATTTGTCACAAAACATCATCCTGAGGTCCGATTATAAGAGTGCATAAAGAATGCCAACTTGGAACAATCATTCATCCTGATGATAAAAAATGGCTCTGTTCTTATATTTCATGGGGTTATGATAGTTATCAGCGGTCCAGTTATTTCCAGAAGTCAATTCGGACAATGCGAAGTGTTCCATTGTGGAACATGCTCTGTTCTGACATGATACATTGTTAGACTGAGAATAAATATTTGTTCGGGAATTCAATATATTTTTTCGTTTGAATGATAAAAATACCGGCGATCTGTTAATTTTGGCATAACGAAACGGGATGCATGACAAAATACACCCGTCAGTGCCATCAAGAAACGTGAAAAGGGTACTATCGAGAGCAGACGGCAGTGTCGACGGTGAAGCTAGAGCTTCATTGGAGTGTTGTTTTCGTCCATCTTGATGATCAGCGGCGGGAACAGAGAGGTCTCTTCATCCCTCAGATAGCAATAGGCAAAAATGATGATGCGATCGCCGACAGCGCCTTTACGGGCGGTCGGACCGTTGAGGCAAAATTCGCGCGAGCCGCGTCGACCCGGGATGACATAGGTTTCAAACCGCTCGCCGTTGTTCAGATTGCTGATCTGTACCTGCTCAAATGGCAATATGTCCGCCCTCTGCATAATCTCTTCGTCGATGGTAATGCTGCCTTCATACAGAAGATTGGCTTCAGTGACGGTAGCCATATGAATCTTGGTTCGCAGAAAACATCGTAACATCGGCAACGTCCTTTCGTATCGCAGGGAGAACGGATTATTCTATGATTTTCGGTACTCGATAAAAACGATCGGTCGCATCCGGTGCGTTGCTCAACATCTCTTCACGCGGAGAGAATGCGCGCACCGCATCTTCGCGGACGATATTCTGCAGAGGGATGACATGTGAAGTCGGTTCGACCGCTGTGGTATCGAGGCGGTTCAACTGCTCAACATAAGCAATAACGGCATTGAGTTGGAGGCCAAACATATTGATTTCCTCTTCATCCAATGCAAGCCTGGAGAGCCTTGCGATGTGCTGCACTTCATCACGGGATAACATGCGGCGGTCAGATCCTTTCGAGATTTGCCAGTTTTACGGCAAGTCGTTTGAGACCGACGCCGGGAAAGTTGACGGTAATTTTCGTATCATCGCCTTCACCGGAACAATCGCGCACAACGCCGATGCCCCAGGAAGGATGTTTTACGCGGCAGCCGACTATATAGAGCGACTTCGGCTGCATTGGAACCGGCTTGGCAGCGATCGAAGCAGCACCTGTTCTTTCGATATTCCGTTCTATCCAGTTGCAATGTTCGCGCGGTATGTCTTTCAGGAAACGAGAAGGTTCCTGTTCCTGTATCTTTGAATAGAGTCGACGACGGCGGACGCTTGAAAGGAATAGCTGGTCCTTGGCCCTTGTCATGCCGACATAGAATAAACGGCGCTCTTCCTCGACTTCACGCGGTACATCCATGGCCTTGAAGTAGGGGAGTATCCCCTCTTCGAGGCCCACGATGAAAACAGCCGGGAATTCGAGCCCCTTGGCGCTGTGAAGCGTGAGCAGCGAAACCGACTTTGCGGCGTTCACAGAATCGCTGGCCGAAGCAAGGGCCGCTCGGTCAAGAAAGTCTCTCGGCTGCACGGACTCGGCCGATGAAACAAGCTCGAGAATATTCTGGATGCGATCTTCTTCGAGGTCATTGAGGTACTCGCTCTTTTCGACGACATCTTTCAGCATATCTGCTGCGGTCTTGTACTGCGTGCGGGTGAGCGATTCGATCAGCGAGACGAATTCGCTTATCTTCTCCTTGAATGACGCCGCAAGATTCTGGGCCTTCAGCATCGACTTCATCGCGCGGAACATGCTGGCACCCTGTTTCTTTGCTTCCTGTTCGATTTTCCCGATTGTAGAGGCTCCGATGCCGCGCGGCGGGCTGTTGATGATGCGGCGCAGACTAACATTGTCCTCCAGATTGCTGATCAGTCGCATATAGGAAACAACATCCTTGATCTCGCGCCTCTGATAGAAGCTGATGCCGCTGATGACCTGATAAGGGATACGCTCTTCCCTCAGCGCGTCTTCGACGGCCCGCGCCTGCAGGTTGATGCGGTAAAGAACTGCGATATCATTGTATTCGAAACGGCCTTTCAGATAGAGATCCTTGATCGTCCTGGCAAGTTGCTTCGCCTCTTCTTCCTCATTCGGGAGGTGTGAATAAGTTACTGCATCTCCCCTGCCGCGATCGGTCCAGAGCTTTTTCCCTCTTCGATTCTCATTGCGCGCAATAACGCACCCGGACACATCGAGAATCTTTTGCGTCGAGCGATAATTCTGTTCAAGCTTGATTATCTTGGCCTTCGGGAAATCCCGCTCGAAATTCAGGATGTTGCCTACGTCGGCCCC
>DATHDH010000153.1:0-6658 GCA_035319145.1 Dissulfurispiraceae bacterium | reverse complement strand
CTCACGTTCTGATGCTTCCGCCTTAGTCTTACCGTTAGCGTGATAACGCCGTTATATATTTATTTCAGAACAGCTCATCTGTACCCGTTGTCCGCGAGTGCAGCGAGTGGAGAACATTTAATCTGCCTCACGGGCAGTTAGTGAATTCATTTGCACTTCATAGCATATTGACTGGAGGGCCGCAATAAAAATAGGTTTTAAAATCAGCAGGTAAAGATGCCGTTTGCGGGTGCATTGTAAATCACGCTATGGTGCATACGCTCAGGCACAGTTTTGCAACGCATCTGCTGATGAACGGGGTGAATCTGCGGGAAATCCAGTCATTGCTCGGGCATAAAAGCATCGCAACGACGATGATCTGTACGCATGTGCTGCGGGGGATGACGAACATTCCGAAAAGTCCGCTGGACACGCTGATGAAGTCCTGAGGTTCGCTCGTCCGTTGCTTCCGTTTGATCCGATACCCCTTTTCCGGTATCTTATATAATCATGAATAAATTGAGGTTTTTCACGGCAGGAGAGTCGCACGGTCCTGCACTTATCGGTTTGCTCGACGGCATCCCGGCCGGATTGCCGCTCGCCCAGGACGACATCGACAAGGAACTCAGGCGGCGCCAGGGCGGCTATGGCCGCGGCGGTCGCATGAAGATAGAACAGGACAGTGCAACGATACTTTCGGGGGTCAGGTGGGGGAAGACGCTCGGTTCCCCGATAACCCTGCAGATTATGAATCGCGATTATCAGAACTGGATTGCCGGAATGTCGGCCGATGCCGGGCATGAAGGCGCTATTGCCGCTGTAACGCGGCCTCGCCCTGGACATGCGGATCTTGCGGGAGCGCTGAAGTATGCGCATACGGATGTCCGTAATATTCTTGAGCGTTCGAGCGCGCGGGAGACTGCGGCCAGGGTGGCACTCGGTGCGGTTGCGAAACGGGTTCTGGCCGAGTTTTCGGTTAGTATCGGTTCTTATGTCACCCGGATCGGTTCTGCTGCAATGCCCCCATGCGACGGATTGGATATCAGTCATGATTTTTTTGCGACCGTCGAAGCGTCGCCGGTAAGGTGTCCCGATCCGAAGACTGCGCAGAAAATGATGAAGGTCATCGACACAGCCATGCGGAAAGGTGACTCTGTCGGCGGCACATTCAGTGTTATTGCATCGGGTCTTCCGGCAGGTCTCGGCAGCCATGTCCAGTGGGACGCGAAACTCGACGCAAGACTTGCCTATGCCGTGATGAGTATTCAGGCGATAAAAGGGGTCGAGATCGGTCTCGGATTCGGGGCCGCCGAGCAGTTCGGCTCCGAGGTCATGGACGAGATTCTTCCGCGACGGAAGGGAGCGAAGGCTGCGTCACTCCACGGTTCCTGCAAGTACATCAGAGAAACAAACCGTGCCGGCGGCATCGAGGGCGGCATGACCAACGGAATGCCGGTTGTGATGAATGCAGCAATGAAACCAATTCCGACCCTGCGGAAGCCGCTGCGGTCGGTTGACCTTCGAACGGGCAAGCCTATCGAGGCGGCGTACGAGCGCTCCGATACCTGTGCGGTTCCCGCGGCTGCAGTAGTCGGCGAGGCGATGGTTGCGCTTGTCCTGGCGGATGCGATGCTCGAGAAGTTCGGCGGCGACAGCCTGGCGGAAACCCGTCGCAATTTTGATTCGTATCTCGCTCAGACACAAGCCCGCTGACTTTCAGAGCCACATTGAAATTGCTTGAAGGAGACGAACGGTCATGTCGGATCACCCGATAGTGCACTCTTACCGGACGCCTGCGCTTTCATCTTACAAAACGCAGGTCTTACTGAACACCGTCCGCAGCCGTATTTCCCCGAAAATCATCAGCATCGAATCGGAGTTCTGTTTCAACGCCGCCCTTTCTGCTCCACCCGGGCCTGACACGGCGAAGACGCTCAGTTGGCTGCTCGCAGAGACGTTCGAGCCCGACAAGTTTTCATCAAAACCATTTCTGGAGCCGACATCCGGCGGAATGTCTGTGGTCGTGGAAGTCGGCCCGCGCATGAATTTTTCTACCGCTTGGTCCACCAATGCGGTCTCTGTCTGCCGCGCGTGCGGATTGGCGATGGTTGAGCGGATCGAGCGTTCGCGGCGCTATCGCATTGTATTTGCCGATCGGGATTCTGCTGATGCCTTTGATCGCAGGGCCTTTCTTGACCTCGTTCACGACCGTATGACGGAATGCGAATATCCTTCCCCTCTCCGGTCTTTTGCAGTCGGTGTCATGCCGAAACCTGTTGGTGTCGTGCCGATCATTGAAGAAGGACGCGACGCGCTGGTACGAATTAACCGCGAGATGGGGCTTGGGCTGGACGACTGGGATATGGACTATTATTTCAACCTGTTCGTTCATGTAATCCGCCGGAACCCGACGACAGTGGAGTGCTTTGATCTGAGCCAGTCAAACAGCGAGCATTCGCGCCATTGGTTTTTCGGCGGCCGTCTCGTCATCGACGGCATGGAAGCGAATCGAACCTTGATGCAGATCGTCAAAGAGCCATACAAGCGCAATCCGAATAACAGTGTCATCGCTTTCAAGGACAACTCAAGTGCCATAAGGGGCTATCAGATTACCGCTCTGCTGCCTGAAGAGCCGGGAGCGCCTTCGGCGCTGAGTGCGCGTGAGATTCTCCATCACATCATCTTTACCGCGGAGACGCACAATTTCCCGTCGGGTGTTGCACCTTTCCCGGGCGCGGAGACGGGAACCGGAGGCAGGATTCGCGATGTGCATGCGACGGGCAGGGGCAGCCATGTTGTGGCGGGCACTGCGGCATACTGCGTCGGGAATCTCCGAATCCCCGGCTATGAGTTGCCATGGGAGGATCCGGACTATCTCTATCCGGGCAATCTTGCATCGCCGCTCCAGATCGAGATTGAAGCGAGCAACGGCGCCTCGGATTATGGGAACAAGTTTGGAGAACCGCTGATTCAGGGGTTCACGCGATCGTTCGGCCTGACACTCCCCGACGGCGAGCGGCGCGAATGGATCAAGCCTATCATGTTTACCGGCGGCGTCGGCCAGATTGATGCGCGGCATGTCGAAAAAGAGGAGCCCATTGTCGGAATGGTCGTGGTGAAGGTCGGAGGCCCGGCATACCGAATCGGCATGGGCGGCGGCGCGGCGTCGAGCATGATTCAGGGCGAAAACGTGGAGGCTCTCGATTTCAATGCTGTCCAGCGCGGCGACGCGGAAATGGAGCAGAAGCTGAACCGCGTCATCCGCGCCTGTGTAGAGCTCGGCGACGGCAATCCGATCAAAAGCATCCATGATCAGGGCGCTGGCGGCAATTGCAATGTCGTGAAAGAAATCATCTATCCCGCCGGCGCGAAGATCGATCTGCGTTCGATACAGCTTGGAGATGCGACATTGTCGGTGCTCGAAATCTGGGGCGCCGAATATCAGGAGCAGGATGCGATTCTGATACACAAAGAGGGTGAGCCATTGTTCGGAAGGCTTTGCGAGCGTGAAAAAGTGCCGTATGCAGTCATCGGCGAGATTGTCGGCGACGGACGCATTGTCCTCTTCGACGCGCAGGCTGAAGGCGGAATAGAGACTCCGGTTAATCTGGATTTGTCGAAGGTGCTGGGCAAAATGCCGCAGAAGTCGTTTGAGATGGGCCGGAAAGCCAATGCGGTTGCTCCCCTGCATATCCCGCAGGGGCTTACGGTCATGGATGCTCTCGAAAGGGTTCTTCGGCTCGTATCGGTCGGCTCGAAGCGTTTCCTCACGAACAAGGTCGACCGGTCGGTCACCGGCCTCATAGCGCGTCAGCAGTGTGCAGGTCCGCTGCAGCTTACGGTGTCGGATGTGGCGGTCATTGCGCAGAGCCACTTTTCTTCTACGGGAGCCGCCATTGCCATCGGAGAGCAGCCGATCAAGGGGCTTGCCGATCCTGCAGCCATGGCGCGTCTTAGTGTCGGCGAAGCGCTGACAAATATTGTATGGGCCAGAATTAGCGCGATTGAAGATATCCGCTGCTCGGGGAACTGGATGTGGGCGCCCAAACTTCCCGGTGAAGGTGCAATGTTGTACGATGCTGCTGTTGCGATGAGCGATATGATGCTTGAGCTCGGCATTGCTGTGGATGGCGGAAAGGACAGTCTGTCGATGGCTGCCCGCGTGACGCATCCCTCCGGGTGGCACGAAGTAGTCAAATCGCCGGGCACCCTGGTTATTTCCGCTTATGCACCATGCCCCGATATCATGAAAGTAGTAACCCCCGATATAAAGAGGCCGGGAGCCAGCAGGCTGCTCTATGTGGACCTCGGTGCAGGATTGTATCGCCTCGGCGGATCGGCCTTGGCCCAGTGTTTCGGGCAGGTCGGCGATGCCATACCCGATGTTGAGGACGCAACATTTCTCAAGCGCGCATTTTGTGCGATGCAGGAGCTTGTCGGTTCAGGATTCATCTTGTCGGGCCACGATAGAAGTGACGGCGGACTCGTCACGACACTGCTCGAAATGGCGTTTGCCGGCAACTGCGGACTCGATATTCAACTGAAGCCGGGACTCGGCGTCGACGCTATCACGCGTCTTTTCGCAGAGGAACTTGGGTTTGTGGCTGAATATCCGATAGAAGCTGAAGCTGAGATATTCGCCTTGTTCAAATCATTCAATATCCCTGTTGCCGCAATCGGCTCACCGACGAGTAACTCGCGGATAGTCATGCGAATCGGCGATGAAACGGTGCTTGATGAGGACATGCGCAAGCTCAGGGGTATTTGGGAGGAGACCAGCTATCGGCTCGATCTCCTGCAGGCAAATCCCGACTGTGTCCGGCAGGAAAAGGAGGCGATTTACGACAGAAGCGGCCCGTCATATAAAGTCTCCTTCGATCCGATCCCTACCCCCGACATTATTCTCAGGCGCACATCTAAGCCGATGGTTGCGATCCTTCGCGAAGAGGGCAGCAATAGCGACCGCGAAATGGCGGCGGCATTTTATGACGCCGGTTTTGCCGTATATGATGTGGCGATGTCCGATCTCCTGGCGCGTCGAATAACGCTCGATCGGTTCAATGGCCTGGCGATGGTCGGCGGTTTCAGCTATGCGGATGTCCTGGACTCGGCCAAGGGCTGGGCGGGAACGGTCAGGTTTCATGCTGACCTTGCCGCACAGTTCGACGCATTTTATGAGCGGAGCGATACGTTCAGCCTCGGCATCTGCAACGGCTGCCAGCTTATGGCCCTTCTCGGGTGGGTGCCGTGGCGCGGCATAGCTGATGCGCTGCAGCCGCGATTCATTCACAATCGTTCCGGCCGCTTTGAATCACGGTTTGCAACAGTGCGCATCGACAGAAGCCCGTCAGTTCTCCTGCAGGGAATGGAAGGTTCTGTACTGGGTGTCTGGGTATCACACGGCGAAGGACGCGCCTATTTCCCGGACGAGTCTGTTTATCGGGAGGTTATTGCAAAAGGGCTTGCCCCGGTCCGTTTCGTTGACGATACCGACGCATCAACCGAGGTCTATCCGTTTAATCCCAACGGGTCGCCGGTGGGCATTGCTTCACTCTGCTCGCCCGACGGCCGCCATTTTTCGATAATGCCGCACCCCGAGCGGACAAGCCGAATCTGGAATTGGGCGTGGATGCCTGAGGAAATGAAGAGGACACTTACTGTTTCCCCTTGGCTCAGGATGTTTCAGAATGCGCGTCTCTGGTGCGACGGGAGGGAATAGGAATCAGTCGATAGGGAGGCGCATCTGGCGGCTTACGCCTTCGACGCGGTTCCTGCCGAATGCCTTGGCCTGGTAAAGCGCGCGGTCGGCGTCGTTGATGAGTTCCGAATAGTCCTTCATTTCTGACGCAAACGAAGAAACCCCGATACTGATTGTCACCGGCGTCTTCTCGGCGATCGAAACGCGGATGCGTTCAGCTATGTCGAATGCCTGCTGGAAACTCGCCTCCGGCAAGAGCACCAGAAACTCCTCGCCGCCGTAACGCACAGCAAGGTCCGCCTCGCGGACTTCTTTCAGAATTATTCTGGCAATATCCACTATCAATGCATCGCCTGCAATGTGCCCCTTCATATCATTGAAGGTCTTGAATTGATCGATGTCGAGCATAAGCACGGAGAGCGGCGTGTTGTACCGTTGCGCCTTCATGAAATTGCGCTCGATTTCGAGGCTCAGGAAACGGCGGTTCGGCAGTCCGGTGAGCGGATCATGCAGTGACAGAACCCGCGTTTTCTCGTAGAGTTTCGCATTATCAACGGCGATACCGATCTGATTGGCGATAGTGCGCATCAATTCGCTCGTTTCGATATCGAAGGGGGCATGCCCTTTCGGATACAGGCACATGATGCCGGTCGTCTCATTGTGAGCGCGCAGCGGAACGATGATATGGGGCTTGATGAGCCCGTTAGCACATGTAGCGGCATAGGCGCAATCGCGTCTCGGGTCGCGGCAGAAGAGCAGTTCATCCGCATTCCGGCCTCGCCTCGTCGTGCTCATGCAGAGCGCCAGGCGAGGGTCGACATCGCGGTGGACGGCAACGACTTCTTCAGAAAGGCCCATGTGTGCCGCGAGACGGAGCGAGTCATCTTCGATGACATATATCAGGCCCTTTGGCTCGACATTCAGCAGTTCGATACCGGTCACCGCATGAAGGATGTCTGTGAGAAGTTCTTTCAGATCAAG
>DATHDH010000152.1:0-3354 GCA_035319145.1 Dissulfurispiraceae bacterium | reverse complement strand
GAGCAGATACGGTTTAAGAACAAGGAGACGTATTTCCGTCCGGTCAGCGAAGTGCTTGCGGGCCTCCGTGTCAAGCAGAGCATTACTTCTCCCGATGGCAAGGAAGTCATAGTCAAGGAGGGAAGCAAGATCACGAAGAATGCGCTGCGCAAGATGGATACCTTTGGCATTAAGGAAATACCGATCTCGCGCAGTGAAATTGTCGGTCGCGTGACCCTTTCTGACATCGTGGACCCGAACACCGGAGAGATTGTCCTCGACGGCAATAAAGAAATTACCGAAGATATTTTTCACAGGATTATTGAAGCAAAGATTCCGGCGGTACCATTGCTCTTTATCGACAATGTGAATTATCTTCCTGCGCTTCGCGACACCTTGTTGACCGACCGCGTCGCGGCGCAGAAAGACGCACTGAAGGAGATTTACAAAAAGCTGCGTCCCGGAGAACCAGCGACAGAAGCGGCGGCAAGCGAGCTTTTCAGCGGTCTCTTCTTTGATCCCAAACGGTATGATTTGTCTGCGGTAGGCCGTCTGAAGATCAACGAAAAGCTCGGTCTTTCGACGCCGCTCGAAACCCGCGTCCTGACCGATACCGATATCATCGAAATTGTTCGTTATCTGCTGAATCTGCGGACCGGCAAAGGAGATGTGGACGATATCGATCATCTTGGCAACCGCCGTGTCCGCGGCATCGGTGAACTGCTTGAGAATCAGTTCCGGATCGGCCTGGTGCGCATGGAGCGTGCGATCAAGGAAAAGATGACGATCACTGAGCTCGATACCGCCATGCCGCATGACCTCATTAACGCCAAACCGGTGCTTGCGGCAGTGAAGGAATTCTTCGGGTCGAGCCAGCTGAGCCAGTTTATGGATCAGACCAACCCGCTTTCGGAAATCACCCATAAGCGGCGACTTTCCGCATTGGGTCCGGGCGGCTTGACGCGCGAGCGGGCAGGCTTTGAGGTGCGCGACGTACATACGACGCATTACGGCCGCATATGCCCGATTGAGACGCCGGAAGGTCCGAACATTGGTCTTATAACGTCTCTCGCAAGCTACTCGAAGATAAACGATTACGGCTTTATCGAAGCGCCGTACCGCAAAGTGGTCGGCGGCAAGGTCACCGACGACATCGTGTATCTCTCCGCCCTGGAGGGAGAAAAGCATATCATTGCGGAAGCCACTACACCGATAGACAAGCGCAATCATTTGGTCGGCGAAACAATATCGGCGCGCATTGCAGGCGATTTCAAAATGGTGACACCTGAAGAGGTGCAGTATATGGACGTTTCGCCGAAACAGGTCGTCGGCGTATCGGCGGCGCTGATTCCTTTCCTCGAAAACGATGATGCGAACAGGGCGCTCATGGGTTCGAACATGCAGCGCCAGGCGGTGCCTCTGCTCTGTCCGGAAGCCCCTGTCGTCGGAACCGGCATGGAAGACGCCGCTGCGAGGGACTCCGGATGGCTTGAGATCGTCAAGAGAAACGGTATCGTCGAAAGCGTCGATTCTTCCCGTATCGTTGTGCGGGTGACCGAACGCGGCGGCGGCGTGGATATTCATAGTTTGGTCAAGTATCAGCGTTCGAATCAGGGCACCTGCATGACCCAAAAGCCTATAGTGAACGTCGGGGATCGCGTTGTCAGAGGGGATATTCTGGCGGACGGCCCATCGACAGAGTTGGGAGAGCTGGCACTCGGCAGGAATGTGATCGTTGCCTTCATGCCTTGGGGCGGTTATAACTTTGAAGACGCTATTCTTGTGAGCGAACGCCTTGTGAAGGATGACGTTTACACATCAATCCATATCGATGAATTTGAAGTCGAAGCGCGCGATACCAAGCTCGGGCCGGAAGATATCACGCGGGACATCCCGAACGTCGGCGAAGAAGCATTGCGCGATCTCGACGAGAGCGGCATTATTCGCATCGGCGCGGAAGTGAAGGCGGGGGATATCCTTGTCGGCAAGGTCACGCCGAAGGGAGAGACAATCCTGACCCCCGAGGAAAAGCTTCTCCGAGCAATCTTCGGCGAAAAGGCCGAGGAGGTCAAGGAGAGCTGCCTGTATGTTCCGCCCGGAGTTGAAGGCGTTGTAGTAGACGTCCGGGTGCTTTCGCGCAAGGGACTCGAGAAGGATTCCCGCACGAAGAGCATTGAAGAAGACGATGTCAATCGCCTGCAGCGCGACCTTGATGAAGAGGTCAAAATCCTCAAGGAAGAGCGTGCCGACAGGATCCGCAAACTTTTGAAGGATCAGAAGGCTGCGGAGGATATTAAGGACTCGAAGACTAAAGAGGTCATCTGCGCAAAAGGCAAGAAGCTTACGGAAGCGGCGCTGGAGCGCGTGAAGGACGACCATCTGATGAGAATCAAGATCGACGATGTCGACGTCCGCAACAAAGTTGATGAATTGAGTGGCGATATTCATCAATATATTAAACATCTTGAGGCGAGATACCATGAACGCATCGAGCGTGTGAAAAAGGGCGACGAACTCCAGCCGGGCGTCAACAAAGTTGTCAAGGTATATATAGCCATGAAGCGCAAGCTTCAGGTCGGCGATAAGATGGCGGGTCGTCACGGGAACAAGGGTGTGGTATCTATGATCCTTCCGGAAGAAGAGATGCCGTATCTGGAAGATGGAACTCCGGTCGACCTAGTCCTGAATCCGCTCGGCGTTCCGTCACGTATGAACGTCGGCCAGATCCTCGAGGCGCATCTCGGCTGGGGTGCGGTGCTCATGGGTAAGTATGTCTCGACCCCTGTCTTTGAGGGGGCCAAAGAAAAAGAGGTAAAGGACCTCCTGAAGGAAGCCCGCACGCAGAAAATTGAAAGCAAGCCTATTTACGACGGCAGGATGATTGGCCGCCGTCTTACCGAAACGTCCGGTGTGCAGGCGCGTCTTTATGACGGACGGACCGGTGAACCGTTCCAGCGGCCGGTTACAGTCGGCTGCATGTATATGCTGAAACTGCACCACCTTGTTGCGGACAAGATCCACGCCCGTTCCATCGGGCCATACTCCTTGGTCACGCAGCAGCCGCTCGGCGGCAAGGCCCAGTTCGGCGGGCAGCGTCTCGGCGAAATGGAAGTCTGGGCACTCGAGGCATATGGTGCATCGCATACGCTCCAGGAATTCCTCACGGTCAAGAGTGACGATATCAGCGGCCGTTCGCGGATGTACGAGGCTATCGTCAAGGGCGACCCTGTGCTGGAACCCGGAGTTCCCGAGTCGTTCCATGTATTAATCAAGGAGCTGCAGAGTTTGTGTCTCGATGTCGAGCTCCTCGAGAAAAAGCGGGCGAAGGAGGCGTAACTTGGAAGACATTTATGCCCTGTTTCAGAAGCCGAAAAA
>DATHDH010000151.1:0-7280 GCA_035319145.1 Dissulfurispiraceae bacterium | reverse complement strand
ATGACAACCCGAATATTTCTGACGGAAAGCGGCGAATAACCGGTATTGATTACCTCAAGCTCCGCCCTCGGTTCGAACCCGTTCGATGCCGTCAGATGGCGAATCTGCACATGGAACGGTTCGCGCACCTGTACCTTGACCGAGCTTCCTGCAACCTCTGCAATGAGATAGTGAAAAAAGCCTCCGGCCTGGGGGGAGTCGTACATCGGAGCGCCGCCGCCCCCTACGACCATATATCGTACACCGCCATGCGTTGTATCACTGAAGAGGTGTTCATGCCCGGCAAACACGATATCGACGCTGTATTTCACGAACAAGGCGTGAAGGGCATCACGCTTCTCCTTCGTCTTGAAGGATTTGCCGTGTGACAGATCCGGATCGACAACCGAAAAGAGAGGGCGATGCAGAAATACAAACCGATGGGCAGCCTTCGCATTCGCTGCCAGATCGGCTTCCAGCCAGGCAAGCTGATCGCCCGAGACCGAACCCTCGTGTCCGGGCTCTTCAGTATTCAGGGCGATAAAGTGAGCATTGCCGTAATCGAATGAACCATACAGCAGCCCGAAACGCTCCGCTGCGTAGCGCTGACGCTCCGGTTCTCCGGTCACCTCATGGTTGCCGACGGCATTGAAGACCGGGGAAGGAATCTGCTTGATGAAGCTCAGAAAATAGTCGACCTCATTTTTGAAACGCTGAAATGATGCACCGTAACCATAGTATGCGTCTCCCGTCGAGAGCACGAAAGGCGGCGCAACGGTCGCCACCTCCTCGACAATCTGGCGGAACGCCGGACCATAAGGCCGATCGCGCCGCAACGTCCGAAAATCGCCGAAAACCGCAAAGGAAAAGGTTTCAGTCGATTTTTGTTCGAGCGCAACCGGCGTAAGCGACGGCAGCGGCCTTTCGGTCACCGCGTCAGCCTGCACTCCCATGAGAGCGGTTGAAATAAGAGCACCGATAATAATTCGTTTCATGGAATAACGCCTCGCCAATCGGTCTGTTTTAAATCGTCTTTCCCGGAATTCATGCGCTTTCAGTATACCATCCCCTTGTCCGAAGCTTCAGGCCTTGGGTATACTGAACGACATGAGCGGCGGAGAAAAGAAAGAGAGCTGGGTCACCTTCCTTGCCCTGACAACGGCCATCCTGGCGGTCCTGGCCGCCGTTACGACCATGTTCATGGGCAAATATTCGACGCGGACCGTTTTATTGCAGGCGCAGGAATCCGATCAATGGGCATACTATCAGGCAAAGAGCATCAAGGGGCACACCTATGAAATCCAGAAACAGAAGATTGAGCTCGAATTATTGCAGGCCACGGGCATATCTTCGGCGGCCCGCGATACGATAGAAGCGGTCCTCGACAAGTACGGCGCGAATATCAGCCGCTACGACAAGGAAAAAGAAGAGATCAAGACCAAGGCGGAAGCGCTGGCGGTCGAGAAAGCCCAGGCTCAGGAGCGAAGCGCAAACCTCAGTTACTCGCTCATATTTCTTCAGATTGCGATAGTGCTCTCGTCTGTTGCCGCCATAACCAAGAAAAAGCCGCTCTGGTATGTCGGTCTCATTGTCGCCGCAGGATGGATCTTTTTCTTTTTCAATGCGTTTTACCTCTTTTACGCCTGACCGTCCCGCACATGTTCCGCTGAATTCCTTCCCTGCATCCCCACCCAGCCAGGAATATTGCGGGTTAAACCTTTCAGATGCATTTCTGTCATAATGAACAGATGACGGACGACATCTCATTGATCCAGCAGTATTTAGCCGGAGAGGAGGCCGCTGCGGAGGAGTTGATCAAGCGGTATCAGCGACAGATGTACGCCTTTTTCTACCGTATGGTACGTGATATGGAAGACGCGAAAGACCTTACCCAGAAGACGTTCATGAAGGCGATCGGCGGACTGAAAGGCTTCAGGGGGGATGCGTCATTCAAGACATGGATATACCAGATCGCGCTGAATACGGGGCTCAATCATCTGAAGGAATCGCGACGCGAAACAGTGGATATCGATGATGTTGTGATCGCCCGGCAGGAGGGCATCCTGAACGGACTCATCGATCAGGAACGCAGGCAGCGTATTCGCGAGTCGCTGCATCGTCTGCCCGAGCGCCAGCGGACAGCCGTCATGCTGAGGGCATACGACGGCCTCAGCTGTGAAGAGGCTGCACAGATTATGGGATGCACGGAGGGCGCCGTAAAGGCGCATTATCACCTCGGGGTAAAAAAATTGCGGGGCTATATGGAGGAATGCGGATATGTATCTCAATCATGAGCAGGTGCAGGAATCGTTGCCTGATTACATCGCCGGCTCTCTGAAGGGCGAAACGGCGGCGGCAGTCGAAAGCCATCTGGCTGCATGTGCCGACTGCACTGCCGAGTACGCCCTTTTACAGGAAATGATTGCCATAGAGGTTCCGGACCCCGGCGATCTCTTTTGGCAATCGCTTCCGAAGAAGGTAACGGCCTCTTCTTCGTCGTCCCGCCCGTGGTGGCAGAGCCTGAACACATTTCTGTTCCGCCCGCTTCCGGCGTTCGCGGCTGCGGGGGTGATTGCCCTGCTCGCTTTCGTCGGGTTCGGAGGGTTCGGACTTTTGCCGTCCGGGCCGCCTCCTCAACAGACTGCCCAGCAGAATGAGACAGCGCCCTCAGTCGCCTCGAACGAACGTGAGCAGAAGCCGATCAGCCCTCAAATCGCCGAAATGGCACAGGCGCTCGATGCAACTGATTCCGATGCAACGCTGCTTGCCGAGGCCGACGACGGCATCGTGACCGTTGATCAGCCTGCGCTGGCTTCATTGAGCGACGATGATTTTGATGAATTGCTGCAGGATCTGAAAAAAGCCGACCTCACAGGGGGTGATGCATAATGAACATCTGGGCGGCATTTTTTGGCTCGCTTCTTTTCTTGATGAGCCTTGTGTTGCCAGCCGGGGCAGCGCAGCGCGGCGGAGACTTCGATTCACCCGAGCGGTTGAAGCGGATGCAGCAGTTTCGGGAGCGTGTGGCGGAAGTCCGCGATGAGCGAATGAGACAGGCGCTGCAGCTCGACGATCGCAGTTCGCGCCAGGTGGGCGAAATCAACCGCAGATATGAGCAGCGTCGGATGGAGCTGCGGCAGGCGGCGCACGATGATATGCGGGAATTGCAGGGCGGGCTGAAATCACGTAATGAGAGCACCATGAGGAATACTATCGACCGGCTCGAACAGCGCCAGCAGGCAATCCAGAAGACGCATAGCGACGAGCGGGCGGAGTTGCGTCGGACCCTCACGACCGAACAACAGGCGAAATATATCTTATTCCAGCACGCATTTCAGCAGGAGATGCGCGACAAACTGCGCGATATCAGGCAGAGAAAGTTCAAGGAGCGTTGAGATCCCGGCTGCAAAATCTCACCGCAATGACCGTCTTATTTATTTTCCGGTACGGGGCTTGAGTTCTTCGGCCCCTTTTTATTCTGCGCTTTTCCCGAAACAGGACGCTCCGCGTCCCGGCAGCCAGGGAGAGAGGCGGCGCAGGTCAGCCACGATGCCCGGCACAATTGCGAGAGCTGCATCGATCTCTTTTTCCGTCGTATAGCGACCAAGCGACAGCCTGAGCGAGCCCCTGATAAACTCTGCCGGCACCTTCATGGCGCGAAGGACGTGGCTGGGACCGTCCGAACCGGATGAGCAGGCCGAGCCGGACGACGCGCAGATACCCGCAGCATCGAGTTTCATCAGAATAGCCTCACCCTCGATATAGCCGAAACTGATGTTGGTTGTATTCGGCAGCCGGCAGGAAGCATCCCCGTTGATGCGCGTGTCCCTGCATGCCGATATCAGCCCCTGCTCCAGGCGATCGCGCAGCGCTGCGAGCCTCGCAGACTCCTTGTGCAAACCGTTCGCCGCAAGCTCGCATGCCATACCGAGCCCGACAATGGAAGCAACATTCTCGGTTCCCGCCCGGTAGCCCTGCTCCTGATGCCCGCCGACAATGAGCGACTCAAACGGCGTCCCACGACGGACGAACAGCACGCCGATCCCCTTGGGCGCATGCAGCTTATGCCCAGACAATGAAAGCATATCGACCGGCATCCCCTTGAGATCAATCGGAATCTTCCCGATCGACTGCACGGCATCAGTGTGAAAGATCGCCCCCCGTTCTTTGCAAAGAGTGCTGATTTCGTCGATGGGGAACAGCACTCCCGTCTCGTTATTCGCATGCATGACGGAAACGATTGCAGTCGAATTGTCGACTGCGTCCTTCAATGCCTGCATATCGAGCCGGCCCCGTTCATCGACCGGCAGATACGTGACGCTGTATCCCTTCGGCTCGATCCGGCGCGCAAAATTCAGCACTGCAGGGTGCTCTACTGTGGTTGTCACGATGCGACGCCGCTCGGGTTGCGTCTCCAGGGCGCTGCGGAGGGCCGCATTGTCGCTTTCGGTGCCGCAGCTTGTAAAGCATATCTCATCCGTATGTGCGCCAAGCAGCGACGCAACCTGAGCCCTCGCTCGCGCTATCGCCTCACGGGCCTCACGGCCTATGCGATAGGCGCTGGAAGGATTGCCGTATTGTTGATGCAGATACGGCTGCATTGCCTCGGCAACCTCGGGGGCAACGGCAGTTGTCGCATTATTGTCAAGATAGCTCATCATGATTCAACGCTCCCATACCTCAGAAATCATATTCAATAAGGCCGGACCCGCCGCACTGTGCGAGCCGACCGCAAGCAGGCGGGTCCGACAAAACGTCATCCTCTTTACGGGGGGCACTTGCCGCAGACTGATGTAAACAGGGCGGTCGAAAGATAGCGGTCACCGCGATCAGGAAAGATAACTACCAGCACGCCCTCCTGCAGTTCGCTCGACTTCCTGATCGCAACATGCATGGCCGCACCGCTCGACATGCCGACGAAAATGCCTTCCTGCAGGGCAAGCTTGCGCGTCGTGTCAAAGGCCTCTTCATCGTTGACGATTATCCGCTCATCGAGCTGTCCTGGATCGAAGATCTGGGGAACGATTGCTTCCTGCATGTTCTTCAGTCCCTGAACCCGATGCCCTTTAACCGGCTCGACCCCGACAATCCTGATCTTCGGGTTGAACTCCTTCAGGCGCCTGCCGACGCCCATAAGCGTCCCGGTCGTGCCCATGCCCGCGATAAAGTGCGTAACAGTCCCTTTTGTCTGCTCGAATACCTCCCTGCCGGTCGTCTCGTAATGGGCAAGAATATTCGCAGGATTGTCGAACTGGTTCGGCATGAAATATTTCCCGGACTGTTCGGAATATATCTGGTGCGCAAGCCGGATGGCGCCGTCCGTTCCTTCGCCCGCGGGGCTCAGAATGAGTTCGGCCCCGAAGGCCTCCAGCACCTTTCTCCGCTCAACACTCACGCAGGCAGGCATCACGAGCTTGCAGCGATACCGCTTTGCCGCCGCAACCATGGCAAGGCCTATCCCGGTATTGCCCGAGGTCGCTTCAAGGATTATCTTGTCGCGGGTCAGCCGCCCGTCGTGTTCGGCCATTTGGACCATATAGAGCGCCGTGCGGTCCTTGATCGAGCCGCCGGGGTTATTGCCCTCAAGCTTCGCGTAGATAACGACCTTCGGATTCGGATTGATATTGTCGATGCGGACGATGGGGGTGTTCCCGATGCAGTCCAGGATGCTCATGTCGTTTCTCGCGCCTCCGTGTATATTCAGGCTGCAGACCGGTCTCCAGCTGCGGCAATTCCGATATTTTAACTCTTCCGCCCTGAAATGTGGTGCACTCACGACGAAATATCCTAGTATGCTTATAATAGTAATGGCCGTTGTTATTCCCGCATTTCTGCGATGAATGGCGAGGGCTGGTCAAATATCGCGCTTCAGGTTGGGAGGCATTCAGGCATATGCAGGGCAGACGCGTTCGGGCAATCACGATGATCTGCATTTTCGTTGCGGTTACCCTGCTGATTGCCGGCTATTCCTTCGCTTCTCAAGCCGAGACGAAGAAACGCATCCTCATTGTCCACTCGTATCACAAAGGCCTTCAGTGGACCGACAACATTGACGACGGCATCCTGTCCGTACTGCGTCAGCTATCCCCTCACCCCGACATACACACCGAATACATGGATACAAAGCACTTCTCGGACGAGCGCCATGTCCGCAAACTGTATGAGCTGTTCGAACAGAAGTACCGGACTATTGCATTTGATGCCATCATTGTCTCCGACGAAGACGCATTTCACTTCATGCTCAAGCACCATGACTCGCTTTTTCCGAACATTCCAGTTATCTTCTGCGGCGTCAATTTCTTCGACGCCTCGGTCATCGAAAAACAGCGCGACATATACACCGGTGTTGTCGAAGCATATGATGTACGGAACACACTGCGCACCGCGCTGAAACTGCATCCGGAATCATTTCGCATTGTTGTCATCAATGACCGGTCGGTAACCGGACTCGCAAACAGGAAGATACTCGGCGAGGTGCTGCCCGAGTTCGACAAGAAATACAGCGTAATCTATTTCGAAGACCTCGATATGGACGAGCTGCTGAAGAAGGTGCAGGCGCTGACGCCCGGCGACCTTATCCTTCTCATGACCTTCAACAGGGACCGCTCCGGCAGGGTCTTTGATTACGACGAGAGCATTGCGCTCATCTCTGCGGCCTCCAAGGTGCCGATTTACGGCGTCTGGGATTTCTATCTCGGCAGGGGAATCGTCGGCGGCATGGTAACAAGCGGCCGCGACCAGGGGCGCGTGGCTGCTGAAATGGCGCTCAAGGTCCTGAGCGGAACATCAGTTCGTGATATCCCGGTCGTCAAGGAAAGCCCGAACCGTTTCATGTTTGACTACACGCAGATGATGCGATACGAGATTCGTCCGCAGAATCTTCCGGAGGGCAGCCTCATCATCAACAGGCCCGTCTCGTTTTACACGGAGCACAAAGGTAAGGTCTGGGCGGTCACCGCCATCATTACGGTTCTGACGGCCATGCTTGTCGCCCTCATGATCAACATTCAGCAGCGCAAAAGAACCGAGGCCTCGCTCAGAATGTCGGAAGAGAAGTTCGAAAAGATATTCCGTCACAGCCCCGACTGGATCACCATCATCAACCTTGCCGACAGCACCTATATCGATGTTAATGATGTATTTCTGAAAACCACCGGCTTTGCGCGTGACGAGGTCATCGGCAAGACATCGCTCGATATCGGAATCTATGTTGACCCGGAACAGCGGTATGAGCTTGACGAGCGGTTCCTCCGCGAAGGCCGCATGGAGAAGCAGGAGATCCTCTATCGCATGAAATCGGG
>DATHDH010000150.1:0-4577 GCA_035319145.1 Dissulfurispiraceae bacterium | reverse complement strand
ACGACCTTTTTGCTTGCACTGGCGATCCCGTGTTCGGCCCAGCTAGGCGTCATACTCGGCATGCTCGGTAACCTGTCGCCTCTGGCGACGGTCGTATGGATAGGGAGTATCCTTATCGTGCTTCTGGTGTCCGGCTTCCTTGCCGCCAAACTTATCGGCGGTGAGCGGTCGGAATTCTTTCTCGAAATTCCACCGATACGCATACCGAATGCCATGAACGTTTTCATCAAAACGCTCGGCCGTGTCGAGTGGTATCTCAAGGAAGCGGTTCCACTCTTCATTCTGGGCACCTTCATCCTCTTCATCCTGCACAAACTGAATCTGATAGAGGCTTTGGAGCGGCTGACGTCTCCCGTCGTCGTAAACCTCCTCGGCCTCCCCGCGAAGACGGCCGAATCATTCATCCTCGGCTTTCTGCGGAGAGACTATGGGGCCGCGGGACTTTTTGCGCTGCAGCAGGCAGGCGAGCTTGATCCTGTTCAGTCGGTAGTCAGTCTGGTGACCGTCACGCTCTTCATTCCATGCCTCGCCAACTTCTTTATGATTTTGAAGGAGCGCGGAGTTGTCGCCACGCTCTGGATCATAGCAGTCGTTTTCCCGACCGCATTTCTCTTCGGGGGGGCATTAAACTGGATTCTCCGGGGCCTTCATCTCAGCTTATAACCGGTGACGGGAGGGGCAGTGAGCAACGATCAGTTTAAACGCTTTATCTCGGAGCGAGGGCTGAAAGATACCAGGGAGCGGAGGGAGATATTCGACGAAGTGCTTTCTGCGGAGGGACACTTTGACCCTGATGAACTTTTCCTTCGGTTGCGAAGTCACGGGTCCAAGGTTTCGAGGGCTTCTGTCTACCGCACTATCCCGCTCCTGATCGACTCGGGTGTCATCGAAGAAGTCGAAAGGGTCGACAAGCATGCACATTACGAACGCATTATCGGAAGACAGCATCATGATCATATGATCTGTTCGAGGTGCGGTGCCGTGTTCGAGTTCTATTCGGAGACGCTGGAGCGGCTGCAGGACGAGCTCTGTCGCAGTCATCGGTTCGAAAAGATGCGCCATCATCTCGAAATAGTCGGTATTTGCGAGCGGTGTTCGACGACGGGAAGCGCATAACATGGTTAAAGCGGGTGACGTGATTTCCGTCAATCATCAATGGCGGGTGTGTGCGGCACGTTTGCCGCTTCCCGATACGATGGCATATAATTAGCCGCATGACAGCTCTTCTTTTCGTTATTCTTGCGGCTTTCCTTCTGAATATCCCGTTCGGCTATTTCCGAAGAAATGAGCGGAAATATTCGTGGCGCTGGTTTCTGTATATCCATATGCCGATTCCGCTGATCGTTGCCGCCCGCCTTCTGACCAATACCGAATTCAAATATGTCCCGCTTATCGTGCTTGCTGCTTTTGCCGGCCAATACCTTGGCGGGCGACTCGGAGTGAACGGATGAGGGTCGCACATCTCATCCGCCCGGGAGCAATCGAACTGTGCGATCTTTCCGAGCCGCAGCCCGGTCCCGGCGAGGTGCTCCTGAAGGTCGAGGCTGCGCTGACTTGCGGAACGGATGTCAAGGCTTTCGTACGGGGTCATTCTCTGATTCCCATGCCGGGGCCCTTCGGTCACGAGTTCAGCGGCGTGATAGCGAAGAGGGGTACGGGAGTGCGGCGTTTCAAAGAGGGAGATGCCGTGATGTCGACCCATTCGGCGCCCTGTCTGGCCTGTCGGTATTGTAAAAAAAAGCTGCATAATCTTTGCGAGCGCATTATGGCGACGAAGGTGCTCGGCGCGTTCGGCGAGTATCTGATAGTCCCGTCGCATGTTGTGCAACAGAATATGTATCTGAAGCCTTCGAAACTCTCCTTTGCCGAGGCCGCCATGCTTGAACCCCTCTCGTGTGTCGTACATGGGCAATCAGGTCTCGAGATCCGTTCCGATGATGTGCTGCTCATTATCGGTACCGGCCCCATCGGGCTTCTGCATATGCTTCTAGCAAAAAAGCGCGGTGCACGCGTTATCATCAGCGGATTGGAGCCGGAGCGTCTTGCCCTTGCTCGCAGGCTTGGCGCGGATCTGGTCGTGGAGGCGGCGGCGGGGCTCTCCCTCGCCGTCGAAGAATTTACCGGCGGCATCGGAGCGGACATAGTCGTTGAGTGCACCGGCCAGCTCGATGTGTGGGAAACGTCGGTCAATTACGTCCGTCGCGGCGGAACAGTCGTTCTTTTCGGAGGCTGCAAATCAGGATGTATCGTAACGTATGATACGCACCGCCTTCACTACGATGAACTCACCCTCAAGGGAATTTTTCATTTCACGCCGCGTGATGTGAAGGAAGCATTCGGGCTATTGCGCAACGGGTTTGACGTGAAGGCATTAATAACCGAAACCTGCCCCCTGAGCGGAATATCCGAGGTTTTTGCCCGCCTTTCGCGGGGGATTGGCATCAAATACGCGCTGATTCCCTGAAGGAAGTGGGGTCATGTCGTGACATCCTCGACGCTTCGTTGTCAGGGGAATCTGCTATGGTGACACACTCACGGGAATGAATACCGTGCATCTCAAAGCTGCTGAGATAGAGAGATTCCTGCCTCACTAACATTCTTGTTGTTGATGATGACCAGGCGACATGGCGTTTGCTTGAGCGTATCCTGACCAAAGCGGGGCACGAGGTGTTTGTGGAAAGCGCGCCCGATTCCGCTCTGCGTGCCGCTGCTGAAAAGCGCTTTGATCTGATGATTACGGACTATTTCATGCCCGGGATGAACGGGACGGAACTGCTGGTTGCGGTGCGGCGGAAGTGCCCCGAGACCGATGTGATCATGATGACCGCTTTTGCTTCGATTGATAATGCCGTCGACGCTATCCGCAAGGGTGCCTATGACTATATCGTCAAGCCGTTTCAGAACGACGATCTGCTGATGTCGGTGCAGCGGGTGCTTGAGAGGCGTCGTTTGGAGAGAGAAAATCGTTATCTCAGGGAAGCGCTTGCCAAGAGAAGCGGTTTCGGCCGCATTGTCGGTACATCAGCGGTGATGGACAAGGTTTTTTCAGCGATACGGAAGGTTGCCGACAGCGATGCATCCGTGCTGATTACCGGAGAGAGCGGAACCGGCAAGGAACTCGTTGCCCGTGCCATCCACGAGACGGGGCGGCGCAAGGATCATCCGTTTGTCGCGGTCAATTGCAGCGCCCTTCCCGATACCCTGCTCGAGAGTGAGCTGTTCGGGCATGTGAAGGGGGCATTTACCGGTGCAACCGAGAACAAAATAGGGCGGGTATCTTCGGCCGAATATAAGCAGTAAGTGCGTCATTATTACAGCGCCATAAAAACCAAATAATACAAATTTGATATTGTCTATATCCTTATATCATGTCTCAGGATTGACGCATAATATAAGAGTCCGGCCTTGCTTTCTTGTTGTTTTTTCTTATAATTAATAAACTTGCCGTTGGCACGATAATCGCTAAAGCTTCCTGCAATACTATGAATATTGTAGTCGGGAGGGTGTCAATCCCAGGAAAAACGTTTGAGATTATTAACACTTAATTGAAGCGAAAGGAGAAAAGAGCATGAAGAAAACCGTATTAATCCTGTGCATGATGTTGGGAGCATTGCTCGTTGTTTCGGGTTCGTTTGTTATCGCTGCCGATATGTCGGCTCCGTCATCCAGCGGACCGGAATATGTAGGTTCCGCCAAATGCAAAATGTGCCATAAAGTCGAGCATGACAGCTGGAATCTTACCTATCATAGCAAGCTGATAGGTGAGAAAGACGAACGGATGCTTAAAGAGGTGGTGGAGAAGTGGGAAACCGACGGCGTGAACCCTGGGCCGACTAAAGGAAACGGTACCGGTCAGAAATTTACCCGCGCCGATGTGCAATATACCATCGGTTCGAAGTGGAAACAGCGCTATCTGGTGAAGAACGAAGATACCGGAGGGTATCAATTCCTCGACAAGCAGTTCAACCGCATGAGCGGCAAGTGGGAGAATTACGGCCAGAAGCACGACTGGAATACCACCTGCGGGACATGCCATACGACCGGCTATCGTCTCGTCGAATATGATGAAAAGAATCCGAAGGCGCAAAAGACCGCATGGGTTGAGACGAGCATCGGGTGCGAGGCCTGCCACGGTCCAGGAGGCGATCACGTAAAAGGAACGAAAAAGGGAACAATCTTTACCTTTGCAGGCAAGACACCGCAGGAACAGTCGCGCGTGTGCGGCTATTGCCACATACGTCTTGAAAACGAGCAGTTCAAGACCGCGCAGGGCGGCGCCCGCGAGGATTTTCCGGCCCCGAAGGTCGGTGACAGTTTCAAGCCTTCCGATGACTGGACAAAGTGGTATCCCGAACATGTAATCATCCCCGGAGTCCAGGCGAATAATCCCTTTGACAAGGCGTATGTCGGCGACCTGAAGGGACTGTTCATCGTGGACGACATATCGAAAAAGAACGGTGTTTACGAAGAAGCGAAGCACCATCAGGAGTACCAGGGCTTCATCCAGTCGAAGCACTATAATTCGGCCGGCATGAGCTGCCTCTCCTGCCATACTCTCCATGCGACAAAGAAGCAGC
>DATHDH010000149.1:0-3962 GCA_035319145.1 Dissulfurispiraceae bacterium | reverse complement strand
GGCCCGATGACGGATGACATGATGGCCATGCACCACATGCATATAATGATTAACCATGCCTTGGAGATGGCGGCAGAGGGATCCAATATGATGATGCTCGGGCAAATGGGTATGTCGAAAGATATCGACAAATACACCATTGAACATGGCAAAATGATGCTAGCCGACGCCCGCGCGATGTTAACAGAAGTAATGACAGGCAAAGCAATGACCGGAATGCACGAGAGAGGTATTACCGGTGGCAACGCAATGATGGCAGAAACTCATAAAATCGGCGATGCGGCAAAGAAAGTCGTAGATCTTCTGGATAAAATGGCCTCGACCGAACCGATGAAGATGAAGTAGCAGCTACGGACGGATTGCGTTTCATTTCAACATAGCCATAGGCCACTCTCCTTGTCTCCAGGATGTTCGACGTAAGAGCAGAGCTAGGCGGTGGTCCTATGGATCTTTTAATTGACCGGAGGACGTTGATGAATATTACCAAATCAGCAATATTTCGTGTTTGCAGAGCTTGCTGCTTTGCACTCAGTGTCGTAGTTGCCATGATTCCATCAACCACCTTTGCACATGGTGTCGCTGGACAGCGTTTTTTCCCCACCACGTTTGCCGTTGACGACCCTTTCATTTCCGATGAATTTTCCTTGCTCTACAATTCGATCAAGATGAACGACGAGGCAGGGGGGCCGAGGATACAGACTTCGTCGCTTGACGTGGCATATTCCAAACGAATCATGCCTAATTTCGGAATAGAGTTTGACGAATCTTACCTGCACTTCCACACCGAGGGCGACGGAACGGTAAATGGTTTCGGCAACCTCGGCGTGAATGTTAAGTACCAATTTTACACGAGCGCCGAGCATGAAACGATCTTGTCCTTCGGAGTATCGGATGAGATTGGAAACACAGGCAATCACAGTGTATCCGATCCATTCTCTACCATTTCTCCGGCCTTTTATTTCGGCAAAGGGTTCGGAGATATGTTCGATTCATCCAGTCTTCTCAGGCCGCTTGCCGTCACCGGTGTCCTCGGTGTGAACTTCCCGACAAGCAAAACAACGACTGATGATGCCGGTGTGGTTACGCAAAACCCGACTACATTGACCTGGGCGTTTACGCTCCAGTACAGTCTGATGTATCTCCAATCCGTGGTCAAGGATGTGGGGCTCGGGCAGCCCTTTAACCGTATGGTCGCTGTGGTAGAATTTCCTATGGAGACCTGTCTGAACGCCGACTGTAAGCATCAGACGACTGGTACCGTTAACCCCGGGATTACCTGGATCGGCAAATATACGGAGCTGGGCATCGCGGCGGAAATCCCTATGAACCCCCGCTCGGGTGCCGGTACCGGGGTTTTCGTCCTGTTTCACCTTTTTATCGACGACCTGTTTCCAACAAGCATAGGGAGACCGATCTTCCCGTGATAATCAGTTCGAGTTTTTCAAGAGGGAATATGAAGCAAATTCTATCCCTGTTAATTGTACTCTTGATACCTGTCCCAGCCTTGGGCCACGCATACCCTGATCACGCTGACCCCAAGGTCGGTTCCACGGTCTCCGTCTCTCCGGCCTCCGTCCGTATCTGGTTCGACAGCGAGCTGGAGCCGGCCTTTTCAACGATCATGGTCCATAACGCGAACAACGAGATGGTGGACAAGAGGAACGGGCATGTGGATCCCAACGATCCGACGCTGCTCGAAGTCGGCATCCCGCCATTGCCTCCGGGCGTCTATCACGTGTTCTGGAACGTCGTTGCCAGGGACACGCACCGGACCAAGGGTGATTACACTTTCACGATCAAGTGAGGAGCGAAAGATCTCGTGACCGGCTTGTTGCATACCATTCCCTCATGGATCCAGCTTATTTCTTTGACCTTCTGTATCGGGGCGATCGTCTGTCGTCTCTGGGTCCTTGATGATCAGGCAGTTGCCGTTTCCTCTCCGGAAAGCATGCTCCGCCGTCTGCAGCGATTGATCCGTATCAGCATCGCAGCTATCATTGCATGCGCTATCGCGGATCTTTTGATCGGCGCTGCCGAGATGAGCGGCAGCGCCGATTTTGATGTCGTTTCACTTCTTCCCACAGTCATTCTGAAGACTCACTTTGGCAGGGTCTGGATGATCCGCATCTTCTCGCTTCTGCTCTTATTAGTAGCCGCCGGGGTCCGAAGAGGACATCGCGAATCACACGGTGGCCTCTATTTAATGCTCGTACTCGGGTTTGTGGCTGCCCTAACCGAGAGTGCTTCCGGACATGCCTCGGATAAAGGCGATTTGAGCCTTGCTGAAATTATGGACTTCTTCCATCTGCTGGCAGCTTCTGTCTGGGGCGGCGGCCTCTTTACACTTTCCATCATCATTCTCCCCGCGTTGTCAACAACATCGGAGCGGGCCGTTCTCGCTAAGGTCGCGACGAAATTTTCGCGTATAGCCGGTTATTCGGTCGGCATAATCGCTCTGACATCACTCTACAATGTCTGGACGTATGTCGGCAATGCCGGTCCTGCCTGGAAATCACCTTATGGTCTGACTGCCTTGGCAAAGATCATTTTATTTCTCTGCCTTATTTGGTTAGGAGCCTTAAACCGATACATAATTATTCCTTTCTTGCAGGAAGGAGCGGGCTCTTCCCCGAAAAAATCGTCAATTGGCAATCGTCTCGTGAATAAGCTTCTTGTTCGGGTTGCAAGCAGTCGGGACGAGAAACAAATTGCACACAATTTTATTCGGAATGTGCGAATCGAAGCGGTTCTAGTCGCAGCGGCGTTGCTCTGCGCAGCCCTTCTCCGGCATGAAGTGCCTGCACGTCATGCTGTGCACATAGCCCACGCCAACAAAGCCGGCCACGAGGCGCATATGCATTATGCTCCCCACCCCGAAGTGGCAATTGTGCGGCTCGAAACATTACCGGCAGTGATCACCGGCGGCGTTCCTGTTTCAATCACGGTTCATCTGGAAGACCGGAAAGGCAAGCCGCTTCAAGGATTACGCGAACATCATGAGCGCATTCTTCACGCGGTAATTATAGGAAGAGATTTGAATGTCTTCGCCCATATCCACCCTGAGGATCTGGGAGCGCTCACGAACGAGATGTTGAATACAGCGACATTTTCTTTGAGGTTTACATTTCCGCAAGCGGGAGATTATCTCATAGGATTTGATTTCGCGGACGCGGACGGGCTATACAGCAAAACCGTTCTTCTCCACATCAACGGCAGACCAAACATGGCCGCGCCGATATTCGATTTCTCTAGAACGAAGGATTTTGGTTCATACAGGATCATTCTTGAGACAGTTCCAAAGGAAATCAAGTCAGGCGAGAAAACGACGCTTCATTATATGATCGAAAAGAACGGCAAACCTGTGACAGATTTGGAGCCCTACCTGGGCGCTGCCATGCACCTTGCCGTCGTGAGCTCGGATCTCAAGCAGTTTATCCATGCTCATGGAGATGTTGCCGGAGGTCCTGGGGCCGATGCTGAACATGAGCACGCCGCACTTCCGGAAAGATTCGGTCCGCAGATAGAATCAACCGTTGTTTTTCCCAAAAAAGGCGTATATCAAATCTTCAGCCAGGTGCAGAGCCCTGGAAAGGTGCTTCTCTTTGATTTCATGGTAACGGTAAAGTAGTGATAGCTTCCAATCAATTCTTAATGAAGAAGGCATCCAGCCTTCATCAAATTAGAGAAGATATAGAACTCGTTATGAAAGGCTGGCTGGACGCGGAAATAACATTTTAATAATCGATAAAAAATGCAGACTCAATATGAATATTACGATTGGTAATCGATAATAGTTTCGGCTTTTGTGAATCACACTTTGTAGGTGCAATCGACAATTGCCGGAATGCTAACGCTTAGCGAATTCCGATAGTACCTAATGAAAGATGTTTCTATCGAAAATGCTGGTCATTGATCCCGATAATGAAATCCCTTGACGGGCATCGCCAATTACGACTATGCAC
>DATHDH010000148.1:0-2525 GCA_035319145.1 Dissulfurispiraceae bacterium | reverse complement strand
TGTCCTTGCTTTTTCTAATCCGTATGCCAGGGCTTCCTTGGCCTGGAGCGTTCCGTCATAAGCAACCATGATCTTCATGTATCTGTCCCCCTTCTACTCAGTAGGATATGTTCAACCGCAATCTTGCTTTCTATAATGCATGACATGTGCCAGAATAAAATCAGCTTTAAATCAATTGGTTATAATCATCGGTGCAGCTTAATTACTGCATGGCAGGGGCAAGTTTTTACTGCAGGTTGAAAAAAACGAGTACGAAATGATTAATGCATTGCATCGAGATCATTTCCCTCAGATGTGTCGCGGATCGTCAAATAGAAACCTTTTTTACTTGCATAACATAATATTTTTTGCTATCCTGGAATTAATACATCGGTCTTCTCCCAATTTGTTTTTTGAGAATATCCCCCGTGAGGTGCCTCATGCGCGTACATTCGAACGGAGTTGTATCTCTATCGTTGGCGGTCCTCCTGCTCGCCGGCTGCGTGGGCGGCGGAACCAAAATGGGCGACATGTATTCCCGGCCGGCGCTGGTCAACCTGGAGCCAATTAATGTGGCCGTCAGCGTAAAACCGACGAGCGTGCTTCCTCATCTCAAAAACAAGATCGACCAGGAAAAGCTTGATGCCATTACCACGATGCTTTACGAAATGATGAAGACCGAGGCGGGGTTCCAGCCCGTGGCGATCAGCGGCGACCAGTATGAATATGCGGTGGTCGGCACCGTTGTTGACCTGTCTGACCTTTTCAACAACATCATTCATCTGCAGCTCGACATTCAGGACAAAAGCGCCGGCAAGAACATTTACAGCACGCTGTTCGTGGGCTACAACCTGACGCAGAACTCTTCGATCAGCAGAATCACCGACATGCTGCGGGGCAAGCTCAATGAGATCCGTTCGATCGTCAGCGCCGACTCCAAGGCGAGGAAAACGCAATTCGCGAGGCCGGCGGTGATTCGTCAGCCGGCGTCTTCGGCGGGCGAAGAACAGTCGCCGGAAGATGGGAAGGAAAATCAGAACACGCCGCACGGCGTGAACTTCGGCCGCTATTATGCGCTGGTGATCGGCAACAATAATTACGAGCATCTGTCCGGTCTCGTAACTGCTCATCAGGACGCTCAGGACCTTGCCGCACTCCTCGAGAAAAACTATGGGTTCAGCGTAAAGCTTCTGCTTGACGCGAAGCGCGCTGATATCATTACGACGCTTGCAGGCTACCGCGAAAAGTTAGGCTGGCGGGACAATCTGCTTATATACTATGCTGGCCACGGCTGGCTGGACAAGGATGGCGATGAAGGATACTGGCTACCCGTTGATGCGACCAGGAACGATGAGCTGAACTGGGTCTCGAATGCATCGATCACCACGGCTCTGAAGGCGATCGAGGCCAAGCACGTGCTGGTCGTCGCCGACAGCTGCTATTCCGGCAAGCTGGTGAGGGGGCTCCATATCACGCAGCGGACGCCTGACTACTACTCGAAAATCGCGCAGAAGCGGGCGCGACTCGTCATCGCCTCAGGCGGCCTCGAACCTGTTGCAGACAGCGGCGGGAAAGGGAATCACTCGGTCTTCGCGTCGGCGTTCCTTTCCGCACTGACCGAGAACCAGGGAATCATTGACGGCAGCGAGCTCTTCAACAGGATACGCCGTCCGGTCATGCTCGGCTCCGACCAGACGCCCGAGTACGCGGACATCCGCAAGGCGGGCCATGACGGCGGGGACTTTATCTTCGTCAGGCAGAAATAGGGCCCGGCGCCGGTCGCGCCGGGCTTTCATCGCTCCAATATACCATTCAGCCTCATACTGCCGATCTCGCGGCCTTTTCCCTTCTCTCGTTGACAAGGCTACTCCAGAGGGATAGACTCATCCCTGACTATAATTCATCTATCGGCAGTATGAAGATTTTAAAACGCAGACCTGCTGGTGCGCACGAGGGAGATGACGGCCATGGGGCACATTGTCAATGAAGAGCAGACATACGATCTGCTGCACAGACGAATGATGCACACAATACAAGGCGCTACGAGTTCTCCGACGTTGACGAAGATACTGAGCGTACTTTACTCTCCCGAAGATGCGAAACTGGCTTTCCACCTGCCGAACACATTCATTTCCCTGCACGCCCTTTCAAGAAAGCTGAATATCCCCAGGGAAGAACTGCAAAGCAAATTGACGGACATGGCGCGGCGGGGCCTCGTATTCGATATGGAGCATAAGGGCCGCAGCTACTACACGCTCCCGCCGGTGGTTGTCGGTCTCTTCGAGTTCACGTACATGCGCGTCCGGCCCGATTTGCCGATACAGGAGCTCAGCCGACTTTTTGAAGAATATTTTTATGAAAACAACGGAGAGTTTTTCCGAATCATTTCCGAAGGCAAAACATCCCTGTTCCGCACGCTTGTCAGGGAAGAGACGATCCCCGCCGATGCCTATACTGAAATTCTCGATTGGGAACGGGCCTCGCAGATCGTCAGTACGTCCTCCGCTGCCGCAGTCGGCATCTGCCAGTGTCATCACTTGGAGCAG
>DATHDH010000147.1:0-2255 GCA_035319145.1 Dissulfurispiraceae bacterium | reverse complement strand
TTCCGGCTGCGAAATGCCATCTTTCAGATAGACCGCCATCGAGAACCGCTCAGGAAGTTTGCCGGCAATCTGTTCGAGATTGAAATAAGCAAAGACCATGAGTGAAACGATAAGAAGGCTTGTCGCGATCGCCAACACCGTGAGCAGATTGATCCACTTCTCACGCCAGATACTCTGCAACGCTACATGGAGGGAATAGGGAAGCTGCATCAGCCCACCTCCTCGCCGATAATGCTGCCGGTATCGAGCCTGATGACCCGCCTGCCGGTTCTGCGGAACATCTCCTGAAAATGGGTGGCGATAATGACGGTGGTCCCTTGCAGATGGATCTCCTTGAAGAGTGTCATAATGTCCCGCGCTATCTCTTCATCGAGGTTCCCGGTCGGTTCGTCCGCAAGCACAACCACCGGATTCGCGACGGTGGCGCGGGCGATGACGATGCGCTGCTGTTCTCCGCCCGAAAGCGTTTTCGGAAAAACATCGATCTTGTGGCGAAGGTGCACACGGCGCAGAGCCTCCTGAACGAGCGGCTTCACTTCACGCTCCGCCATGCCGCGGACATGGAGCGGCAGCGCGACGTTTTCATAGACTGTCAGGTCGTTCTTGAGCTTGAAGTCCTGAAAGACCACACCAATCGTTCTCCGAAGTTCTGGGATTTGGCGTTCCTTCATCGCGGGGAAGTGAAAATTACCGATGGTAATCTCACCTTCATCCGGGGCTTCCGCGGCATAGATAAGCTTCAGCAGTGTGGTCTTTCCCGCACCGCTGTGCCCTGTTATGAAGACAAGCTCGCCTTTCTCGATGCGGAAGCTGATGTTCCTGAGCACCGACTGCCCGTCGTAATATTTGGCGACATTTTTAAATTCGATCATGGCGACCTTATTTCTGTTTCAACCCTGTCTTGACGCACTCCGCAATCGCCTCCGGGGTAAGCCCGAAAAGCTTCAACAACTCGCTCGCAGGGCCGGAACAGCCGAAAGTGTCCTGCACCCCAATCTTCTTGACCAGTGCTGGGTGATGTTCCGACAGGTATTCGGAAACTGCGCCTCCAAGGCCGCCCAGCACGGAATGCTCTTCGCAGGTGACGATGAACTGCGACGCCCTGGCAGCCTCCAGCACAAGGATCGTATCGAGCGGCTTGATAGATGCCATGTTAATCACACCCGCATCTATGCCCTCGCCGGCAAGCATCTCCCGCGCCTTGAGCGCCATGGGCAGCATGATACCGACCGCGATGATGTTGGCATCTTTGCCGATGCCGAACGAATAGCCCTTGCCGATCTCAAAGCGGTAGTCCTGCGGCATGCATGCCGTGACCTTCGCCCTGCCGAGGCGAACATAAACCGGCCCTTCGAAAGCAGCCGCGGTCTGAATGACCTGCACGGTTTCATACCCGTCGGAGGGAACAACGACAGTCATTTCCGGCAGCACCCGCATCAGTGCAATATCCTCCAGCGCCTGGTGCGAAGCGCCATCCTCGCCGACCGTCAGCCCGCTGTGCGAGGCGCAGAGCTTGACGTTCAAATGCGAATAGCAGATCGTCTGGCGGATCTGTTCCCATGCACGGCCGGTCTCGAACACTGCAAATGTCGAGGCGAACGGTATTTTTCCCGTCAGAGAAAATCCGGCCGCAGTGCCGATCATATCCTGCTCCGAGATGCCCATGTTGAAGAATCGCCCGGGAAAGAGCTTCGCGAATTTCGCGGTCTTGGTAGAGCCGGACAGGTCCGCATCAAGAACAACGATCTTGTCGTTTGCTGCGCCGAGTTCGGCGAGTGTTGCTCCATAAGCGTCGCGCGTCGCCACGCTCTGGCCGCAGAAGTCTGTTGCTGTTTGTGGTTTGGTCTCTTCTCTGCTGCCCATTTATTCTCCCAGTTCCTTTAATGCAATAGCGAGTTCTTCCTTGTTTGGCGTAACGCCGTGGAATTCGACCTTGTCTTCAAACACCGACACCCCTTTACCCTTGACGGTACGGGCAAGGATGACCGAAGGCTTGTCCTTCGCAGCCTCGGCTGCGTCAAGCGCAGAAACAATCGCCTGCATGTCGTGGCCGTCTATCTCGATAGCGTTCCAGCCAAAGGCCCGCCATTTCGCGCCGACCGGGTCGATGCGCATGATATCTTCGCAGCGTCCGTCGATCTGCAGGCTGTTAAGATCAACGACGGCGCAGAGGTTGTCGAGCTGATAATGCCCGGCGGACATCGCCGCTTCCCACACTTGCCCCTCCTGCGTTTCGCCGTCGCCGAGCAGACAGT
>DATHDH010000146.1:0-2526 GCA_035319145.1 Dissulfurispiraceae bacterium | reverse complement strand
AACCCCTCGGCCCAGAGCGGGGTTCCGAGGGCATGAACATGTGTATATGTTGCGAGCACATTTTTATAACAAAGGCCGTCGCGCCCTTCAAAGATGCCTTCTCCGCGCCGCATACGAAATGCAAAAATCGCTCGCTCCGGCGCCGCAGTAAGAACAGGCGAGGAATAGTGAAACTCATGCCCATTCAGAACGGTACCCTGCGGATAATACGGGTTGGCCTGATCGACAAGAGCGATGGAGTACCCATGCGCCTGCGGACGCTCATGCATCTCGAAGGTCAGCGGGAAAATTCCGGTCATCGGGTGACGCGCGCCTTTCACGATAATGGACTCCCCCAGGAACATCAATCCTCCGCACTCTGCATATACGGGGAGCCCCTGTTCGACGGCAACCTTTACAGAATCTCTGAACGAAATATTTGCGGCCAGCGCGATCGCATTCGTTTCAGGGAATCCGCCTCCGATATAGAGGGCATCAATCGGCGGAAGGCCGGGCGATGAAAGGGCGTCAATCTCCACTATCTTGGCCCCGAGCGCCTGCAGTGCCTCAAGATTCTCAGGATAATAAAACTGAAACGCCGCGTCTCTGAGCACGCCGATGCTCACCGCCTCTGCTCCCTGCGTCACGCGGGGAGGCGGGAACGGTGCTATGGGAAGGGGCTCGGCAGACCGTGCGATACTACAGATTTGCTCCATATCCAGATAATCATGCGCTATGCTCGACGCCACGGCAATGGCTTCTTGCACCGCGCCGTGTTCCTGATAGGGAATCAGACCCATATGCCGCTCCGGCATGTCTGATGTTTTCAGGCGCGGAATAACCCCGAGCACCGGAATGCCGCAATACCGCTCAATCGATGCGCGAACGATGGATGCATGCCGTTTACCCGAAACGTGATTGAGAATAGCCCCGCGGATTCGGACAGCCTCATCCAGCTTCATGCAGCCGAGAACCAAGGCGGCCGCGGTTCTCGTCATTTTCGTGCAGTCGACCACAAGCATGACGGGACAGTTCAATAATTTCGCGACTTCGGCGGTGCTGCATGTCCCGAATTCATCCTTGCCGTCATGCAGCCCCCGGTTGCCTTCAATTATTGCAATATCGGCGTTGTGATGATGCACGAAAGACCGCTGAATGGTCTCCGCCGGAATAAGAAAGGGGTCCAGGGAATGGCACGCTGTTCCGGCTGCAGCCGAAAGCCAGCCCGCGTCGATATAATCCGGGCCCTTCTTGAACGGGGCAACCGAGAGGTGCATGGCACGGCAGCCCGCTATCATCGCAAGCGAGACCGTCGTCTTGCCGCTGCCGCCGCGCATGCCGGCAATAATGATGCGTGGATATGAAGACATCCGCTTATTATAACCGGAAAGGTGGAGTTGTTCTGAAACGATCTCGTTACGGACGCTTAGGAGTGCCTGTCATATACCCCGGCATTGAGGCAGGCCTGAGCCAGGATAATGCTGACGGTATTGGCAAGATTATAGTTGCGCACCGGACCCAGAATCGGTACGTATATGGATCTTTCCCGCCAGCGTTCCAGCCAGACCTTCGGGAGTCCCTGTGTTTCACTTCCGAAAACAAGAATGTCTCCATCGCGATACGTCGGCACGTCATAGCGCAGCCTGCCCTGACGGGTGACTATCCACGGCATGCGATCACCGAGCCACTCGAGAAAGGCCTCCGGATTCGTGTGCACCGTCAACTCGAGCTGCCCCCAATAATCGAGGCCTGCCCGCCGCACCGCCTGGCGGCTCAGATCGAAGTGCACGGGGCCGATAAGATGCAATTCTGCGGCCATGCCGACGCATTGGCGGCCTATATTGCCGGTATTCGGCGGGATCTCCGGCTGGTAGACGACGACATGGAACATACTCTTGATATCTTAGCCCACTTTATTCATAAAATCGAGAGGGTCGCCGGGCGGGATGTCCGTTTCAGGCGAGGTCACAGGACAAAACAGGCGATCTGTCGTTACAACAGACCGCCCGAATATATGAGCAACATGCCGGGAAAGCTTATTTCGGCGGGATTTCGACGTAGCTGCCGCCAAAGTAAGTATAGATAAGCTTGCCTTCGTCAACAAGCTCCTTCAGCGCCTCTTTGACCTGATCTTCCGCGGCAGTGCCTGCAGCCCTATAATGCTTTTTGATATCGCCGGCTTTGAGCTTCTTCTTGCCCATCGAGCTTTCCACAAGCTTATACATGTTTTCTTTCAGCTCTGCAAGTTCCATTTGAAGATTCTCCTTTCAAAGATTCAGGAGGGGCTTTCGTGCCCCTCCTGAAATCATTATACACCTGTCAGTTCAGACTTACCACTTGAACGCTGCAGAAGTTCTGAACGTTTCGCGGGCGATGGTGAAGTCGTCGATGTGCTGGAATGTGAACGGGAAGCCAGTGATATTGAAGAACTGCTCCCAGCCGATCCGCTCAACCCACTCACCGACACGCTCATGCTTCTTGGCGCCGGCAATGTAGGCCTCGAGAATAATCTTGCAGGCCTTGGTAACTTCCGGCCAGCGCGGCGGG
>DATHDH010000145.1:0-20387 GCA_035319145.1 Dissulfurispiraceae bacterium | reverse complement strand
GAGGGGCAGCAAAGAGTGAAAAGAGCCTCATCGTATCCGCACCGAACCGCTGAATGAGCGCGTCGGGGTCGATCACGTTCTTCTTGGACTTCGACATCTTCTCGACACGTCCGCGCTCGACCGGCTTGCCGCACTGCGCGCAGGCCCCACCCGCAGCCTCTTCCGGAAAGATCCAGCCGTGCTCTTCGCATCGCCATGTCTCCTTGCAGACCATGCCCTGCGTCAGCAGATTGCTGAACGGCTCCGCGACCTGCACGACGCCGATGTCGCGCAATACGCGCGTGAAGAAGCGCGAATACAACAGATGAAGCACCGCGTGTTCTATCCCGCCGATGTACTGATCTACCGGCATCCAGTAATCGACATTCACCCGCTCAAAGGCATGCTCATGCTGTTTCGAGCAGTACCGCACAAAGTACCACGATGAGTCTACGAAGGTGTCCATCGTGTCCGTTTCACGACGGGCAGCAGCGCCGCACCGGGGACAGGCGGTATTGTAAAACGATGCGGACTCCGCCAGCGGTGATGCGCCCGCACCCGTAAATGCAACATCTTCCGGAAGAATGACCGGCAGCTGGTCCTCCGGCACCGGAACGATGCCGCACACATCGCAATAGATCACCGGGATCGGAGTTCCCCAATAGCGCTGGCGCGAGATACCCCAGTCGCGGAGCTTGAAATTCGTCAGCCTTGTTCCGAGCCCCTGCTGCTCGATGAAATCCATAATCGCCCGCCGCGCATCAACGCCGACAAGCCCGTTGAACTGACCGGAATCAACCAGCACGCCGTCGTCCTCGAATGCCTGCTGCAGTCCTTCGGCACACCCATCGACGTGCCTCCCGGTCCCCGAACCATCCTCCGGCGTAATGACGATCTTCACCGGCAGGTTGTACTTCTGCGCGAATTCAAAATCACGCTGATCATGGGCCGGAACCGACATGATGGCTCCGGTGCCGTATTCCATGAGCACGAAGTTCGCGATGAATATCGGAACCCGCCCGCCGGTCAACGGATTGATAGCATGATAGTCGGAGCGCAGCCCCTCTTTCTCATCGACCTTGCCGTACTTGGCCTTAATCGCATCGAGCCCTGCGGCATCGCGGCAGATGAGGCCCGCAAGCGGATGAGTCGGCGCGATGCACATGAACGTCACGCCGAAGAGCGTATCGGGCCGCGTAGTAAAAATGCGCAGGCTGCGTTCCATGCCCTCAATCGGAAAATCGACTTCAACGCCTTCGCTCTTGCCTATCCAGTTCTTCTGCATCGCCACGACGCGCTCCGGCCAGCCGGTCAGCGCATCGCATCCCTGCAGCAGCTCTTCGGCGTAGTGCGTGATACGGAAAAACCACTGTTCCAGCTCCTTCTGAACGACTTCGCTGTCGCAGCGCCAGCAACGGCCGTCGATCACCTGTTCGTTCGCAAGGACCGTCACGCAATCAGGACACCAATTTACAAACGACGCCTTCTTGTAGGCGAGGCCGCGTTCGAGCATCTTCAGGAATATCCATTGATTCCAGCGGTAATATTCAGGGCTACAGGTCGTTACTTCGCGCTCCCAGTCATAGCTGAGCCCCATGCGGTTCAGCTGCTGCTTCATGAAGCTGATATTGTCGTAGGTCCACTTTGCCGGATGGAGCTTGTTCTTTATCGCGGCGTTTTCAGCGGGCAGGCCGAATGCATCCCATCCCATCGGATGAAGGACGTTGAAGCCCCGCATCCGCTTGTAACGCGCGATGACATCGCCGATTGCGTAATTGCGGACATGCCCCATATGTATCTTGCCCGACGGGTACGGGAACATCTCGAGGCAATAGAATTTTTCCTTCCGCGCATCGGTTTCGGACCGGTGCAGACTCCTTGAGGCCCAGTAGCCCTGCCACTTTTCTTCAATCGACTGAAATTCGAACCGCTCTTTCATGACACCCTCACAGTTTGATACCGAAATCAGGGAAATAGCCCGCGAATGTTCCGAACGAATTCGTCAGGAGCAGTATACCGAAACAGATGAGCACAACCCCGCTCACGACCGTAAGGGCACGCATATGCCTGCGCAGCGCCTCTGCATATGAGAAGAAGAAGTTCATGCCGACGGTCGCGAGCACAAACGGGACGGCCATCCCGAGCGAGTAGACCGACAGGAGCATGAGCCCGTATCCTGCCGAGCCTTGCGAACCTGCATACACCAGGATAGTGCCGAGTATCGGGCCGATGCACGGGGTCCAGCCCGCAGCGAAGCTGATGCCAATCAGAAACGCCCCGACGGTGCCGGTATGAACCGGCGCATGCATACGGCGTTCGCGCATCAGGAAATCGAGCTTCACCGCTCCGGCGATAAAGAGTCCGAAGATAATCGTAAGGATTCCGCCGCCGATGCGCAATGCATCCTGATACTGTAGAAAAAGGCGCCCGAGTAATGAGGATGACGCCCCCAACGCGATAAACACCGTTGAGAATCCCGCAATGAAGGCGGCCGTTTTCACCAGGGCCGGTCCCATGCGATGCTTCTCGTCGCGCAACTCCGCTATGCTCAGCCCGGAGATCATCGAGATGTAGGCCGGCACGAGCGGCAGAACGCATGGGGAGAGAAATGAAAGAAATCCTGCAAGAAAGGCGAGCGGAAGCGAGACGTCGCCGCTCATCGCGCGCACTCACCCGGATCGCCCTTGATCTTTTCCACCGCATGCGGGATTGCACCGAGAATGACCGAAAGGTTCTCGCGCACCGCCTTCGGACTGCCGGGAAGATTGATGATGAGTGTCTTTCCCCGCACCCCCGCAACAGCCCGCGAAAGCATCGAACGATCGGTCTTCTTCATCCCCTCCGCGCGCATCACCTCGGCAATGCCCGGGATTTCACGCTCGACGACATCCAGCGTCGCCTCGGGCGTCACGTCACGCGGGGCAAGGCCTGTTCCGCCCGTAGTGAGAATGAGATCGACCCTGTCCACATACTGGATGAGTTTATTGCGGATCTGCTCCCGCTCGTCCGGAAGGATGTCGTAAAAGCGCACCTCGGCTATACCGGAGAGCATCTCGGCAATCAAAGGCCCGCTCGTATCGGCACGCTGGCCGGCAGCCCCCTTGTCGCTCAGGGTTATGACGGCAACCGAGATCATTGCGGCGGCTGGAGATTGTCTACGTCGTGATATTCAAGCGGCTGGCGCAGCGATACAAGGATTTCATCGCCGGGCTTGACGACGCCGCTCGTGAATATCCTGATGAAGATTCCCTCTTTGGGCATGACGCAATCGCCCGCCTGATAATAGATGGCGCAGCGGTCATGGCATTCCTTGCCGATCTGGGTCACCTCCGCCAGGACATTCTGTCCGATCTTCAGGCGCGTGCCGACCGGCAGGGCCGGCAAGTCGAGCCCCTCGGTGGTAACGTTCTCGGCAAAGTCGCCGGGTTTGACATCGAGCCCCATCTGCTGCATCTTGCGGATACTCTCTATCGCGAGCAGACTTACTTGTCGATGCGTTTCCGAAGAGGCATGACCATCACCTTCGATGCCTTTGTTCTCCACAAAACGGACCTCTGCAACCGGGGTCTTTCTTTCCCCTTTTTTTGTGCTGATATTGACCGAAACAACTTTTCCCTGCATATACGCACCTCGAAAACAGAATGGTATAGATTAGCATAACTGGCTGATAATCAGCCCATATTATTCATTATGTTCACTTATGGAAAACATTAATTCATTGCTATTAGGCGAATACTGGTGCGGGCTGTTCGTTTCAAAGCGAGGTGCCTGAGTTTTCACGGCCCGCGCGAGCGGGCAGGGGAAAGAGACTGTTGCGGCCACTGTGTCCGGCTCACGACTATGCTTTCAATGCCGCACAGGGACTAATCAGCTCGCTTGAGAACGAATATCACACGCCGGCCACGCATAATGCAGGCTAACAGTTTCTGATAACACCTCCGCCGAGCACCCGATCATCATCATATAAAACCGCGCTCTGCCCCGGCGCCGGGGCCCACTGCGGCTGATCGAACGTTATCGTTGCCCCGTCGTCTTCTATAACGACGTGCGCCGGTTCGTCCGGCATCGTCGAGCGGATCTTCGCCGTCGCCCTGAAATGTCCGGCGTCGGCGGCAAAGTCGCCGGGAGGAACGATCCATCGCAGTCCTCCGGCGCAGCATGTCAGCGTCAGCGCCATCTCGCGCGGACCGATGAAAAGCGCATTGAGTGTTGTATCGAGACGCACGACATATACCGGCCTTCCCAGGGCGGGAAGGCGTTTGCGCTGACCGATTGTGTAGAGATGAAGCCCCCGGTGCCGGCCGACTGTCCTGCCGCTTTCGAGATCGACTATTGGCCCTGGCTCGTGATGAGCCAGGCGGTCGACGAAGGTGCCGTAATCACCATCATCAACAAAGCAAATGTCCTGACTTTCGGGACGCAGCGCGGCAGGCAAATTGAGGGAATGCGCAATCTCCCTCGTCTCGTCCTTCTGCAGTCCTCCGAGCGGCAATTTCAGCCGTTGCAGGATATCCTGTCCGAGGTCGTACAATGCATACGACTGGTCCTTTTTCGGGTCGAGGCCCTTCTTCAGCTCCGCACGGCCTGAAGCACCATGCGAGACACGCGCATAATGGCCGGTTGCGATGTACTGCGCTCCGTGTGCATCGGCGTATTTCAGGAGGTAAGGGAACTTGATGAAGCGATTGCAGAGAATACAGGGATTCGGCGTCTTTCCCTGTTCATATGCGGCAATAAAAGGCTCGATGACTTTTGCGAGGAAGATATCCCGAAGATTAATGACCTCATGCTCAACTCCGAGGAGGGCCGCTGTCTTACCGGCATCTTCAATCGAGGCAAGAGAGCAGCAGGGAGCATCGGCATACTGCGAACGCAGACGCGCCTCATACAACAGAAAACTCACTCCCAATACTCGGTGGCCTTGTTGCTTCAGCAGGAATGCGGCGACGGATGAATCCACCCCGCCGCTCATGCCGACGACAACCGAACTCATGGAAGGGGAAGACCGTGATCGGCCATAAAACGGGCCACGGCAGGAAAGTCCGGTATCGCCGTTCTGCCGCCGAGCTGTCTGCACTTCAGGGCGGCAGCGGCAGACGCGAAGAAGAGCGCCAGCTCAAGCTCCCACTCCGAGAGAATTCCGGCAAGAAACGCACCATGAAACACGTCGCCGGCACCGGTTGAATCGACTGCATCCACCCGGAATGCCGGAGTCCTGATCATCCTGAAGCCATGATATGTTACGCTTCCGCGGCTTCCGAGCGTTATCGTCGTCGTGTTCCAGTTCAGCTCCCGAACGCGCGAAAAAAAGGCCTCATGGTCTCCCTGCCATCCGAGCTCCCGCGCAAACTCCTCGGAGCCGACAACATAATCGCTGGCAGCGCAGAGATCAAGCATCCCCTCCCGCATACGCCCCGCATCGACCATAATAGGGATGCGAAGCCTTTTCGCACGCTCTACAGCGGAATGCGAAACCTCCGGCATCAGACCATCAAGCAGCAGAAATCGGCTTCCGCGAAAGAACGCATCGTCAATTTCATCGGGTTTGAGAGCCGCTCCTGTCGGACGTTTCCAGAAGATGGTTCTGGCGGCAGTGCCGCGTTCGACGGCGATAAAGGCATGCTGAGAAGCCGTGCGTTCCCTCTCGACAAGATAGGTGGTATCTACATTTTCCTCAAGGAGAGACTGCAGTATCGTGCGACCGGCGTCATCATCTCCGACAACTCCGGCAAACCTCGTCGCAACGCCGAGACGCGAGAGTGTGACGAGTGCGGTCGCAACCGGACCACCCCCCTGCTCTATCCATTCGTATGCCTCCGTTTTCGTATCAGGGGCAGGATATTTATCGATCAAGGCGAGGGAATCAAGGGAACACTGGCCGATTCCTGTTACAAGCACATGCACCTCCGGGCTCAATGGTTCTTCAGTCTATCACGGCCCGAACAGACATGGCAAAGCACTGTTTTTACTTTTATTTTCGAATATGTTAATGTGAATGTTGAATTTCTCAAAGAAGGAGAACGACGCATGAAAAAGATTGTCATGACTATTGCCGCCTGCGCCCTGCTCGTCGGCTGCGCGAACAAACCCGCCGATCAGGGGGGAAGCAGCCCGGTCGTGGCTACCGTTGACAACGTGGTTATTACGGCCAAGGACGTACAGGAAGAGATGAAGGGTCTGCCGGATGTTGCGAAACAGTTCTTCCAGGGGCCTGAAGGCACAACCCGCTTTGTCGACGAGCTCGCGAAGAAGGAGATGCTCTATCTCGAAGCGAAGAAACGGGGCATCGACAAGGAAAAGGATGTCGAGAAACGCATCGAGGACTTCAAGAAGATCGTGATGATCAACAAAATGCTTGAAAAGGAGATCGAGGCGAAGGCGAAGCCGACCGATCAGGAGATCAAAGAGTTCTATGATAAGAACAAGGAAGAGTTTATCGAAAGCGGTCAGGTGCGCCTGAGCCAGATCGTGGTGAAGAATGAAGAAGATGCAAAAAAGGCGATGGAACGCCTTCAGAAGGGCGATGACTTCAAGGCCGTTGCCGCCGATCTTTCAAAAGACAAGTCCGCCAAGGCAGGCGGCGACATCGGGTTCTTCAAGCGCGGAGAGCTTGATCCGCAGCTCGAAAACGTCGCGTTCCGCCTGAAGAAGAATCAACCGAGCCCGCCGATCCCGTTGAAGGACGGAATACACATCATCAAAGTGACCGAAATCAAGGGCACGCCGGTTGAGTTCGAAAAGGCGAAGCCCATTATTGTCCAGCGCCTCACCATGGACCGTCAAAAGACCACGTTCGACAAGTTCATCGAAGACGTGAAGAAGACCTACAAGGTTGATATCAATAAGGACGAAATAGCGAAAATGTCCGGCGGCGCACCCGCACCCGCACCCGCACCGGCAACGCCCGAAGCTGCGAAGAAACCGGCGGAAGCGCCCGCACAGAAGCCTGCGGAGGCCCCTGCTCAGCAAAAGCCGGCAGAAGCGCCGAAGAAGTAAGACAAAGAACCATTGAACGACGCAGGCCCGGCGCGGTTTCCGCGCCGGGCTTTTCTATATGCGCAATGCCGTCATGAAGCACTGATATGACATCATGAAAGAGCCCTCGGAAATACAACTGCAAATAGCGGTCTTTGCGCTTGTGTCTGCCTCATTCGCAAACATATATATCACACAGCCTGTTCTGCCGGTGCTCAGACAGGAGTTTCACGCAGACACCATCGTGGTCTCGCTGAGCGTCTCGGCGGTGATTCTCGGCATGGCCCTTTCCAATCTCCCCCTGGGCGCCCTTGCCGATCGATTACCTATCCGCCCCATAATCCTCTCAGGCGGCGCCTGCGTTGCGCTCGCAGGACTGCTCTGCGCTGCAACCGAAAACATCTGGCTTCTTATCGCCGCGCGCTTTGTCCAGGGCATTTTCATCCCTACCATGACGACCTGTCTCGCTGCGTATCTCGCAAAAACACTTCCGACATCACGCCTGAGCATTATCATGGGCTCATATGTTGCCGCGACTGTCCTCGGCGGGCTCTGCGGCCGTCTGCTCGGAGGCTGGATTCACCCACCCTTGCACTGGCGGTATGCATTCGTCTCAGCATCCGCACTCATTCTCATTGCAATTTTTGCGGCGCTGCGTATCTTGCCGCGCCAAACTGCGGGAATCGGCGAGGCCATCGATTCTCCCGGATACGGAGAGCTGCTCCGGCGCCGTGACCTCTGGCCGTTCTATTTCTGCGCGGCCGGTAGTTTTGCTGTCTTCTCATCGATTTTCAATTATTTGCCGTTCAGGGTCACTGCCGAGCCCTTCTCGCTTTCGACCGAAATAACAACGGTTTTATATCTTGTCTACATCGTAGGAATCTTTATGGGACCGACAGCGGGGAAGATCAGCAACTACTTCGGTTCCGGCATAACGCTTATTGCGGGATCCTTGTTGCTCGGAGCTTCGCTCGCCGTTATTGCAATGCCGTCTCTTCCCGCAATTGTTGTCGGACTGATCGGCACCTGCGCAGGGTTTTTCACTATTCACGCCACGGCTGTTGGCTCTCTGAATCGCCGCATCTCGGGCGGACAGGGCCGAGCGAATGCGCTCTATGTGCTGTTCTATTATCTCGGCGGATGGGCAGGCATAACGCTTTCAGGATTCGCCTATGCACACGGAGGTTGGACTTCCGTGATATCCACATGTTTTGCCATGCTCGTAGTGCCGCTGTATGCCGGGATCAAGGATTTTCAGGCTACCCGAAACGCACGTCATATCTCCCGCATAAGCTAGTCAGCTCGCTTCAGAGTGGATACCGCGCGGAGTCCATGGATGCTGCGCATTAGCGGGCTCACACCATGTTCAACATGTCCGATTCGGAAAACGATGAAGAAAGTCGACGACCCTCAGGATACCCGCGACAGCTGTATCTTATGGTTATCGATTGCTACCACTATCAGCCCAGGCAGCTTGCGGCTGATAGCCCATGCACGTATGGCTTGAGCGAGTAGTACTCAAAAGGGGTGCTGGTCTATTTGCCGATGCAGAATCGGCTGAATATCCGGTCGAGAATGTCCTCTGTAGCTGTAAAGCCGACGATAAACCCCAGGGCGTCACGTGCTTCACGAAGAGAGAGTGCGACGATTTCCGGAGGCTCCTGTGCCTGTATCGAGGCATAGGCGCGTTCAAGCGCCCTCACGGCATCGTCAATGGCCTCGCGATGACGAATGTTGGTAACGAGCATCGTCTGTCGCTCGGCGCTATCGATTGCGGATGTATCGGAGGGAACAAGCAGCGCTCGAATAGAGTGCTTCAGCTCTTGCAGTCCCTCGCCGGTCTTTGCCGACAGTGCAGCAAGCGGAGCCGTTGAGCCGCCGGGAAATACAATAATGTTCGAGTCGCTCGAATCCGCTCGACGGCATGCACAGCCGCCAATCGACGACACGTCGAAGGCGTTCAGCTGCTGATCAATCTTGTTGAGGACAACAATGGCCTTTCTGCCTGCAATGCGGGCCAGCAGTTCCCGATCCGCATCATCGAGCGGTCTGGCCGCATCAAGAACCGCAAGGACGATATCCGCACCGTCGAGCGCCCGCAGGCTCCTGCGCACGCCTTCCTGCTCGGCCAGGTCGTGCGTCTCGCGAATGCCGGCGGTATCCATAATGCGCAACGGAATGCCGCAGATGTTGAGACTTTCTTCAATGACATCCCTCGTAGTCCCTGGCAACTCGGTCACAATCGCCCTATCCGCGTTCAGCAGCGCATTGAGCAACGACGATTTCCCGACATTCGGCTTTCCGACGATCGCGGCAGCAGCGCCCTCCCGATACAAGCGCCCCTCATCAAACCCCTTCGATAGCGCCGCCAATGCCCGCTGAAGTCTCAGCACGCCGACAAGGAGTTCAGTCTGGACCAGCAACGGGATATCCTCATCGGGGAAATCAATATATGCTTCGACATGCGCACAAAGGTCAAGGATCTCATCGCCGAGTCCATGTACCCGCTCCGATAAAGCGCCCCGCAGTTGCTCCATTGCCAGCCGCTCCGCATGTGCCGTCCGTGCATGGATCAGGTCCATGACCGCCTCTGCCTGGGACAAATCGATTCTGCCGTTCAGGAACGCCCTCTTCGTGAACTCGCCAGGCTCGGCAAGACGGACACCGGCACCAAGGGCAAGACGAAGGGTACGTGCGAGCGGGACGGAACCTCCATGGCAGTTGATTTCGACGACATCTTCCCGCGTATAGGTTCGAGGTGCGCGCATCACCGACACGAGCACTTCATCAACAGGACACATGTCGGCGCCGTCTATAATGAAACCGTGATGGATGGTATGCGTGGGGACATCTGAGAGGCGTATTCCTCGGCGTGAAACAAAGAATGTATCGGTTATCTCGATGGCTTTCGGTCCGCTCAGACGGACAATGCCGATGCCGCCTTCACCGGGCGGCGTCGAAACAGCGGCGATAGTATCATCAGGGAATTGCGGCATGGCTTCCAAAGAGACCCATTCCCCTCGGAGAGGCATGGGTCGACAATAGCTACACAGCCGACTGCTTGGCCTTCTGGTTCATATAAAACTGCTGGGCAATGCCGAAAAGATTGCTGATAGTCCAGTAGAGAACCACGCCGGACGGCATGGACATAAAAATAAATGTGAAAACTACCGGCATCATCAACATCATCTTCTGCTGCATCGGGTCGGCAGTCGTCGAAGGCGTCATCTTCTGCTGCAGAAAAGTGGTGGTGCCCATGACAATCGGCAGAACATAATAAGGGTCTTTCGTCGAGAGGTCGGTAATCCAAAGAGCAAACGGTGCGCCACGAAGCTCGATAGCCTTCAGCAGCACATTGTACAGTGCTATGAAGACCGGTATCTGCGCCAGCATCGGCAGGCATCCGCCCATCGGGTTGACCTTGTTGTTTTTGTACAACTCCATCGTCTCTTTCTGCATCCGCTGCGGATCGTTTTTGTATTTTTCGCGAATTTCGTTCATACGCGGCTGGATTTGCGCAAGCTTCTTCATCGACTCCTGCCCCTTGTTGATGAGCGGGATAAAAGGAATGCGGGTCACGATCGCGATGAGAATGATGGCAAGTGCATAATTGTGGGTAAAGCCGTTGAAAAACTTGAGGATCCAGAAGAGCGGGCGCGCAATAATCGAGAACCACCCGAAATCGACGATATGCTCAAGCCCGACATTATATTTCTCGAGCGTTTCAAGTTCCTTCGGCCCTATGTACATCATAAACTGGTTAACCGGCGCGGTTGTCCTGATGTAAGAAATCGAATCATTGTTCCGGTTGACAATGCGCGCTTCATCAATCTGCGTCTGGGGGACAAGCGCCGAGAAAAAATACTTGTCTTCCTGCGCAATCCACTTCACGCCGCCCTTGAAGACACGCGTTTCCTTCAGGCCATGCGCATCCACCTCCACGCGGTCTGCATCCTTGAGAACGACCGGGCCGAAATGATTATCGTCCTTATGATACAGGCCGAACTCCTTGCCGAGGGTGATGTAATAAGCCGGAAAACCCTGAACTTCGTCCTTGAGATCGATACGATACTCACCGTTGTGGAAGACGAAGGTGCGACGAACAATCTGGTCGCCCGCAGCCCCTTCAAAGACAAGCGACGCTTCTTTGCGATTTGCGTCAAGCGTGATGTTTGAAATATTTGCCGTAAAAACGATACCGCCGAACCGGGCCTCTTCGTCGCTGCCGATCGCCAGCGGCGGCATGGCGGCATTACTGCCGAGTACAATCGGATTACCTTCCGAATCGGCATATTTCTTGAGTTCCAGGCGTTTGAACGTCGCCCCGTTATTCGTCAGGACAGCCTTATACAGTTCCGTTTCAACAACAACCTCTTTTTCGACAACCGTCTTTGGTGCAGGCTTTGCCGATGGCGCAGGCTGCGTCGCAGGAGGAGTCGCCTGAGGAGCGGCGGCCGCTTTTTGAGCATCCGTGCCCTCCTGTGCAGGAGCCGCCTGTTCAGCAGGATGTTGCTGTGCAGGCTTCGAGAAGAAATACTGGAAGCCTATCAGGACCGCAACCGACAGGACTACCGCAAGTATGAGATTTCTATCCATTGAACCATATCCTTTTTTGCAGTGATTTCATCGGACCGGGTCGCAGCCGCCTGGATGAAACGGGTGACATTTCAGAATGCGCTTCAGTGCGAGCGCGCTTCCGCGAAACGCACCGTGACGTTCGATTGCCTCGCGCGCGTAGAGCGAACAGGAAGGTGTGAATCTGCAGCACGACGGGAAAAGCGGCGAGACGCAGCAGCGATAAAATCGGATGAGCGCTAGCAGCAACGCTTTCACAACGCACGCGGCGGGGGGTTAACCCGCAAGACGCTTCCTGCCTTTTGCACGCCGAGCCTTCAGAATGCGCCGACCGGCCTTGGTTGCCATGCGCACGAGAAATCCGTGCGTCTTCTTGCGTCTGCTGTTATGCGGATTAAAGGTAGTATAGGTGCCCATTGCATTTTCCTCCCAAGAAAAATACTGAAGGAATAGTATAATTTCAATGGGTTGCCTAAGTCAATGGAGAAGCGGGGGCCAAAGTAGTGCGGTCCCCTCGGCACAGCTGCCCTATCCGGTCATGAATATTGAATCTCAAACCTGTAAAAACAGGAGCATCAGCGGCATTGTCGCAAACGCCAGCAATGTCTGAAAGCTAATCAATCCCGCCATGAGCCGGTAATCACCGCCGAGAGCCCGTGCGAGAATGAACGCCGACGATGCGGTCGGCAACGCAGCATAGAGAATAGCAACAGCGGCTGTGTGCGGTTGTATTCCTGCGATCCGCAGACCCGCCCAGACCAGCACGGGGAAGAGGCAAAGCTTCAGGCCGCTTCCCAAGAACATGGCGCTGCGATTTGCGGGGATGGCGCCCAGCTCAAGCCCCGCACCGACCGCCAGCAACCCGAGCGGGAGCGACGCCTTTCCCAGGGCGTCAAGACCCTGCTCCACCACCGCCGGGAAAGGCATCCGGAGGAATCCAAGGGCCAGACCACAGAACGAGCTGATTATAAGCGGATTGCCGAGGATTTCCTTAACGATGATCCCCCGCGAAAACGGCCGCCGAGAGGCGTGCCGCGTCAAAACATACACCGAAAGCACATTGACCAGCGGCACCATAAAGGCCGCAATGACTGCAAGCAGTGCAACTCCGGCCTGCCCATAGAGCGCCCCCGCAGCGGACATCCCGACATATGTGTTGTAGCGAATCGCCCCTTGAAAGACCGAGCTGAAGGAAGGGCCGTTCTTGAGAAAAATGCCCCGGACGGAAAGCAGTAGGCAGGAAATCATCACGATGGCCCCGGCAATAACCAAAAGAAGCGGTGCAAGCTCCTCAACCGCAAAGGGGGTCTTTGAAAGAGTCGAGAGAAACAGGGCCGGGAATAGCACATAGTAGGCGAGGTTCTCAATCGGATGCCAGAACTCAGCCTTCCGGAATATGGTCCTCCTGAGCAGAAAGCCGAGCACAATCAGCAGAAATACCGGCGAGAGAGCGCCGATCAGCGAGGGCAAAGATGTCATCGGGCGCTCCTCTTCGGCTTGTGCGTCGGCACGGCGTTCCAGGGGTCTTCCGGCCAGGGATGTTTCGGATACCGTCCCTTCATTTCCCTGCGCACCGATTGGTAGGAACCGTTCCAAAAACCTTTTAAGTCCTGCGTCACCTGCAGCGGCCTTCGTGCCGGTGAAAGCAGCTGAAGCACCACGCTTACGCGGCCCTCGGCAATACGGGGGGTATCGGCAAGCCCGAACATCTCCTGGAGTTTCACCGCCAGAACAGGAGGATCACCGGCCGTATAATCGAGCATCTCCTTTCGCCCGCTCGGAATGGCGAGATGCGTCGGCGCACGCCTTTCAAGGAGCCTCTGCTGATGCCGCGGCAACAGTGCCCGCAGTGCGGCATGCAGGTCGACCCGCGCGAGTTCATCAAGCGAACGGACGCCCCGCATCCATGGGACAAGCCATTCGTCGAGATGGTTGATAAGCCGCTCCACCGAGAGATCCGGCCACGCTTCCCCAGGGAACGTCGCTCGCATGAGCCTGACACGTCCCATCAACTGCAACGCATCCTTCGAGAATTGAAGCAGGGAAGGCCGCTCTCTGACTATGTCGCAGAGCAGGCTCGACGCCTCTTCCGGCGACGGTCTGTCCGGAATAGAGCTGAGCAGGACAGCCCCGATGCGCTCTTGCATTGTCGCCACAACACGTTGCGCGCGCCTATCCCACTCCACAACTTTCTTCTTCTCGATGCGTTCGGTCATTTCCTCTCGTATCTCATGTTCTGCAACTGCAGCCCCGATATGCAGAAGTCCCTCGCCGCCCGTTCCCGCATCGAGATGCGCTGCAATAATATATGCGCTATTGCTGAGCAGCGACGGGCCGGCAAGTCGGACAGCCCTTCCTTGTGACAGGACAAAACAATCACGGCTATCGGGCCTCCTCTGTGCAAGACGATCCGGATAAGCTGCCATAAGCAGCAGGGCTGCCATGGATTCTGACGCGCGCTCCACCGAAGGCTTGCGACTCTGGGCGCGGACAAGCCCCAGGAGTTGCCGCGCAACCCTGTCTGCCCTCTGAATCGCCATACTGTCGCCGCCGGATGGTGCCTTGCCGGTTCTTCGCCAGCCATGCAGCGCGTCGAGGCGGAACATGATATCCGGCTCATATCGCCGCTCAGCGCCGCTCTGCACAACATCCCGTTCGGAAAGAAGTGCTGCTATATCCGCGCCGAGCTCAGGAACACCGAGGTCAGCCGCTCGTAAGAGCAGCCGACCAAGCCGCGGATGGAGCGGGAAAGTCGCGAGCTTCTTTCCCAGGGCGGTTACCGCCCCGTCGTCCTCAAGGGCCTGAAGGCGGACAAGCAGGGATTGCGCACTGTTCCATGCCGATTCAGGCGGTACGTCCAGCCAACGCAAATCACATGGATTGCGCACCCCCCACACGGCAAGTTCCAACACGAGAGGCGAGAGATCGGCTGTCATTATTTCAGGCTGAACGAACGGCTGCAGTGCATCGTAAGTATATTTACTGAAGAGACGCCGGCAAATGCCGGGGCCGAGCCTGCCCGCACGACCCTTTCGCTGATCTGCCGATGCCTTCGTAACCGGCACGGTAATCAGCCGGTTCAGCCCTGTCGCAACGTCATAGTGAAGCCGGCGGGTCAACCCGCTGTCGATTACAATAGAAACCCCCTCGATCGTCAGGCTCGTCTCCGCGATATTGGTCGCCAGAATAATCTTCCTCCGCCCTGAAGGGAGAATGGCGCGCTCCTGCTCAGCAAGCGGCATATCGCCGAATAGCGGATGAACCTCCACGTCACCCAGCTTTGCTTTCGCTCTCGCCAAGGCATCTGCGCAGGCCCGAATCTCCCTTCCTCCCGGCAGAAACACGAGAACGTCTCCGGCTCGTTCGGCCATTGCGGCTCTAGCCGCTGCTGCAACCGAATCGGCAAGTCCGGCGCCGGCGCGGGGCGGAACATAGTGTGTCTCAACGGGAAAAATGAAGCCTTCCGCAGAAATGAGGGGCGCATCGCCGAGAAGCCGTTTTATATGCGCAATATCCAGCGTGGCCGACATGATCAGGATTTTCAGGTCCGGCCGGAGATGCTGCCGGATGTCGAGGGCGAGCGCCAGCGCAAGGTCCGCATGGATGCTTCGTTCATGAAACTCGTCGAAAATAAGCAGCGAAGTTCCGGCGAGCGAGGAGTCCGCCTGCATGCGGCGTGTCAAAATGCCTTCAGTAACGACCTCGATGCGGGTGGCAGCCGATATCTTCCGATCGAAGCGGATCGCATACCCGACGCGCTGTCCGACGTTCTCTCCCGACAAATGCGCCATCCAGTGAGCTGCAGAAGCGGCTGCAATCCTTCGCGGTTCGAGCATTACAATGCGGCCCTCCCCGCCGATACCGTTCGCAAGCGCCAGCGGGACTCGTGTCGTTTTCCCTGAACCGGGCGGGGCATGCAATACAGCGCAGCCATGCATGCCAAGCGCGTCCTCGATCTGCGGGATAACCTGATCCACGGGAAATTCGCAGAGGCGACGCTGCTGGCCCATGGACATCACACGCCCCCCACCGCGCTGAGGAACGTTGTACAATAAGGCATGAGTAAATGTACCGGCGACATACAGGCATTTTACCGCGAGGTCGACAGGCTTGTCTCTTGTGCGGTGAAAAATCTGCCCGGGCAGCTGGCGTGTGCCCGTGGCTGTTCGTCATGCTGCATCGACGACATTACCGTTTTTGCGATAGAAGCTGAAAACATCCGGGCGCATTTCCCTGCGCTTCTGCGCGACGGCGTCCCGCATACCCGTGGAGCTTGTGCATTTCTGGATGACCGCGGGGCATGCCGCATATACCTTCAGCGGCCTTATGTCTGCAGAACACAAGGCATGCCGTTGCGCTGGCATGAGCAGCTCGAATCAGGCGATTATGTCGAGATGCGTGATATCTGTCAGTTGAACGAACCGACTGCGATCCCGCTTGAGGAATTGTCCGAGGAATGTTGCTGGGCCATCGGCCCCTCCGAAGCAGAATTGTCAGCAATGCAGTTGACTGCCGCGGGAAATCGTTGCCGCATAGGCCTGCGGAGTCTATTTATGCATCCTTCCCCAGATACGGATTGAAGTAGCCGAAACGTAACCACGGGAATGCGCATTTCAGATCGGCTAGCCACCGGCCGATACCGGCGGGCTCGCTCCGTCGGCGATACCTTATTACCGATAAATACCAGTCGGGATCCATGTTCAGGTTCCGCAGTTGGATGAAGTCGGGTCTGCAGTCCTCAACGAGGTCATGAAACGCAGCCGCCTCGGCAGGATCGTCCGTCACGCCGGGAAGTATAAAATAGTTGAGCGAGACGAACCTTCCTTTCCGTTTCATCACGCGAATCGATTCGAGCACATCGTCAAACGCGTACCCCATCGGCCGATAGTAAAGCGTATAGTGACGTTTTTGCGCGCTGCTCAGGCTCACCCTCACGGAGTCAAGTCCTGCACAGGCAAGCCGCTCAATGCGATCGGGCATGCTCGCATTGGAATTGAGATTGATAGTCCCCCTGCTCGTCGCCCTTCGAATTAGCCGTATCGCCTTTTCGATTGTTGCTGCCTGCATCAGCGGTTCACCTTCACATCCCTGTCCGAAACTGACAACCGGACGTTCGGCACGGCGGATATGAGGCAGCGCCACTCCCGCAATCTCCTCGGGCGTCGGGACAAAGGATATCCTGTCCTGCGTGGACGGACAGCAGCCTGACGGCTGCAGTGAAATGCATCCGACACAGCTCGCATTGCACGCCGGAGAGGTCGGCAGCGGTGCCTCCCACCTGCCCATGAAATAATTACGCGCTGCCGGACAGCCGTAGGTGAGACAGCAATGGCCGAGATGTCGCACCAGCCTGTTTTCGGAGTATCGCTTCAGCATGCGCCTTGTGCGGGAACGGATTATGCGAACGTCGAAATTGCCGGCATCCTGCCGCTCGTCCGGATCGGCGCGAAATGCCGCTACCCAGAAACGGCCGTTGAGCCATCCGACGGCGCTGTAAGCAAAGAGGGGCAGGACGCGGGCATCCCTCCCCTCTTTCTGAAATGCCGCCGTGTAAAGGGATGTATATGCGGGCGCCATGAAGGCCGCAACGGCCGCAATCCGCCCCGAACCGCCGGGATCGCATTTCAATGCAACAGGGTGTCCGCTGAGCGGATCGATGCCTACCGGAACCCTGTCAGGGAGCATAAAAAGCTCGCTTCCTTCAGGCAACGGGATCAACTCGCTGAGCTCCGGCAGCCGAAAGCTTCGTCCTGACCGCCCCGCCATCGCGAGGTCGGGCAGATCAATGATCTCGCCTCCTTCGTTGGCATAGACGAGAGAGGGATATTTCTTAGGATGCGTCTCTTTCATTCCCGGAATCATTGTGACATTTAGTATCTCTTGTCGCCAAACCGCTCCTGAAAGACAGGAGCAATCAGATTATCGACCGGCATGAATTCATCAGTCAGCATAACAGAAGAGCGGTCGGTTATATATTTTCTCATTACGTCCGCCGGAACGAGGAATGCCGTCGCCTTTTCTTTGCCTTTCCTGTTGATGAATGACTCAAACCCTTCAATGCCATGAGGACCTTTCGACACAAGCACGATACAGGTTGCAGTCTTGACGGTATCGAAGAGAGGGCTGATTGTCAGCAGATGCACATGATCATCTCCGAATACCGCCATCAGTGTTCTGAGGTAGGCGGGCAGGAAAAGGCCCTCCCGGAAATGATCGACGATGTTGACCAGCAAAAAACCGTCGGGCTTCAGGATGCGTCTGACCTCCAGGGCAAACTCGTAGGTAGTCAAATGCGGAGGCATAGAAAGATCATTAAAGACGTCGATAAATGTCACATCATACACGGCAGTGCTGTTCCTGACGAACCACCGACCATCCACGGTGAAGCTATGAATCCTCGTATCCCGGGGCAAGCCCATGTATTCGAATGCAGTCTTCATCACCTCCGGATCGAGTTCGACAACATCAATCCCGGCCTGCGGATAGACAGCCTCCATATACCTGGGGAACGTATATCCGCCGCCGCCTATCATCAGGCTTTTCAGGGAAGCTTGCCGGTCCGGGAACCTCCATGCGAAAAACTCTGCACAGAGTTGCTCATAGCGATACTCAAGATGAAGGGGGTCGTCGAGGTCACTGAGAGAATGCACAAGATTATCGAGCACCATTGCCCTCAGCCGATTGACGGAATCACTGCGGCTCACATCGACAGTCTTAATAGTGAAATAGTCGGTCTCTTTATAGAAGATAACATCGTCCCGGAGTTCAGGGCGGACCGCAGTTGAATAGGCTCCACGTGACAGAAACAGCGCCAAAAGCAGCCCCATGGACAACCATCGGCCGAGTTCTGAAGTATCCGCCGGCAATGACCGCCGTCAGGATGAGGAATGCGCCGACAAAAAAAATAATGGTGCGGGTCCCCATAAAAGATATGAGAAACAGACCGGACAGAAAGACGCCGGCAAGAGAACCTGCGGTGGAGAGGGCATAGATGCGTCCAACCAGCCCGCCCGTCTCATCCAGCCTATACACCGCCTGTTTTACAACAAGCGGCAGGATCATCCCGAGGGCCATGCTCGGCACAAAAAAAATCGCCGAGAGAGCGAGCAATACTTTCCACATTAACGCAATGTTTAGCTCTTGCATCACCACGATATTCAGGATGGGCGGAATAAGAAAGACTGCGATACCGGCAAGAAAGAGAAGGACGCCCAATGATGAGCGGGATGGGAAACGATCTGCCAGCATCCCTCCCGCATATGCCCCGGCACCGATCCCCGCTAGCACCACACCGATGATGCTTGTCCATGTGTAGAGTGAAACCCCAAAATATGGCGCAAGCATTCTGCCCGCAACCATCTCAACGACAAGGATGCAGAAGCCCGAGACAAAACTGACGATATAGGTCATGCCGCGATTCACGATACATCGCTCCCGCTTGAGTTATTCATGAACGATTATACCTTCCGTTACCGCGCAGGGGCTAATCAACTCGCTCGCGAGCGGATATCAAGCGCGCCGGCCATGAAAATCCGGGCTCAGCATATCCGTGTAATCGTACCAGCGAGAGACGAGCTCGCATTGTTTTTCTATGGCTGTTCGTCATAATATAGTCGAATGAACCGGGTAACGCTTCTCTTTATGGCCGTGCTGATAGTGTTACTGTCTGCCTGTTCTTCTGCTCCACCCAAGGCTACCGTCCCGGATTTGCAGACGGTGTCGCACGTCGATCTGAAGCGTTATGCAGGCACCTGGTATGAAATTGCCCGCTATCCGAACAGCTTCGAGCGGGGATGCATAGCGGTCTCCGCAACATATTTCCCCTTGTTGAACGGAAATATCAGTGTTGTTAATCAGTGCCGGAAGGAACGAATGGACGGCGAGTTGATAACGGCGGAAGGCACTTTGAAAGTCGTCGATCGGGTGTCGAATGCAAAACTCAGGATATCGTTCTTCTGGCTGCGTTCGGGAGACTACTGGATTATAGAATTGGACAAAAACTATGGGTATGCCGTCATCGGCAATCCTGAGCGTTCATATCTTTGGATTCTCAGCCGCACACCTCACATGAAGCCTGAAACATATGCGTACCTGCTTGATCGTCTTCGTGACGTTCACCAATACGATGTCCGCAGGCTGCAGACGGTCTTTCAGCCTGACTAATCGCTCTCTTTCGTAAAGACTCAGTGCGAGTGGTTCCGGCTCGCAAGTGTCTTGGTCTGCTCGCCGATCCTGCGCATTGATTCCTGCAAATCGCCTGCAAGCTGTTTCACATTGGCATACGTGGATTCAGCGCGCCCCCTATCGCCTGATTGCGCTGCTTTCACAGCATCTGCAGCCAAAGCATGCATTCTTTCACTGATCGGTGCCAGCTGCCGAAACTCGTCGATATGTCCGAGCATTTCCTGTCCTTCGCCGTAATACCAGCGCCCGAAGCGGCTCGAACGGGAATCGCGCACTTGAGCATCTGCTCGACCATTGATGATATCGCCGACCCGGTACATGAAGGAACGGACATCGCCAGCGGCTACATCGAGTACAGCCGATGCGCTTCCCACAGTCTTGAACCCTACGAATGATGCCCGGACATCGTTCACAATCTGGACAATCTTCTCGGTTCCCTTGAAGACCTCTCCGGACATATAATCGGTCTTTCGGGCAATGCTCGACGTGTCTTCGACATTGCGCGCTATCTCTTCAGCGGCAGCAGATTGCTCTACAACCGCCGTTGCAATCTGCGTCATCTGATCATTGGCCGTCATTATCGATTCGACGATGCCTTCAAGAGAACTCATAACTTCTCTGATGGCCTCATTTGCCTTCGTCACGTCACCGGCAGTCGCACTCATGGTGGCGGT
>DATHDH010000144.1:0-3963 GCA_035319145.1 Dissulfurispiraceae bacterium | reverse complement strand
CCCGTAGGATATGCAACGCTCGACGCGGACGCAGCCATCCGCGAAGTGAACCTCAAGGGCTCCGGCATGCTGGGAGAAGAGCGCAGGCATGTGCTCGGTAAGAAACTTACGTGGTTCATTGGGCAGCAGAGCCTTTCGGATATCAACGTATGCCTGCAAATGCTGTCTGCAGGCAATGAACGGCAGTCCTGTGAAGTTCAGCTCCGCAGCCAGGAGAAGGAGGCCCCGTGGGTTCTCATCGAGGCGGCACTGGTCCGGAAAAACGGCCGGCCGGAATACCGCATCGTGCTTTCCGACATTTCAGCCCGCAAGCGGGCTGAGGCCGAGAAAGAAAAACTCCTCGCGAAGCTCATTCAGTCAAGAAAAATGGAAGCAATCGGCCGCATTGCCGGAGGAGTGGCTCACGAATTCAACAATATGCTCACCGTTTTTTTCGTCGCTGTCGATCTCATGAAGATGCAATGCCCATATAAGAGCCCGATCTTTGAACATATTTCTGCAATTGAGAGGGCTTCGATGCATGGAAAGGAGATAGTCCGCCAGCTGCTGACGTTTTCACAGAAGCAATTAATCTCGCCGACCCTCTGCGATCTGAATGCCCTGATTTCATCTTTAGGCCCTTCGCTTGAGCACATGGCCGGTCAGAAGATCGAACTTTGTCTGGACCTTCAGCCGGAGATGGGGACGATAAAGGCCGATTTCGCCCAGATGAACCAGCTCATTGCCGCACTTGCGTCGAACGGCCGTGATGCAATGCCCGATGGCGGCAAGCTGACCATTGCGACAGCCGATGTCGACCTTGATGCAGAATTCTGTTCCGCACGCGCCGATCTTAATCCCGGACCGCATGTGCGAATACAGGTCAGCGATACCGGTGTCGGGATGGATCATGAAACGCTTGCAAATATCTTCGAACCTTTTTTCACGACAAAAGAGGTGGGCGCTGGAAGCGGCCTTGGGCTTCCGACTATTTACGGTATCGTCCGGCAAGCGGGTGGATTCATCGACGTGCAAAGCGAAACCGGGCACGGTTCGGTCTTTACCGTCTATTTTCCTATCGCGGCCACGTCCGCTGAACGCGGTGAGCCGGATGTACCAGACGAGCTTCCGCGCGGACACGAAACCATTCTTCTGGTCGACGACAATGAAATGCTGCTGCGAGTAACAGGGCTTATGCTCGAACACCTCGGGTACGCAGTAACTGCAGTCTCGTCTCCTGCTGCGGCCCTATCGCTCATTAAGGAACAGTCGCAGTCCTATAATCTCCTGATTGCCGATGTTATTATGCCGGGGCTCAATGGGGCACAATTGCATGACAAAATCGCTTGCGTGCAGCCGAACATGAAAGTCCTATTCATGTCCGGGTACACTGCTGAAATCATCGGCGAAATGGGGAGATTCCCCGATAGCACGGCTGGATTTATCCAGAAGCCCTTCACGGTCGACGAACTGGCTCGAAAGGTTAGGGTCGTGCTTGACGGTCTATTGCCCAGATTTGCTGCGAAATAGTAGTGGAGCGCCGAGTGATAGCGGGATGCTGAGGCCGGACAAGAGAGGTGGTTGCCATGAAGCCAGGCAAAATGAGTTCCGAAGACAAAAAAAAACTCCGTCGTCGCGCCGAGGAGAAGCTGAAAAAGGAGAAGCTGAAAAAGGAGAAGCCACAACCGGTAAGCTATCCACAGTGCGAAGCTGACACTCTGCGCCTTTGTCATGAACTTCAGATTTACCAAGTTGAGCTGGAGATGCAGAACGAAGAGCTTAAGCGAGCCAACGAAGAGACGGTTGCGGCTCTTAATCTCTACCAGGACCTTTATGAATTCGCCCCGATAGCATATGTAACGATCGCACCCAATGGCATCATCACCAAGGTCAATCTCAACGGCGCACGACTGTTTGGTGTTGAACGCGGTCGATTAATCGGCGCAAATTTCAACTCGTTCGTAAAGACTGAAAGTTATGCACGCTTCAATGCCTGCCTCAAGATGCTCTCCGACGCCAATGAACGGTACTCCTGTGAGATAGAACTCCGCCGGGAGAACCCTGAAGCTCTCTATGTGCATGTCGAGTTCGTTGCTTCGCAGGTCGGCGAAAGCAGGGAGTATCGCCTTGGAATGACGGACATCAGTGATCGAAAAGCGGCTGAACAGATTACACTGCGTTATCAGGACATCCTCAAGCTGCAGCTTGAGGAAAAAGAGAACGATCTCGAAAAGGCAAATACTGCGCTCGACCAGGAGACGCTGGAGCACAAAGCGGCCGAAAATATACTCTCATCTTCGCTGAAGGTCATTCACGACCTCTATGAAAATGCGCCGTGCGGATACCACTCTCTGAATGAAAATGGCCTTATCGTCAGAATGAACGAACGGGAACTGAAATGGCTTGGGTACAGACGCGATGAGGTTGAAGGCCAACTTACCATCATGGATATCCTTTCACCCGCAAGTCGGGAACCGTTCCTGCAAGAATTTGCGCTGTTCAAGACGACCGGGGAATCGATCGATCTTGAACTCGAGTTTATCCGAAAGGACGGCTCTGTTTTTCCGGTGCTCCTTAACGCATCGGCGGTAAAAGATGCGGACGGGCATTTTGTGATGAGTCGCTCGACGACGTTTGACATTACAGCACGCAAGAAAGCAGAAATGGATGCCATCCAGACCGCACATCTCGCAACCCTGGGAGAACTTGCCGCCGGGGTCGCGCACGAAATCAACAACCCTATAAATGCAATCATCAACTATGCCCAGATATTGGTGAACAAAGGCAACAAAGAGCCGGCGGTGCATGAATTTGCCGGTGAAATCCTGAGAGAGGGAGAGAGAATAGCCATGATCGTGAGCAGCATGCTCACCTATTCACGCAAGGCGGGGGAAACCATGCATGCCGTCGATGTGATCGACCTCCTGAACAGGACATTGCAGATTGTATCCTCTCAGGTCAAGAATGACCGCATTCTCGTAAAAAAGAGCCTTCCAGGCTCGCTTCCGTCGATTATGGCAATTCCCCAGCAAATACAGCAGGTATTTCTGAACCTGATCAGCAACGCCTGCTATGCGCTCAACAAGAAATATCAGGGTGAAGACAGGAATAAAACGCTTGATATCCGTCTCGATACGGGCGGTGGAGGCGCCAATCCGGTAGTCAGCATATCGTTTTTTGACCAAGGCATCGGCATTCCGCATGATGACATCGATAAAATAACCAAGCCTTTTTTCACTACGAAACCCGGACAGCAGGGCACCGGGCTGGGGCTGAGCATATGCAGCAACCTGATCAAGAAGCATGGCGGATCGTTGAATATATCGAGTGCGGAGGGCCGATTCACCGAGGTCACAGTCATTCTCCCTGCCATCCCATAACGGGAATTCACAGAAGACCCTTAGACTTTAAGTCTCATGCTGACGAGCTTACAGTCTCATCAGACAAAAAAGAGCCCTCTGTGATCACATCGTCTCATCAGAGGACTCTTTTTGGAACGGTCGCTTAAATGACTTTCAAAACCCTCATCATATCGTGCTCTTCATGCTCAAGAATATGACAATGGTGAACATATTCGTGGCCGCCCGTTCTGGGACTTAGAGGCGTGCCCATTGTTTTGGGAATCTTCGGCAAATCGAAACGCATGATTACCCGGGTGATCTCTCCGGGATTCATTCTGACTGTTTCTTTCCACCCCAGTTCATTGGGATTCGGCGGCGTGAGTTGACCCGGAATTCCACTCAGATCGGTGAATGAACCGAAAATCGGCAACCCTTGGCTGTCTGTGGCACAAATACCTCGTCCGACGATTTGGACATTGACAAGATGGAAATGCCAGGGGTGGGTATCCATTGTGGTATTGTAGAAATCCCACACCTGTACCGCTCCGGCCGAAACCACCTCCGTGATGGAGTCCATGTACCCCTGTCCAAACGTTGGCAATCCCTGACTATTCGTGAAGACCTGATCCGTTCCTCCTCTTTG
>DATHDH010000143.1:0-3564 GCA_035319145.1 Dissulfurispiraceae bacterium | reverse complement strand
TCCGATCGTCACAATTATCGGGCTCGATTTTTCGAGTTACTTAAACGGGGCTGTCGTTACCGAGACCATCTTCGGCTGGGACGGCATAGGCCGGTTTACGATGGACGGCATTGTCAAACGGGACTATCCTGTCATTATGGGGTGCACGATTGTCGGCGCCTCTGTTTTTGTACTGGTAAATCTGTTTACCGATGTCCTCTATCATTATCTCGATCCGCGGATCCGGCTTGATGAATAAAGCCGGTAAAGCGGCCGTCGTTATCCTGGCTGCACTGGCGCTGCTGGCTGTGCTGGCTCCGGTACTTCCGCTTCAGGACCCTGAACAGATCGATCTGGACGCTCTGAAAGAGGCGCCGTCGGCGCATCACTTTTTTGGAACCGACAGCAAGGGAAGAGATATTTTCTCCCGAGTCGTGTTCGGCGGACGAGTATCGTTAAGCGTTGCTGCTGTGGCGGCTGTGGTCTCCGCCCTTGTCGGATTCCTGTTCGGGCTGATTTCAGGATATTGCGGAGGAAAGATCGATACACTTTTGATGGCGGTTGTGGATTTTATTCTCTCATTTCCGTCGCTGCTGCTGGCCATCGCCATTTCGGTTATTTTGCCTCCGGGAATTTATACGGTGATGATAGCCATAGCGTTTGTCGGATGGACCTCTTTTGCGCGAATTGTGCGGGGACAGGTTCTTATGTATAAGGAGATGCTGTTTGTGGAGGCCGCACGTTCAGTCGGGTGCAGCCATATCAGAATCATCTTTCTGCATATCGCTCCTCTCTGCATCCCGATAAGCCTTATCCTGATGGGGATCAAGCTCGGCGGCTTCGTTCTGACCGAGGCGACGCTCGGGTTTCTGGGTCTTGGCGCCCAGCCTCCGACCCCGACGTGGGGTTCGATGGTCAGTGCAAACCGGGCATATATTCTTTCCGCGCCGTGGACGGTATTCTTCCCGGGCGTAGCGATTTTTCTGACGGCATTTTGTTGTAATCTGCTGGGGGAGCATCTGAAGGACAGGAGCGATTTTGGGAAATCGCTCCGGGATTGACTAGCGTTCGCGAAGCTTCTCTTCTTCTTCCTGCTCGGTCTTGCAATCGACGCACATGCTCGTAACGGGTCTGGCTTCAAGCCGCTTAATTGTTATTTCGCAGCCGCACGTTTCACAGATGCCGTATTCGCCGCGGTCGATATTTTCGATGGTTTCCTCTATTTTTTTCAGAAGCTTTCGCTCCCGATCGCGGAGGCGAAGCGTAAAATTCCTATCGATCTCCGCCGAGGCCTGATCGCCCAGTTCGGTGGAAGTTTCGCTCGGCATAGATGATATGGTGCATCCAGCGCCGGTCAGAAGATCCTCGCGCTGTTGAACCAGACGCTTGCGGATCTCCTGAACCTTTTTCGCCCTTAGCCCTTTGTCGGGAGTCTGTTTTGTAGTCTTCTTCATGCCTTCTCTATCCTTTTCTGAAGAAAGTCGGATGCAAACACTATTTAAAACGTTACCAGAAACAGTTCGTGAGAGTCAAAGTCAGAGAGTGCGAACTCTCTCGTTTTTAAAGAGAAACTTGACAATACCGAGAGAAAATGCGATACAATTAAGCCCAACATTTCGATGTGGGAACTGTTTCGCGAATTTAAGCACTCTCTGAATTTATCGGGGGAATTGTACAATGACTAAAGCTGATATCGTCAACCTTGTGTTCGAAAAAGTCGGACTGCCGAAGAATGACTGCCAAGACCTCGTCGAGGCCGTCTTCGAGACGCTGAAGCAGACGCTAATTGTCGGGGAATCGATTAAGGTCTCGGGCTTCGGGACCTTCAACGTCCGAAAGAAGGGCTCACGAATCGGTAGAAATCCAAAAACAAAACAAGAGGTTGAGATCACTCCCCGCAGGGTCGTTACATTTAAGGCCAGCGATCATCTCAAAGCCGCAGTTGAGAAGATGCAGTAATTCGGGCAGCCTGCCATGCAAAAGCCGCGAGCAGCAGAGTCTCTTCGGCTCTTTCCCGAAAAGATTTTTTACAAGATAGGGGAAGTGAGCGAGATGGTCGGTGTCGCGGCGTATGTTCTTCGTTATTGGGAAAGTGAATTCCCTTTTCTGAGGCCTCGGAAAAGCAGGTCAGGACAGCGGATTTATACAAAGGAGGATATTGATCTCCTTTTGTTGATCCAACGGTTGCTTCATGAAGAACGATATACGATTGATGGTGTTAGACGTAAGCTTGGCGGCCAGATGCAGGGGGGTCCAGGCGAGCAGGCACACGCTGTGATATCGGATGGGGATGTTCAAGCTCCGGCGGTAGCGGCAGAGCAGGTGATTCAGACCGTTCGGATGCGTCTTGCAGCGATACTGGAGAAGCTTTCGTAATTTTAGGAACTCTTTTCGGGGCGTAGCGCAGTTTGGTTAGCGCACTCGCTTGGGGTGCGAGAGGTCGGCCGTTCGAATCGGCTCGCCCCGATATTTTTTTCTTTCTCATCCCTACAAATGTAACCTGACGCCTCGGAATACGCAGCAGAGTTATCCTGACCGAGGCCCGGCTGTGATCCCGATTATTTCTTTGTTTTTCGTTTGCTTTAGGAATAACGGCGGGAATCCTCGGTAATTCATTACCAAGATGAAAGCCGTAGCCGTTTATTACAATATAGAGAACGATAGTTCGCCGATACTGGTATAATGGGACATGGTGCTCAAGGCATTCCGATACAGGCTGTACCCGACCGAAGACCAGAAGCGGGTTCTGGAGCAGCATTTCGGATGCTGCAGATTTGTATACAACCACTTTCTGGCGCTCAGAGCGAAGAAGTGGAAGAACGAACAAGTCTCTGTATCAGGTTTTGACTGTAAGCGTATGCTTCCTGATCTGAAGCGTCAGTATCCGTGGCTTGCGGGAGTGAACAGTCAGAGCCTTCAGGCTGCTGTGCTGAATCTCGAAGTGGCATATCAGCGGTTTTTCAAAGGTTTCGGTAAGTATCCACGCTTCCATAAAAAACACTCACGACAGGCGTGTTCAGTTCCGCAGAACTTCGTTCTGGCCGAAGGCAAGCTCCGCATCCCGAAGCTGAAAACCTCGATCGGGGTGAAGCAGCATCGCCCACTCGGCGGCAGCCCAAAGAACCTCACCATCATCAAGGAATCATCGGGCAAATATTACGCCTCAGTGGTTTGCGAGTGCGAGCCGAAGGCATTGCCGGCATCTGCCAACACCGTAGGTGTGGATCTCGGACTGAAAGACCTTGCCGTATTGAGTACCGGGGATAAGATTGAGCATCCGAAATGGTTGCGCAAATCAGAAAAGCGGCTGGCGCGAAAGCAGCGCAGGCTCAGTCGCAAACAGAAAGGCTCCAGCAACCGGCAGAAGGCGCGGCTACAGGTTGCCTGCCTTCATGAACGTATCAAAAACCAGCGGAAGGATTTTCTGCACAAGCTGTCCCATCGGCTCATCATCGAAAACCAAGTGGTGAGCATCGAGGGGCTTCGCGTCAGAAACATGGTAAAAAACCGGCATCTTGCCAAATCGATTGCCGATTCAGGGTGGTCAGAACTCGCACGGCAGCTGCACTATAAGGGGCAATGGTA
>DATHDH010000142.1:0-2803 GCA_035319145.1 Dissulfurispiraceae bacterium | reverse complement strand
CCGTCGTGCTGACGTCTAAGGAGTTCGAACTCTTGAGTTTGCTGGTATCCCGTTGCGGCAAGGTGGTCAGCCGCGAAGAAATCAGGAGGCATCTCTGGAAAGAGTCTGACATCTATTCCTGGAGCCGTGTTATCGATGTTCATATTCAACACCTTCGCCAAAAGATCGAGCGCGAGTCTTCCGAGCCTGAATATATCCTGACAGTGCCCGGGATTGGGTATCGGTTCGGCGATTAACGTGGGTTTGTCATTGATCCACATTAAGAAGGGGGCGTCGTGCTCGTTTTCGAATACATCAACAAGTTTATGTATTTTATTGTCTCCGACGCGGAGGGTGGGTGGCTGTACTGTTCCGGCGTTTCGATGTCGCAGTTTCTCCCGATAACGAAGGGGCGCCACGGTCTTGCGTCGAATCCGGCCATGCGCGGTCTCCAGCTGGGCGATCTTCACCTTCGCCGGCAAATGCACGAGATGGGAGCAAAAACCGATAACATCAAGGGCAATCCCTGTGATCGTATCGTTCCGAAAGACGGTGACTGGTATCGGCAATTGCTCTCTGTAGAAAACGCCTCGAAAGAACTCGTACGGGAAGTGATTGCCGAAGCCCCTGAGCAGCTTGTTGCAAATGTTTTTCATGCATGTCTGGTGCGGGATTTTGAGCTGGCCAAAGGCCCTGTTTCTGCTGAAGAAATGGAAGCCTTTCTTTCGACGGTATGTGAAGCATACGGCAAGCAGGCCGGCTGGCCGACTACGGCATCGGCAAAGGGATTCAGAAAGTAAACTTCAGAGGATTTCTTCCTGCCGTCGATTTCTCGCATGCGGCGATACAGTCGCCGCAGTTATGGCAGAGAGGATAAATCTTCTCCCTCATCGGATCGAGGCCAAACTGGCATGCCCGCGAACAAGCACCGCAATGGATACATTTTCTCTGGTCGTCTTCGCTGAACCGAACCTTGAGGGTCTTCTGGCAACGAAAAACGCTGAGGGTTGTGCCGACAGAACAGACGTAATTGCACCAGAAACGGCGCAGAAGAAAGAACTCACCTGCCAGAATAATGCCGATGAGTGCGGATTCGAGCCCGACAGTCGAATCAAAAACCGCAGTACTTATCTGAAGCGAAATGATACCCGGCGCAGAGATCAGGCTTGCAAGCGGAAATCCGACGGCCATGCTTCCTGCCAGCACAACGGCGAGCATTGCCCATCTTGGGCGCGGAGTCGGTGAAACAGAGAACATGCGCCTTATATGCAAGCGTGATGCCAGAATGTCTCCCATTTCGGAGAAGAGGTTCTGCGGGCATAACCAGCTGCAATAGACCCTGCCGAAGACAAAGGTGAAAGCAATCGGGATAAGCATCGATATAATCAGGGGTTTCGTTGCGCTGAGGGTGAGCATTATCACCTGCAGCCCGCTCAGCGGGTCGGTTAGGTCTATGGGGCCAAATGACATGGCATAGAGCGTGCCGGTCACTATCGATATTTCACGCTCGTTCAGAAATGGGACTGCGATGAGGAGACAAAGAAACGCAGTCTGCACTATACGACGGCAGAGTTTGAGACTCACTTCTCCCCCGTGGGCTTCACAATAATTGCAGACGGGTCAACGGGGCAGACATTCTCACACATACCGCATCCGACGCATTTTTTTTCGTGAATTACCGGACGAAGCTCATGATCCATAGTTATTGCTTCGTCGAACAGGGGGCATATCTCATAGCAGCTGCGGCAAAGCGTGCCTTGCCATGCATAGCAGGTCTTCTTTTCGATAACGGCAGTGCCCATGCGGACATCTTTCTTATCAGACAATTTCGTATCGAGCGCCCCGGACGGACAGACCGGCGGACACTTCATGCAGAGATAGCATGGGGTCTTTCGGGGTTCGACGATAGGAGTTCCCATATTTGTGAGGCCGTCGAAAAGCGTACCAGTCCTGATCGATCGATACGGGCATATCACTAGGCATTTGTTGCAGCGGATGCAGCTCGCCTGGAAATGGCTCTCATCGCGAGATCCGGGCGGGCGGAGAAAGTGTTTATTCATGCGCGGAAAAGACCGGACTCACGCCGGTCACATATTCCACTGCCTGCAATTCTGCGGTCAGTTTTTCGAGCTCATCCGGTGATGCGGATTCAAGGACGACAACGATTTTGTCGTCCTTGAATCCGTAAACGCTTGCCTTTTCGATCAGGGCGAGGCTATGAAGCACAGCCCCGCTCATGCCGCATTGGATTTCAACAACAACGCTTGTGACGTTCATCAGGCCTTCTGAACCCTTACCGCACAGATTTTATACTCGGGCTGCTTAGAAAGGGCGTCGAAAGCATCGTTCGTAAGGAGATTGATGAGCTTTTCCGGGTCATGAAATGACGCATAGACCAATCCGGGCCGCGGAACCTCAATGACACGGGCCTCCAGTACGAGAGAACCACGCCGGGAGGATACTTTGACCTTATCCTTGTTCTTTACGCCGATGGATTTGGCGTCTGCCGGGTTGATTTCAAGAAACCCGTAGGGTGCCGCCCGACGCAATTCAGGGACCTTGGCGGTCATCGTCGCGGTATGCCAGTGTTCTATCTGGCGGCCTGTGGTCAGCACAAAGGGATAGTCTTTATCCGCCGGCTCGGCAGGGCCAGCCGCCGGTCTGAGCCAGACGACCGCCTTGTTGCCGTCTGCTTTATTCCCATAAAAGGAGATATCTGCCGCCGACGGATCAAACTTCTTGACAAGCGGATCGCCGTATTTTGCGCTATACCGGCGCAGCGTGCCGGGGTGTGAGGCGGTCGGCACTGGCCATTGCATCCCGT
>DATHDH010000141.1:0-4777 GCA_035319145.1 Dissulfurispiraceae bacterium | reverse complement strand
TCGCAAAGGCCGCTGCTGCTGCCGGCGTGGACGGTATTTTCATGGAGGTCCATCCCGACCCGGACAGCGCGAAATGCGACGGGCCGAATATGATTCCCCTCGACCAGGTCCCTGGACTGCTTAAGAAGATTCTGGCGCTTCACACGCTGACAAGGGAGGCGTATTAGTGCCCCGGACCGAACAACATGATCTTCTTGCTATTGCCCGGCGGGTGTTCGGCATAGAGGCACAGGCCCTCACGCATGTCGCGGGCAAACTCGATAAAGGCTTCCTCAAGGCGATCGAGATAATCTCGAACGCCCCAGGCAGGGTCGTCGTTTCCGGCATGGGGAAGTCGGGTCTCGTGGGAAAGAAAATTGCGGCAACGCTTGCCTCGACCGGCACACCTGCATTCTTTGTTCATCCGGCAGAAGCGTGCCACGGCGATCTCGGTATGATCACCGAACGCGATGTAATCATTGCAATCTCCAACAGCGGCGAGACAGAAGAGATTCTTCGTCTCATCCCGTTTTTCAAGCGCTTCAGAGTACCGCTCATCGCGATGACCGGAAATCCCGCATCTCCCCTTGCAATGGCTGCCGATGTCCATATCGACGTCGGGGTCTGTGAAGAGGCCTGCCCGCTCGGCATAGTGCCTACCGCATCGACGACCGCAACCCTTGCCATGGGAGACGCTGTAGCTGTTGCCCTCGTGAGCAAACGCGGCTTCCGGGAAGAGGACTTTGCGCGGTATCATCCGGGAGGGGCTCTGGGCAGGAAGCTGTTTATCACCGTCGGCGATCTAATGCAAACCGGTGATACGCTTCCGCTGATCACACCCGGAACCGCAATGATAAAGGCGGTGGTCGAAATTTCGTCAAAGCGCCTCGGTCTCGCAATCGTTACCGATGATCGGGAGACAGTGCTCGGCATTGTCACAGACGGAGACATTCGGCGCGGCATTGAACGCTGGGGCTCGGCCTTTTTCGAGATGGCTGCCGGAGAAGTCATGACGAAGGCGCCGAAAACCATTGCCGCGGAAGAGCTTGCCGCCAAAGCGCTCGCGGTTATGGAAGAAAAGAAAATAACGGCGCTGATTGTGCCGGACCCTTCGGGAAAAGCGCTCGGCGTCATCCATCTGCATGATATCCTCAGAAAAGGAATTGTGTGAGCATGTTTGATCAGATGATTCAAGATCGCGCAAGAAATATCCGGATGCTGATTCTCGATATCGACGGAGTGATGACTGACGGCAGCATCATTCTCGACAACAGGGGAAATGAACTGAAGGCGTTTCATGTCCGCGACGGGCACGGAATCAAGATGCTCCAGAAGGCCGATATCCGCGTCGCCATCATCACCGGCCGCACTTCCGAAGTGGTGGCACGTCGAGCGCACGAACTCGGCATTACGGATGTATATCAGGGGTTCCACGAAAAAGGGGCCGCGTATGAAGAACTCCGCTTCAAGACAGGCATAGCTGATACTCAGATCTCATGCATCGGCGATGACATTGTCGATATCCCCATGCTTCGCCGCGTGGCGCTCCCGATCGCCGTTGCGGACGCCACTGAGGAAACGAAGGAGTCTGCGCTCTATGTCACGCAGGCCCGTGGAGGCCGAGGCGCCGTACGCGAGGTCTGCGAACTGATACTCCGGGCGACCGGCAAGTGGAACGGACTACTTGATGCGTACCGCAACGGTTAATATCCCGACGGTACTGACCGTCGGCAGAATTGCGCTCATCCCTGTTTTTGTTCTTGTTACCGCGGATCGTCCTCTACTCGGCGTCTTCCTGTTTCTCATTGCGGCCCTCACTGACTTTTTCGACGGATATATCGCACGAAGATCGGGGCAGGTCACCAAGCTCGGGATCATTCTTGACCCTATCGCGGACAAGTTGCTCGTCATCTCGGCACTGGTACTGCTTGTCGATATGGTGCGGATCTCGGCATGGGTCGCGATTGTGATCATTTTGCGGGAGTTTCTGGTAACAACATTCCGATTTGTCGCCCTGTCGAAGGGCATTGTCATGCCTGCGGAGCAGAGCGGCAAAGCAAAGACCGTATTCCAAATGGTCGCGATCATTCTGTTGTTGCTCCCCGGCCGAATCGGCCCGGTCGAGTTTTATGACGCAGGCCTTGTCACCATTTACATAGCGGCCTTTCTCGCAGTTGTTTCCGGTGTCAAATACACCATATCGTTCTGGAGGCTTATCTAGTGATTGATTCCCTGCTGCTTGCGCTGATCTGCGCAGGCGCCTTTCTCCTCGGTTCGGTCCCGCCTGGACTTCTTGTAGCAAAGATTCGCGGCGTCGACATTCGCTCCGTCGGAAGCGGCAATATTGGGGCTACCAATGTCCTGCGGAGCGTTGGCAAGGCGGAAGCGGCTGCAACGCTAGTCTTCGACATACTGAAAGGATTCATCCCCGTTGCAGCCGTCGCTCCAATCTTCAGCAGTCTCGGGATGCAACTCCCCGCCGTCACGGCGCCGGGATTCGAGCAAGCGGATCCGCTTGCGGTTGCGCAGGGGTTCGCGGGGGTTTGCGCAATTCTGGGGCATAACTTCTCGATCTTTCTGAAGTTCAGGGGCGGCAAAGGCGTAGCGAGCAGCATCGGCGCGGTTCTTGCGCTCTCCCCTTATGTCGGACTGGTCGTCATCACGCTTTGGCTTTTCACCTTTTCAAAGAGCGGCATATCTTCTCTCGGGGCGTTGGTCGCCTTTGCCGCCCTCCCGTTTGCCATGCATTTCATGGCGGGTTCGCCCGAGAAAACGGTCATTGCATGCTTGATCACCGCGCTGATTTTTGTCCGTCACATCGACAATATCAGGCGGCTTATCGCCGGGACTGAAGGAAAGGTCGCTCCCGGCAGGAACAAAAAAAGATGAAGGCCGTCGTCCTGTTGAGCGGAGGGATCGACTCCACAACTGTCATGGCAATGGTACGAGCGCAGGGGTATTCCGTCTTTGCTCTCAGTTTCAGCTACGGCCAGCGCCACTCTATAGAACTTGAAGCTGCACGGCAGATTGCACAACATCTCGGGGCCGCCAGGCATCTCATCACAGATTTCAATCTGCGCGAGATAGGCGGATCGGCCTTGACCTCGCACATTGAAGTTCCGAAAGGTGCGCGCCCAGGGCAGGAAAAAGACGAATCGGCCGGTGATGAAAAGCAATCGCCTGCGATCCCCGTCACCTACGTGCCTGCCCGCAATACAATCTTCCTTTCCTTCGCCCTCGGATGGGCTGAAGTGCTGGAGGCATCCGATATTTTTATCGGCGCGAACGCCATTGATTACAGCGGATATCCTGATTGCCGTCCTGAATACCTTGCGGCATTCGAAACAATGGCGAACCTGGCGACAAGGGCGGGGGTCGAGGGCACGCTCCGGTTTCGTATCAATGCCCCGCTGCTGGCTATGACGAAAGCTGACATTATTAGGACGGGGGTGTCGCATGGCCTCGACTACGGACTGACGTGGAGTTGCTACGACCCGCAGGAGATCAGCCCGGTTGGAACATTGGAGGCCGATCGAACTCCACGTCTCCCCATAAGAAATATCCCGGACCGGTTTCGACCGTGCGGCCGCTGCGACAGCTGCCTCTTCAGGGCGAAGGGATTTGCGGAGGCGGGGATTGCAGACCCCGCTCTGCGATAGGAGGACGCATGCGCGCACGAAAGCCGTTTCGGATTACATCGTCTCATCCCAATACAACAGAAGAGTCGGCTTCCGAGATCGCACGCAGACTGCGGGGGGAAAGCTCGTCTGCGGCAACCGGCTACCGCGAACAGTCCCTCAGAATACACGGACTCATCTGCGCCAAATGCGCCCGCGAATTCGATGAGAAGAACCGCCACCTCCTGACGGTTCATCACAAGGACGGCAATCCGCGCAACAATCCGCCCGATGGATCCAACTGGGAAAATCTCTGCGTCTATTGCCATGAAGACGAACATGGACGCGGCTTGCTCGGCGATTATCTCTCCGAACAAAAACGATAGGGGTGCGGCTGAGGTCATTGCATTCATGAATTCCGGACCTGTTAACCCACATTGTTCATAACATCGGAGAACCGGTGGGGGGATATCCGCTCAAAAGCGCGGTGCCTGGGTTTTCACGGCACGCGCGAGCGGGCAAGGCAAGGTGACAATTGCTCCACAACGTTTATTGCTCGACCATGTTTTCCATGGTTGCAAAGGGCTGATCAGCTCGCCTGAGAACGGATATCCCGCACCGGTCATGAATATGCAGGCTAGCTGCACCTAATTCCAGATTACACGTATCCGGAGATAGGATTAGCCGATCGACTTCAGTTGTGCCGTGATCGTAGCGCAGACTTCTTCATGCGACAGCCCGTCGCACTTCACGATTACATCCGCATATCTCTCATACAGAATCCGCCTCTCGGCAAAGAGTTCCTGAAATGATTGTTCAGGTCGCTTCGCCAGCCCCCGCGTTTCATAATCATGGATGCGAGAGCAGAGCGTCCCGATATCCGCATCAAGAAACACGACCACTCCGTCACGTTTCAGATGCTGCATCGCACCTTCACTGTATATGGCGCTTCCCCCCGTCGCGATGACGCAATCAGTGCAGGACAGCCCGAGAAGCACCACTTCCTCTATCTTTCTGAGGGCCAAGTACCCGTCACGGTCGATGATATCCTGGAGACTGCGCCCCTGCGAAACTTGAATGAGCACATCCGTATCTGCAAAGCCCTTCGAGACTAGCTTGGCCAGCAAAATACCGACCGTGCTTTTCCCGGCGCCCGGCATTCCGACCAGCACGATATTACT
>DATHDH010000140.1:0-2049 GCA_035319145.1 Dissulfurispiraceae bacterium | reverse complement strand
GTCGATATGCGGAAAATCCTGGTCATTTCTGACTCAAAGGATATGGAAACGCTCTTGAAGCCTTTCTGCTCCGAGTGTACGGTGGCAGGGCACAGGCGACGCGCGGTCGCTGTGGATCAGTCAGCCCTTGACGAATATGATATTGCCTTTATTGATCTCTCCCTGAACACCTGGCGCGAAGACCTGCTGGTGCTGCGGCAGAAACTGCCGGTCATCGGTTTTTCGGGATCCGACATGAAGGCGGCGGTCGAGGCGATGCAACTCGGCGCAAGCGATGTCATCGAGAAGACGTTGACGCGAAAGTCGCTGGAGCAGATCATTGCCAAGCACAAAAAGAAGTTTCTCCCGCACAGCGAGGGCTTTGACCAGATTGTGGGCAAGAGCAGCCTCATGCAGGAGGTCTTCGGCCTCATCAAGAAAGCCGCCGTCAGCGAGAGCAACGTTCTCATTACCGGTGAAAGCGGAACCGGTAAAGAGCCGGTAGCCCGTTCAATTCACCGCTGGAGCCCCCGTAGCCAGAATGCGTTTATGACCATCAACTGTAGTGCCATTCCCGATACCCTTCTGGAATCGGAGCTTTTTGGTTTCGAGAAAGGTGCGTTTACGGGGGCGAATTACACGAAGAAGGGCATCCTTGAACTTGGAGATGGAGGGACGGTCTTCCTGGATGAAATCGGCGATGTCTCCCCGCTTTTTCAGACGAAGGTCTTGCGGGTTATTCAGGAAGGCGAGTTCATGAGGGTCGGCGGTGGGCGCCATATGCACGTCGACGCTCGGTTTATCGCAGCGACGAACCGTGAGTTGAGGACGCTCTGTAAAAAGGGGACGTTTCGAGAAGACCTCTATTATCGCCTGAACGTAATCAATATACACCTCCCGACGCTCAGGCAGCGCATGGAAGACATTCCGCTGCTTGTCCGGCATTTTATCCGAAAATATGCTGCGAAGCGGAAGGATATAGCAATCCGTGATATTACGGATGAAACAATGGGGATACTCATGAACTATCCCTATCCCGGAAATGTCCGCGAACTCGAAAACATTATCGAACATGCGATATCGTTTACGACCGGCCCTGAAATACTGCCGTCGAGCCTGCCGCAGTTTCTCCAGCAGACAACGCCCAAAAAGCGGACGTCGACGCCGAAGATGCGCGATGCCGTCTCGGCTTATGAACGGGAGCTCATCTGGCAAGCCCTCCAGGAGGCCAGAGGGAATATTTCCAAGGCTTCTCAGATACTTGGCATCTATCGGCAGCAACTCCAACGCAAAATCAAGCAGCTTCGTATTGCAACATAATAAAACACCGCAACGCATTATTGCACCGCAATTGCTCTAAAAACTTATTTTTTTCTTGATCCCCCCCATGAACTGCAACAATTTGTTTCAATATTATTCTTTTGTTCGGTCTTTATAATGACAGGTAATCTTATAAATCAATAGGTTTTCACGTCTGGCATCCGCTTTGCTCTTTATTAGTAGTAATACTGAAGAGCCTGGGAACGTGACCTCGACTCGGGTTCGGAAAGGCAGGGCGGATGACGATTCAAGCGGTGGTAGATCGCGACAGCCAGCAGAAGCTCTATGTACAGATCTACGGGATCATCAAGCGCAAAATAGAGCATGGTGACTGGCTCGTCAGCGCGCTCATCCCTTCGGAGGATGAACTCTGCCGGATATTCAATGTCAGCAAGGCCACAGTGCGCCTCGCCGTCGCCGACCTCGTCAAAGACGGATACCTGAAACGCCAGCAGGGAAAGGGGACGTTCGTTAAAAGTTCCGTCCCGCATCTCGGCATGACCATACTGACCCGATTTTCGGAAGATGTCTTCGGAAGCGGCGTGAGACTGGACCGTGAAATAATTTTAAGGACAGTTACCGAGCCGGCCGGGGAAGCGGCAAGGTATATGAGGTTCGGCGGTCCGGTGCTGCATATAAGGTGCCGCGGTGCCGTAAGCGGCGAGCCGACCTGCGTGGAAGACCTCTTTGCCTCTGTCAGTCTCGTGCCGGGGATTGAAGATGCCGATCTCAGCAAAAACGCTTTTTTTG
>DATHDH010000139.1:0-5274 GCA_035319145.1 Dissulfurispiraceae bacterium | reverse complement strand
GCCAGTCTCAAGCGGCGTGAAACAGAGGCGGCCGAAAAAGGCTATTCAGTCGGATTTGAGAAGGGCCTGGCCGACGCCAAAGAACAAATCGACACAACCGTTCAGCACCTCATGGACCTTATCCGCGAACTGGACAATTTTGCGGAACGCCGCGGCAAGCAACTGCTGCCGGACCTCGTGTCCCTGTCGATAGAGATCGCCGAAAAGGTGATTCATAAGGAGCTCGACCTCGACCGCGAGGCAGTGGTTGCCGTAGCGACCGACGCGCTCGGCAAGGTTTCCAGCGTTGATGAGCAGGTGACCATATTGGTGAATCCGATCGATTTCGATTCGATTGAGCACCGTCTTTCCATGCTGCGCGAGTCGTCCGGACTTAAACATATTGAAGTCAAACCGAGTGAATCGATACATCCCGGAGGCTGTTATGTCGAAACAGTGTCGGGAGCAGTAGACGCCCGTATCGAAGAGCAGATAAAAGAGGTTCGCAATGCAGTCAGAACCGCGCTTGATAGCTAGATGCCGCGAGTTCATAGGCGAGACAGAGCCGATAAAGGTATACGGCCGCGTCAGCCAAGGGGTTGGTCTCGTCGTCGAAGGACTCGGGCCGAGGACGAACATCGGCGATATCTGCCAAATACAGCAAAACGGATCCGACAGTAACGAATTTGTTGAGGCCGAGGTCATCGGCTTCAGAAATGACCGCATTCTTCTCATGCCGCTCGGCGAGATCATGGGCATCGGTCCCGGCGCGAAGATAATCGCCAGAGGACGGCAGAGATATATCAAGGTGAGCAATGACCTTCTGGGGCGGGTCCTTGACGGCCTCGGCAATCCTATTGATCGTCAGGGCACGGTCGGGGGTCGGCTCTATCCGATTCATACCGAACCGGTGAATCCCCTGATGCGGCGCCGCATTTCCGAGCCGCTCGATCTCGGCATACGCGCCATCAACGCCATGCTGACATGCGGCAAGGGCCAACGCATCGGCATCATGGCCGGAAGCGGCGTCGGCAAGAGCGTTCTGCTCGGCATGATGGCACGCCACACTGCCGCCGATGTCAATGTCATCGCGCTGATCGGCGAGCGCGGCAGGGAGGTGCGCGAATTCATCGAACGCGATCTCGGCGAGGAAGGTCTGCAGAGGTCGGTGCTTGTCGTCGCCACATCCGATGTGTCGCCGCTGGTGCGGATACGCGGGGCATTTGTCGCTGCCGCTATAGCAGAGTATTTCCGATCTGAAGGCAAGGATGTTCTTTTTATGATGGACTCGTTGACCCGTTTTTCAATGGCGCAGCGCGAGGTAGGTCTCGCAGCAGGAGAGCCGCCCACGGCAAAGGGCTATACGCCGTCTGTATTTAAGCTGCTTCCGCGGCTCGTTGAACGCGCCGGGACATGGGACAAGGCGGGGGCCATAACCGGCCTTTATACCGTTCTCGTCGAGGGAGACGACCTCAACGAGCCTGTTGCCGATGCAGCCCGCTCGGTTCTCGACGGACACATTGTCTTGTCACGCGAACTTGCAAACCAGAACCAGTATCCGGCCATCGACATGCTGCAGAGCGTAAGCCGTATCATGAAAGACATTATCTCCGATCAGCATCGCTCATATGTGGAGAGGGTTCTCGAAATTATGGCAACCTATAAGAGGTATGAAGACGTTATTACCATCGGAGCTTATAAAGAAGGCACAAATCCGCGCGTCGATTATGCAATCCGGATGATGGAACGGATACGGACATTCTTGAAGCAGGATATCAATGAGCGGGTGACGTTCAACGAGGCCCTGAACCAGATGATTGCAATGATGGAGACTGAACGGTGAGCGACTCGGTCCGGAGCCTTTTGAACCTGAAACGCTGGAGCGAGGACGAAGCAAAAAACTTCCTTGCCCTCCTGATGAAAGACCTCTCGGGAGAAGAAGAGCGGCTGGCGCTGCTTGAGCAGCAGCATGCCGCGGTCAGCGTGAAGCTGGACGGCAGCACGAACGGTGTTTGTACGATTGAGGAGATTCGCCGCCTCCAGGACTACATGGAGCATGTTATTGATCGGATCGGGTCTCAGCAGAAGGTGGTAAAAAAGAAGCAGATGGAAGTGGATGATGCCCGCAGCCGGCTGATGGGGGCGTCGCGGGAACGCAAGACGTTCGAACGTTTGGATGAAATACATCGAAAAGCTGATGGTCAGAAGAAGCAACGCAAGGAACAAAGCGATGCGGATGAACGTTCGGTCTCCCATTTCGGCAGGCGTGATGGCCGTTAAGTCCGACGAATCCGGAACCATGCGAACCGGATCCTCATGGTTCTGGGGCTTGATGTTTTTTGCAGCATTGGCCGCTGTTTTGATCCCCGTTTCCCTGACGATTTCCGCTCAGCAGGAGAGTAAGAAGCAGGGTGAGGCGCCTTCCGCGGTTGCTCCTGCCCAATCACTGGAAGAAGAACGCTTGTCAATTCTCAAAGCAGATATTCAAAAGGAGATGGCGGAGCTCCGCAAGCTCAAAGAGGAAACAGATGCCACCAGGAAGGCTATGGAAAAGGGTCGTCAGGACCGCCTTCTGGCTGTCGCCAAGATGTATGAAGTGATGCCTGCCGAGGATGCCGCGCGCAGAATCGAGCGCCTCGACGATGAATCGGCACTGCAGTTGCTGCAATCCCTTAAGCCGAAAGTTGCCGGCAAGATTCTGGCGCAGGTCGAGCCCGAAAAAGCCGCGAATCTCTCAAAGAAACTCATCCGAAAAAAATAAGAATTATTTGCCGCTTTATCTTAATCTGTTTCCATGCCTAATCCAGTCGGAAAAAAGTGCAGGCGCCGGTAAAAAAATACTGAATACCGCAATGAAGCATTGCCGGGAGCCTTGGATGCACTTATTTAAGCGCTTGAATTAAAAGAAAATTAAACAGTTGGATTGTTTTCCGTATTTTGGCATGCAGGTTGCTTGTAGTCTGCATCTTGGAATTTTGGAGGACCATGTGCAGTCTGCAGGAACAGCCTTCTTTGCCGCCGGTAATGCTCATGCCGTTATGTCACCGACCGGTACGGGCGATAAGCCGGTTGAACAGGATGTAAAAGGCTTCACACGCGTCTTGCAATCTGCCGTACGCAACAGTATCGCCAAGGTGCGTCGTCAGCCGCAGGATGCCCCACCAGCTTCTGATTCTGCCAAGGAAACGCGCGATCCAGAGGAGGGCAGAGGAGCAGATGCTGAGAAATCGCCGGATCCCAACGCAATGAGCTCTCTTCAGCAATTTCTCGCGAATGTTTCCGTTCCGGTTATCCCGGACAAGCAATTGCAGACAGAAGAGCAGAGCGGTCTTCCTGGTGCTGCATTGCTTAAGGAACCTGATCAACAAACAACTGCGTCCCCATGGAGTGAAACCCCCGCTTCGGCGCGTCCCGACTTGTCCGGGCTTGCACAGAAGGTAGAGAATGCGAATGCAGGCGAAGTGCTGAAGAGCGCGGCACCGGAACTCATGACTGACCTGCCGGCGCCCGACACCGCCATCTCAAGCGCGAATATCCCAGAAAAAAGTTTTGAAGACACGGTAAAGTCCTTTGACATGCGTCCTAACCTTGTGGACGGTCTCGCGGAGCGGGGAGGGGCGACTCAATCTGCGGATCTTTTTGCGATGTCTGATGAGGTGAGATACCGCCTGTCGGATAACGATTCCTCCGTTGTGTCTTCACTCGCGGCGGGACTGACGGCACAGCAGATCATAACGCCGCACGACACCCCGAAGGTTGATGAATCTGCCGCGTCAGTGAAGGTGCAGGAACTGCCGGCAACTGTGCAGTCGGCTGCCGAAAAAGGCACGGCGCAGATGGTGGTTCGGCTCGATCCCCCGGACCTTGGTCATCTTGAGATCCGTCTTAAAATGGTGCAGGGAGTGCTTACCGCTGATCTGCGGGTACAATCAGGTTCCACAAAGGACATTCTGGCTTCGACGCTTCCCCAGATACGCTCGCATCTTGAGCAGTCCGGCATTCGTGTTGGTGAACTGATGGTAGATCTTCATGATGACTATGTTTCGGGGCAGGGGCGTCAACAGGAGCAGGAAACGCGCAAACAAAACCGGCAGAACCGTCCGGCTAACGATAACTTTCTGAATTATCTCGCATAGGAGGAACGATATGGCATCATCTATTTCGTCGATTCTTAACAACCCTGCATATACAGGGACTGCGTCGACGACGACAAAGAAGTCAAACAGCGAATTGGACCAGCAGGACTTCATGAACCTTCTCATTACGCAGCTCAAGAATCAGGATCCCCTGAACCCGATGAAAGATACCGAATTCATCGCACAGCTCGCAAGCTTTAATTCGCTGAAGGAGATGACCTCGGTCAATACGAATCTGCAGAAGCTCCTGACCGCGCAGAATTCTCAGAATTCCGCAGTTGCGGTCGGACTCATCGGCAAGGAGATTGTCGATGTCAATGGAACGAAAGGCACCGTAACGAGCGTGTCGATAGCGGATGATGGCACGGTCAATCTCGTTGTGAACGGATCGAAAATATCATATTCAGACGTTCGCACAGTCAGCAATCCGACGACGACTTAAGGGGGAACCATACCATGACAATGCTCACATCACTTTATACTGCAGTAAGCGGACTCGGTTCAAACGGTACGGCGCTATCGGTCATCGGCGACAACATCGCCAATGTGAATACCACGGCATATAAGGGCAGCAGGGCTAATTTCGGCGATGTCCTGAGCCAGTCACTCGGCGGTGGAAGCAACCTCCAGGTCGGTCGCGGATCGCTCGTCTCATCCGTCCAGCAGATGTTCAGTCAGGGAACCCTTGAGACGACCGGCAATCCGCTCGACATGGCGATCGATGGAGACGGATTCTTCATGATCCGGGAACCGGCCGGCGCTCAGTTTTATACACGGGCAGGGCAATTTGCGGTGGATAAAAACGGATACATTGTTAACCCGAACGGTGATTTTCTGCTTGGGTATCAAGCTGATGCTGCTGGCAATATTACAGCCAATCTTGACCGCATAAACATTGCGACCGTGAACAGTGCGCCGAATCAGTCTTCGAGTATCAACGTCCAGTTCAATCTGGATTCACGTGAGGTAGCTCCAATAACACCGTGGAACCTCAGCGCCACGACAGGTCCGGCCACGGGGTCATATAATTTCGCATCCTCGATAACCGTGTATGATTCCCTTGGCAATAGCCATCTCGTTAATATGTACTACAGAAAAACCGGCGCCGATACATGGGATGTTCACGCCATTTATAATATGAGCGCGAACGGTGTGAACT